>JALZHU010000007.1 GCA_030860695.1 Actinomycetota bacterium
GTCTCCATGTCGGCGGTTGGGAGGTCAACTGACTGGGGCGAGGAGTTGGGGGCGGGGTTCGGGGGCGGCGCCGCGACGGGCGACGGCGGTGGAGTCGCTTAACTGGCGCTGCGAGTCGCGTTCGGCGGCCACCCGGGCGAGGTAAATCTCCACCTCCCGGTGCCGCTGCGCGGAGCTCCAGCCCAGCACTTCGCCCATCAAATCGGCGACGTCAGCGGCGCATGCCTCGCCCCGGTGCGGGTACTCGATCGAGATCTGGGTGCGCCGGGTCAACACGTCTTCCAGGTGCAGCGCTCCCTCGTGGCTGGCGGCGTGCAGCACCTCGACCTTGAGGTAGTCCGGCGCGTCGCGCACCGGCGCGAGCAGGTCGCGGCGGTCCGCGGCCAGCTCCAGCACCTGGTGCACCGCCGAGCCGTAACGGTCCAGCAGGTGCCGCAGCCGGTAGGGGTGCAGTCCGTGCCGGGCGGCCAGCGTGTCGGTCTGGTTGACCAGGGCGTGGTAACCGTCCGCGCCGAGCAGCGGCACCTTGTCGGTGATCGAGGAAGCAACCCGACCGGGCAGATCGGGCACTGCCGCGTCCACCGCGTCGGCCGCCATCACCCGGTAGGTGGTGTACTTTCCGCCCGCGATGGCGACCAGTCCAGGGGCCACCCGGGCGACCGCGTGCTCTCGGGACAACCGGGAGGTCTCCTCGCGCTCTCCCGCCAGGAGCGGCCGCAGCCCGGCGTAGACGCCCTCGATGTCGCTGTAGCCCAGCGGCGTGGCCAACACCGAGTTGACCGTGTCCAGCAGGTAGTCGATGTCTGCGCGAGTGGCCGCGGGATGCGCGAGGTCGAGGTTCCACCTGGTGTCAGTGGTGCCAACAATCCAGTGGCTGCGCCACGGGATGACGAACAGCACCGACGTCGCGGTGCGCAGGATCAGCCCGCACTCCGACACGATGCGGTCCCTCGGGACCACGATGTGCACCCCCTTGGAGGGGCGTACCCGGAACCGACCCCGCCCGCCGGACAACCGCTGGATTTCATCGGTCCACACGCCCGTGCAATTGAGCACCGCATGCGCCTCGACCTCGGTCTCCTCACCGGTCTCGCAGTCCCGCACGCGGACGCCGCAGATCCGATCTGCCTCCCGCAGAAAGCCGATAACCTGCGTCGAGCTGCGCACCACGGCGCCGTAGTGGGCAGCAGTGCGGGCTACCGTCATGGTGTGGCGGGCATCGTCGGTGATCGCGTCGTAGTAATGCACCCCACCAATGAGGGTGTCGCGGCGCAGCGCCGGCGCCAGCCGCAGTGCTGCTGCCCGGGTCAGGTGGCGCTGACCGGGCACTGATCGTGCGCCGCCCAGCGTCTGGTAGAGCGCCAACCCGGCGGCGACGTAGGGCCGTTCCCAGATCCGGTGAGCCAGCGGGTACATGAAGCTCACCGGTTTGACCAGGTGTGGAGCCAGCCGGCTGAGCATCAGCTCCCGCTCGTGCAGGGCCTCTCGGACCAGCCCGAACTCCAACTGTTCCAGGTAGCGCAGGCCGCCGTGAAACAGCTTGGATGACCGGCTGGATGTGCCCGAGGCCAGGTCCCGAGCTTCCACCAGGGCGACCTTGAGACCCCGGGTGGCGGCATCCAACGCCGCACCGGAGCCGACCACACCGCCACCGATGACCACGACGTCGAACTGCTCATCGGCCAGCCGTTGCCAGTTGGCCGCTCGCTGCGCCGGACCGAGCTGCCCTGGGGCTGACCCCCCGATGGGCTGCTGGTGCTCGCGCTCGGCCTGCTGCACCGGTCCGTCCCACCCCCTGCGTCCGTACCCGCTCCGTCTGAACGCTACCGCGTGGGGGCGCGGTCGTGGGCTTGTTAAAGCTTGGCCCGCAGCCGGTCGAGCATGGTGACGAGTTCGTCGGTGGGAAGGCAGACGGCGAGGTCAGGCATGCCGTGGGGCAAAAGCACCCATCCCTTGTCGCTGGCTTTGATCCAGAGGATGGTGCAGGGGCCGTGTCCGTAGCGCATTCCGCAGGCGGCGACTCGAGGGATTGGCTGTCGTAGATCGCTTGGTCTATCGGCTGCACGGTGTTGTCGTCGGTCACTTCTTCTCACGCTTTCCCTGGATCGAGTGCCGCAGTATCGGCTGTTGCCAAGCAAACCTGCGCGCGGCTGGCAACCGCGATCGCTGACTGGTGGCAATCCGGTGGCAGTTACGCTTCACCGGTGGAGTGGACCCCGGCCCGCATCCGCCTGCTACGTGAGGTGGGGCTGTGCCTGTCGCAGGATCAGTTCGCCACCGCGCTGGCGTTCGCGAAGCGGACGATCGGCAACGCGGAGCACGGCACTCATCTGCCGAGCCTGGCGCTGCGCCGGGCGCTAGACCGCGTCTTCGAGAATGCCTCCGACATCCAGCGCGGCCGCTTGCGAGGGCTGGCTCAACGGGCCAGTTTGATTCAATGACCGAATTGCCGGTGACGCCGGTGCTCTACCTCATCGTCTGTGCGGCGCCGCCCGCCCAACGAATCGATGAGCTGGTCGAGTTACTTCACCATGCAACTTGGAGAATTTGCGTCATCTCCACTCCGCGTGTGGCGAGTTGGCTAGATTGCCCTGCACTTGCACAGCAGACGGGCTACCCCGTCCGGCACGACTTTCAGCGACCGGGCGATCAGGACGTGTTGCCACGGGCTGATGCCATCGCCGTGGTGCCTGCCACATTCAATACCATCAACAAGTGGTCGGCGGGCATCAACGACACCTTTGCGCTAGGTATACTCAACGAGGCGTTTGGGCTCAAGTTGCCTACCATTGTGGCGCCGTATGTCAAGCCAAGCTTAGCAGCACATCCAGAATTCGACAGAAGCCTTGAAAAGCTCGCTTCGTGGGGAGTGCACGTGCTTCCGAATGAGATAATTCGAGTAAGACCGAAAGAATACGAGCCAGCTGCAAGCTTCTACTAGCAACCGGTGGTGGAGGCAGTGGTTGAAGGATTCAGGAACTGACGAAATTTGCGTTCGTTGGGCTTCCTGGGTTGTTCAGCCATGGGTCCTTACTCCTTCGATGAGACAGAAGCGGCGATCTTGCCGAGCACGTCGATGTTGGCGGTGATGTCGTGGCTGAGGGTCACCGCGTGGTGGGGCAGGCACGCGAGCTGTTCGCGGGCCGTCGCGCGGGCTTGATCATGGGTGGCCGAGTCGGCGAGTGCATCCAGCAGCCCAAGGCCGATCGCGGCGGCGGCCGGCCAGGGCAGGATCTGCACTTCACCTGTGTCCGCACGCACGAAGATGCGGTCGTTGGCGGGCAGCTCCCAACCGCAGTAGCGGGTCAGCAGGAGCTTCGGTCGGTGACAGTACGTGCACGGACCGTCGTCGCCGTGGGCGACCAGCATTGGTGCTCGCGTAAACGGTCTCCTCATGTGGACTGCCGGTCACCCTGGGCGGCGAGATCGGCGAAACGACGCGGGTCGACTTCGGCCACGATAACCGGGCTGCTGACGGTGTCAGAGCCGCTGGTCAATGGCGCATCGATGGCGTTCCACCACGGCCCGAAATAGCGCAATGCCCACGTGGTGACAGCACAGGTGTGGCTGACCACCGTGGCGTGTGCCTCGGCAGCTTCGATCCGAGTCGCGGTCGAAGAGTCCAGCATGATGCATCACATTTCACAGATGATCACGGTAGAGCAGGAAGTTGCTCGGCCAGGGCGGTGTAGGCGGCGTGGAGCTTGACGTCCGCCGCCTTTAGGCAGCGGGTTTCCTCAGGATCAAGTGGAGGCAGGCGAAGGCATACGTGGCCGTTGGTGAAACTTACTGGCAGCCCCAACCGACCGCGCCGGCAAGGGCGGCACAGTTCCTCCACACCATCGGCCAACCCCAGCAGCAGGCGCTGGGTGGTAATCGCGATCGCTTGTCAGGGGCAATCTGGTGGCAGGTCTGCGTTACTCTTCGCCGGTGGAGTGGACTGCGGCGAGGATCCGTCGGTTCCGTGAGGTGGGGCTGTGCTTGTCCCAGGATGAGTTCGCGACCGTGCTGGGGTTTGCCAAGCGGACGGTTGGCAACGCCGAGCGGGGCACCCATCCGCCGAGCCTGGCGTTGCGCCGTGCGCTCGATCATGCGTTGGAGAAAGTTTCCGACGTCCAGCGCGACCGTTTCTTCGACGCCACTGCTGCTCCCGCCATGCAGGGGACCAGTCCGACACTGGAATCGGTTGAGCTGCTGCGTCGGACCGAGGCATCCGACCTCGGCGCGGGCACCCTGGGGCAGCTTGAGGAACTGGTCGAATGGCTGGGCGTGGAGTACTTCGCCGTTCCCCCAGCGGAGTTTCGCGAGATGGTGCTGTCCTGGCGGCGGTATGTCGTTCGTCTTCTGGATGGCAGGCTGACGCTGCGCGAGCGTTGTCGTCTCTACGTGGTGGCCGGTTGGCTGTCTGGCTTGGTGGCCGAGGCGTCACTGGCCTTGGGTGACCACGCTGAGCCGCACTGTGCGACCGCGCTGTCATTGGCTCAGGAGGTCGGGGATGCGTGCCTTGCCGGCTGGGTCCGCGGGACACAGGCACAGATCGCGCTATATGACGGGGATCCACGCGAGGCGGTCGCCTTCGCCCAAGCTGGCCAGGAGATATCACCGATCGGATCCGCCGCCCTGGTCCGGTCCTGCACCCACGAAGCACGCGCCAGCGCGCGGATTGGAGATCGCGGGGGCACACTGGCAGGCCTGGACGCCGCTGAGCATGCTTGGAATGTGCTGGCACACCCCCTAGTCCGGAGCATTTACTCATTAGGATCCTCCTACTTGCCGTATTGTGCAGCGACTTCTTTCATCTGGCTCGGCGACGCGTCCAATGCCCGCATGTGGGCGAGCGAGGCTGTTGAATCGAGAGGCAACAAACCAGAGCCAACAGTTGGTCGGGCCACCGCACGGATCGATTTGGCGATCGCGCTTGCGCAAGATTCCGAACTGGAAGAGGCATCAAACGTAGGCTTAGAAGCACTGAACATCTGTGCGCAGCGGCTGACGCTTCCAGCCAGAAGACGAATAGAGGAACTTCTCATGACGCTGCGTCCCTTCACTGAGCCGTGCGTGGTCGAACTGAGAGAACGGTGGCGGTGGATCTCCAACTAGCAGATAAGGCCGCGCTCATCACCGGCGGCAGTCGAGGGATCGGCCGAGCAATTGCGCTGCGTCTGGCCGGTGAGGGCTGCTCGGTGGCGATTTGTGCTCGTAGTCGCGAAGACCTTAACCGTACTGTCGGAGAACTGCGAGACTACGGCGTGAGGGCCTGTGGCGTCCTCGCTGACGTGGGACAGGACGGTGAGGTCGAGCGGTTCGTAGCTGAGGCCGCTACCGAGCTTGGTCAAGTTGATCTGCTAGTCACCAACGCAGGGCCGAATGCCGGGGAACGACGGTTCCTCGCCTCAACACCGGAAGACTGGCGACAAACGTTCGAGCTCAACGTCGGGCACACCGCTCGGACGATCCGCGCGTGTGTGCCGCATATGCAACAGGCCGGCGGCGGTGCGGTGATCATCATTGCCTCAATCTCTGGATGGAAACCCGCGCCGTATCCCCAATACGGCTCGGCCAAGGCAGCCGAAATCTACCTCGCCATGGAACTCGGGCGCGAGCTGGCCCCCGAGCGAATCCGCGTGAACGCCGTCAGCCCCGGCTCCATCCTGTCACCTGGCGGTGACTGGGATTCATTCCGCGATCGGGCTCCCGAGCGCTTCGCACAGTTTGTCGAACGAGACTTCCCATTTGGCCGCCTCGGTACGCCCGAGGAGGTGGCGGACGTGGTGACATTTCTGCTGTCCGAGCGGGCCAGTTGGATCAGCGGAACCCAGATCTGCGTGGATGGTGCGCAGGGTCGCCCCACCGCCTCCTCCTGGTAGCGGTCGCTAAAGTCCCAAACTCTCTGAATGGCAGAGCGAGTTGCCTTCGATGTTGGTGTCTCGAAGCAAACCTGCTTGTGGGTGGTAATCGCGATCGCTTGTCAGGGGCAATCTGGTGGCAGGTCTGCGTTACTCTTCGCCGGTGGAGTGGACTGCGGCGAGGATCCGTCGGTTCCGTGAGGTGGGGCTGTGCTTGTCCCAGGATGAGTTCGCGACCGTGCTGGGGTTTGCCAAGCGGACGGTTGGCAACGCCGAGCGGGGCACCCATCCGCCGAGCCTGGCGTTGCGCCGTGCGCTCGATCATGCGTTGGAGAAAGTTTCCGACGTCCAGCGCGACCGTTTCTTCGACGCCACTGCTGCTCCCGCCATGCAGGGGACCAGTCCGACACTGGAATCGGTTGAGCTGCTGCGTCGGACCGAGGCATCCGACCTCGGCGCGGGCACCCTGGGGCAGCTTGAGGAACTGGTCGAATGGCTGGGCGTGGAGTACTTCGCCGTTCCCCCAGCGGAGTTTCGCGAGATGGTGCTGTCCTGGCGGCGGTATGTCGTTCGTCTTCTGGATGGCAGGCTGACGCTGCGCGAGCGTTGTCGTCTCTACGTGGTGGCCGGTTGGCTGTCTGGCTTGGTGGCCGAGGCGTCACTGGCCCTTCGCCCAAGCCGGCCAGGAGATATCACCGATCGGATCCGCCGCCCTGGTCCGAGCATGTGCGCTCGAAGCACGCGCTCACGCGCGACGCAGCGATCTCACGAAAGCGGAGCAAGCATTGTCCCGCGCTGAGCATGCTCTCAACCTGCGCTCGGAACCTCAAACACGCAGCTTTTTCTCATTCGACATGCCCTATGTGCTGTACTACGCGGGTACCACTACGTCTGGCTCGGCGAGCCTGCCCGTGCCCGCACCTGGGCGACTCAGGCTATCGAGCTATGCGACGCGGACCCAGTCCCCTGGCCGGTCGCTCGTACCAGCGCCAGGGTCGACCTCGCTGTCGCGTTGACCCAAGCTGGCGAACACGACGGTGCCACGGCCGTGGGTAAAGAAGCAATGGATATCTGGACTAAACGGCCGACGCATCCGGCCAGAACAAGAATTGAAGAGCTTCTGGTTGCACTGCGTCCGTTCACTGAGCCGTGTGTGGTCGAACTGAGAGAACAGTGGCGGTGGATCACCAGTTAGCTGACAAGCCACGCTCGTTACAGGTAAAAGCCGCAAGCCAACCAGTCCTGCGATAACTGCATCCGGGGTCACCTTGTCCAGGCCGAGGTTGCCGAGCACCTTGTCGCCCAGCCGGACGACGGGCGACGAGAGCTGATGGGCCCTAGCTGGGGCGGCTGAGCCGGCGGAACCGCGACAGAGTGCGTGCTTCCGGCGCCCAGGGCCGGACGCTGACGTACGCAGGGAATTTTGCGCCCCTTCGGACCGTTTGACGGTTCAGGAGGCCGGCCCATGGATGTATGGCTCATCTGGCTGATCCTCGCGGTGTTGCTGGGTATCGCCGAGATGTTCGTGCCGACCGCTGCGCTGGGGCTACTCGGCGGTGCTGCCCTGTTCGCATCTGTGTCCGCTGCGATCGGATTCCCGCTGCCCATCCAGTTCCTCGTCTTCGCCGTCGCCTCTGTGGCCGGCCTCACACTCATCCGGCCGGTCGCCCGGCGCCACCTGCTCCAACCCCGTCTGGAGCGGTTCGGCATAGACGCGCTCGTCGGCAAGTCGGCGTATGTCTTGCAGGAGGTGACCGCGCAGGGCGGCAGGGTTCGCATTGACGGCGAGGAGTGGACGGCGCGGGCCTACCACGACGCTCTCGTGATCCCTGCCGGAGCGACCGTCGACGTCATGGAGATCAGAGGCGCCGTCGCCCTCGTCTATCCCCGGGAGTAATTAATGGACCCGTTACTGATCGCAGGATTACTCGTCGCCCTACTCGTTGTCCTCGTCGTGCTGCGGTCAGTGCGCATCGTGCCTCAAGCGCGAGCCCGCAACGTCGAGCGGCTGGGCCGCTACCACCGCACCCTGCGGCCCGGCCTCAACTTCGTCATCCCGTTCGTCGAGCGGGTCTATCCGGTGATCGACCTGCGCGAGCAGGTCGTCTCGTTTCGCCCCCAGCCGGTCATCACCGAGGACAATCTGGTAGTCGAGATCGACACTGTGCTGTACTTCCAGGTCACTGACGCGCGGTCAGCCTTTTACGAGATCGCCAGCTACCTGCAGGCTGTCGAGCAGCTCACGGTGACCACGCTGCGCAACGTCGTCGGCTCGATGGACCTGGAGAAGACGCTGACTTCCCGCGACAGCATCAACAGCCAGTTGCGCGGCGTACTCGATGATGCCACCGGCAGGTGGGGCCTGAGGGTCAACCGGGTGGAGATCAAGGCCATCGACCCACCAAAGAGCATCAAGGACGCGATGGAGAAGCAGATGCGGGCCGAGCGCGACAAGCGGGCTGCGATCCTGAGCGCCGAGGGTCAGCGCCAGTCCCAGATTCTCACCGCGGAAGGCGACAAGCAGGGCGCGATCCTGCGCGCCGAGGGCGAAAGGACCGCCGCGATCCTGAAGGCAGAGGGTCAGTCACGGGCTATCGACCAGGTCTTCCAAGCCGTCCACCGCAACGACCCTGATCCCAAGGTGCTCGCCTATCAGTACCTCCAGGCCTTGCCGCAGCTCGCCCAGGGTCAGGGCAACACGTTGTGGGTAATCCCCAGCGAAGTGACCTCCGCCCTCCACGAGGTGTCTCGAGCCTTCAACCAGGAACTGCCGAAATCAGCAGTCACTCACGAACCTTCCTCCTCGGATGAGCTGGCGGCACGGGCAGAGAATAAAGCGGTACAGACTGCCAACGAGCAGCAATCCCGCAAGCAGAACCGGTCCAGACCGAGGTCTGGGTGAAACCGCACGTAGCAGCCATTGAGCAGGGCAACACGATGCAGCGCGCTCAGTCGGCGCCGAGAATCCTTCCAGTCAAACCGTCGACTACCCTGCGTGCTCCGGAAGACGGCTGGAGGAGGCACGTTCGTACACCACTTCGCCCTCGCGTGCTGGCCAGTAGAGCATTGAGTGCGAGTACACCCGCTAACGTCCCGAGTCGATGAGCCAGTACGTCGCAGCGATCGATCAAGGCACCACATCCACCCGGTGCATGATCTTCGACCACGACGGTCGGGTGGTGAGCGCAGACCAGCGGGAGCACCGGCAGCACTACCCCAGAGCCGGCTGGGTGGAGCACGACCCGCTGGAGATATGGGCGAACACGCAGGAGGTCGCAGACGGGGCACTGGCTAAGGCGGACCTGACGTCAGGTGATATCGCTGCGGTGGGCATCGCCAACCAGCGGGAGACCGCGGTGGTGTGGGACCGGCTCACCGGCGAGCCAGTGCACAACGCGATCGTGTGGCAGGACACCCGCACCGACCGGTTGTGCACTGACCTCGGCGGCGATGCGGGACCGACGCGGTACCAGGTTCGCACCGGGTTGCCGCTATCCACCTACTTCTCCGGCCCCAAGGTTCGCTGGATGCTGGACCGGGTGGATGGTGCCCGGCAACGGGCGCACAACGGCGAGTTGTGCTTTGGAACCATCGACAGCTGGTTGCTGTGGAACATGACCGGCGGCGCCTCCGGTGGACTGCACGTCACCGACGCCACCAACGCCTCCCGAACCCTGCTGATGGACCTGGACACGCTGCGCTGGGACGACGGCATCGCCGGGGAGATGGGTGTCCCGGTGTCAATGCTGCCGCAGATCTGCTCGTCGTCGGAGGTGTACGGCACGGTCCGGGAGCCGGCCGCGCTGGCCGGGGTGCCCATTGCCGGCATCCTCGGTGACCAGCAGGCGGCCACCTTCGGGCAGGCCTGCCTGGCCGTTGGGGAGGCCAAGAATACCTACGGCACCGGCAACTTCATGCTGCTCAACACCGGCACCGAGAAGGTAAACAGCCGCAACGGGCTGCTCACCACGGTCTGCTACAAGATCGGATCGCAGGACACGGTGTACGCGTTGGAGGGCTCAATCGCGGTCACCGGGTCACTGGTGCAGTGGCTGCGGGACAACCTTGGCGTGATCTCCTCGGCGGCGGAGATCGAACACGTGGCGGCGACCGTCGAGGATAACGGTGGGGCCTACTTCGTGCCCGCCTTTTCTGGGCTGTTTGCCCCGTATTGGCGTTCCGACGCTCGCGGCGCCATCGTCGGCCTGACCCGCTACGTCAACCGGGGGCACCTGGCCAGGGCGGTGCTGGAAGCGACCGCGTTCCAGTCCCGCGAGGTACTCGACGCGATGAACGCCGACTCCGGAGCCGAGTTGGCCTCGCTCAAGGTGGACGGCGGGATGGTGGGTAACGAGCTGCTCATGCAGTTCCAGGCCGACATTCTGGGGGTCCCGGTGATCCGGCCCGTGATCAGCGAGACCAGCGCGTTAGGCGCCGCCTACGCCGCTGGCCTCGCGGTCGGGTTCTGGTCCGGGGTAGAGGAACTTCGGGACAACTGGGAAGTGGACCGGCGGTGGGACCCGACGATGGACCCGCAGCGGCGCGAGAACCTCTACGCCCAGTGGCGCAAGGCGGTCACCCGAACCCTTAACTGGGTGGACGGCTGACCACGCGACGCCGGGTCAACACCAGCGCCAGGCCGGATCCCGCCGTGGCAACCGCGCCGCCCACGGTGAGCGACACTGCCAGCATGCTCACCTCGGCCTGCGGTGCTGCCTGGCTGTCCGAACCCGAACTGGTGCTGACCGAGTCGCTGACCGGGGCGTCGGCCATAGCCATCGGGACGACACCCAGCAGGGCCGCACCCACGATCAGCCCGCAGGCAACGATCCGCATCGGCGCAACCTCCTTATGCAGGCCTCTCCGGTAAGACGCGTGTGCACGTCTAAGGTTGTTTGACGGCCAGTACGCTTAGTGCGCACCTCCGAACGAAGCGTAGTCGACGGCGGTGGCAGGATCACCGGAACACATAGCGCGGCGGCTACGCTATCGCGCGTGCCGTTCTATGCCGCCTATGGGTCCAACATGGATCCCGCACAGATGGCCGAGCGCGCGCCGCACTCGCCAATGGCGATGACCGGGTGGCTGATGGGATGGCGGCTGACCTTCGGCGGAGAGGACCTCGGTTGGGAGGGGCCGCTGGCCACCGTTGTCGAAGATCCCCTCTCCCAGGTCTTTGTCGTGATCTACGATGTAAGCCCGGAGGACGAAAAGCTGCTCGACCGCTGGGAGGGTGGCGATTTCGGGCTACACAAGAAGCTGAGGCTACGGGTGCACACCTTGGACGGCTCGGTGCTTGCTTGGCTCTACGTACTCGACGCCTACGAAGGCGGGCTGCCCTCGGCGCGCTACCTCGGCGTCATCGCAGATGCCGCTGAGTCGGCCGGCGCCCCGGAAGACTACGTCGCTGAACTGCGCGCCCGCCCATGCGCGGGCCTGGGCCCCTGACCTTCCCGGCGGGTCCGGCCGCGGTGTCACAAAGTACCTCCGGCGGCGGTCGCCGGAGCCACGCGGCGCCGAGACACTCCGCCGATTAGCCGCTCCCGCTGCCCGCCGTCGGTGGCCGCCGCCAACCCGGTCAGCGCCAAGGCAAGCGCCCCGTCACACACGGCACGATCCGCCGAGGGCGTGGCGCACGCCATGGCGAACTCAGGCTGGTGGTTCACCGCGTCTCCGCAGTCGACCGCAATGGTCGGATGGATCGCCGGCAGCGCCTGGGACACGTTGCCCATATCGGTACTGCCGGTCTGGCGTTCCCGCTCTTCCTCGGCATTCAAGGGGGTGCGGCCGAGCCCGGTGATCGCTGCGCGGTAGGCCGAAGCGAGCCACGGATCGGGAGTGAGCTGGGTGTAGACGGGAGAAACCTGGGTCACCTCGTGGGCGCACCCGGTGGCTACGGCACCTGCCTCGAAACAAGCCCGTACCCGAGTCTCCAACTGTTGCAGGGATTCGACGTTGGGCGCTCGCAGATAGTAACGGGCCGACGTGTCCGCGGGAACGATATTAGGCGCGGCACCGCCATGGATGACGATGCCGTGCAGCATCTGCCTGGTTTCCAGATGCTGGCGCAGCAGGCTCACTGCCACCTGGGCGACGGTGAGGGCGTTGGCGGCGTTGCGACCCTTGTGCGGCGCGACGGCCGCATGCGCCGCCTTACCGGTGTAGCGCAGCTGAAGGTCGGTGATGGCCTGCGAGGTGCACGCACAGGTCTCCTCCGGTGCCGGATGCACCATCATCGCCATCGCCACGTCGTCGAAAGCCCCTCGCTGCAGGAGAAGCACCTTGCCCCCACCGGACTCTTCGGCAGGCGTTCCGATCAACTTGATCGTTATGTCCAGCTGGTCGGCGACCTCGCGCAACGCCAATGCCGCTCCGGCCGACGACGCCGCGATAATGTTGTGCCCGCAGGCGTGGCCCACCTCGGGCAACGCGTCATACTCCGCGCACAGTCCGATCACCAGCTTGCCCGCGCCGTAGACCGCGGTGAACGCGGTATCCAGGCCGGCCACGCCACGCTTCACCTCGAAGCCCTCGGCCGCCATCAGGTCGGCTATCTTGGCCGCACTGCGGTGCTCGGCGAAGGCGAGCTCGGGCTCGGCGTGGATGCTGTGGGACAGCGTAAGCCGCCCTCGTGCCGCTCAACGGCGGCGGCGAGGGCAGTAGCCGCTGTACTCATTCCATGATTCTGCCCGATACCGGTTAGAGCTTCTCTGAAGGCACATAGGTGCCCCACACGTCACGCAGCGCGTGACACGCCTCGCCTACGGTGGCGCGGGCGGCGAGCGCTCGCTTCATCGGATACAGCACATTGCTGTGTACGTCGTTAGCGGCGCGTCGCAACTCATCAAGGGCGCGGTCGACCTCGACCGACGATCGCGTCGAGCGCAGCGCGGCGAGCCGCGCCCGGGCACTGTCCTCAATCGCCGGGTCCACCCGCAGGGGCTGATAAGGATCTTCAGTGTCGAGCCGGTAACGGTTGACCCCGACCACTACACGGCCGCCGGAGTCGATCTCCTTGGCGGTCTGGTAGGCGGTTTTCTCGATCTCTGATTTCTGAAAGCCTGCTTCGATGGCGCGCACCGCGCCACCCAATTCGTCCACCTTCTCGATCAAGGCCACCGCGGCGGTCTCAACCTCGTCGGTCATCGCCTCAACCGCGTAGGAGCCGGCAAGGGGATCCACTGTGGACGTCAGGTCGGTCTCGTAGGCCAGCACCTGCTGAGTTCGCAGGGCCAGCCGGGCGGCCTTCTCGGTGGGCAGCGCGATCGCCTCGTCGTAGGCGTTGGTGTGCAAAGACTGGGCGCCCCCCAGGATCGCCGCGATCGCCTGCGCGGTAACCCGGACCAGATTGACCTCGGGCTGTTGTGCGGTGAGCTGCACCCCGGCGGTTTGAGCGTGGAATCGCAACATCAGCGACTTGGGGTGCTGCGCGCCGAAGCGCTCTTTCATCATCCGAGCCCAAATCCGCCGGGCCGCGCGGAACTTCGCAACCTCCTCCAGCAGCGTGGTGCGGGAGACGAAGAAGAACGACAACCGCGGCGCGAACTCGTCGACGACCATCCCGGCATCCAGCGCGGCCTGCACGTACTGCGCCCCGTTGGCCAGTGTGAAGGCGATCTCCTGCGCGGGGTTCGCGCCCGCCTCGGCCATGTGGTACCCGGAGATCGAGATGGTGTTCCAGCGCGGAATTTCGGCCTGGCAATAGGCGAAGATATCCGAGGTAAGCCGCAGCGAATGCGCTGGCGGGTAGATGTAGGTGCCCCGCGCGATGTACTCCTTGAGCACGTCATTCTGGATCGTTCCGGTCAGTCTTGAGCCCGGCACGCCGTGCTCTTCCCCCACCAATTGATAGAGCAGCAGCAGCACGCTCGCGGGAGCGTTGATCGTCATCGAGGTGGACACCTCGTCCAGCGGGATTCCGTCGAACAGCGTCCGCATGTCCTCGATCGAATCGATAGCTACCCCGACCTTACCGACTTCGCCGTGCGCGATCGCCTCGTCGGAGTCGTAACCCATCTGCGTGGGCAAGTCGAAGGCCACCGACAGGCCGGTCTGCCCGGCCTCGCGAAGCTGGTGATAGCGGGCGTTGGATTCAGTGGCGGTGCCGTACCCGGCGTACTGGCGCATTGTCCAGGGACGCTGGGTGTACATGGTGGGGTACACCCCGCGGGTGAACGGGAACTCCCCGGGCTCGCCCAGCCGCTCGGCCAGCCCGTCTGCGACGTCCTGCGCGTGGTACACCGGCTTGATCTCAAAACCTGACTCTGCCCTCCTCTCCTGCACCATTGCCCGTCCTCCTTCGCGCCGTCTTCTGTGTGGGTTAGCCGGTCAGGGCTTTCGCCCCACGCCGCCGAACTCGTCCACCTCGGCAGGGACGCCGAAGGGATTCGCTTCGGGCCGCCAACGCGGAACCGAGACCACGCCGGGTTCCACGAGTTCCAGGCCGTCGAAGAAACGGGCAATCTGCTCGATGCTGCGCAGGCGGTACGGGACCGAGCTGGCCTGGTTCCAGACTTGAATGGCCTCCTCGAATTCTTCCACGAACGACGTTGGTACCGTCGTTGAGCGCGAGGTAGCTACCGGAGGGCAGCGCATCCATCAGTTGGTTCACGATGGCGTACGCGTCGACGTCGCGCACCAGGGGGTCATTGTCGACGTAGACGATGCGGCACTCCGGAGCGACCGCCTGGGCGACCTCGTGGGTGTTGTCAGCGCTCGGCAAGCCGGTGCCGATGTCGAGGAACTGGCGGATACCCGCCTCACCGGCCAGATATCGGACCGAGCGGGCGTTGAACGCTCGAGAGGCGCGGGCTACCGGGATGATGTCCGGGAAGATCTGACAGAACTGGTCGCCGACCTCGCGGTCCACGGGATAGTTGTCCTTGCCGCCCAGCCAGTAATTCCAGATCCGGGCCGAGTGCGACACGATGGTGTCGATCTTGGATGCTTCCTGTCCGGGGGTGGACGAGCTGTCTGTCACGGTTGCACCTTCACTCTGCTCCGCGTCGCGACCACTACTGGACACTCCCCATGCGCCTTTAGTGTCTGCGCTAATAGCGCGCGATCTTCTTGACCTTGGTAAACATAGGGCACTGTCCACCCGTTCGTGGCATCCTTCGATGATCGCCGTCGCCCACCGCATCATTTACCACGCTTCCCGACACGTTCGGCGGTATCTGCACTGGCCGGGGCGATCTTTGGCGGGGCGGAGACCCAGACGATCTGGCGCTCCGGAGTCGCGACCAAGCCAACTCTCACCACTTCAGGCGGCCCCATCTTGGTCCACATCCAGCCGCGCACACAGCTCGGTCACCGCGGTGCTGCGGCTTCAGCCAGCGGTGGGCAACGGCATCGTCACCGTGACGCTGTCCTGCAGCGGCCCCGACGCCCCGATGTCTGCGCCGGCGCCTGGGATGTCACTGCCGTCGTCGCCGCGACCGCCGCTGACGACGCCAAGCTTGCGGGAGCTGACTTGCCCGAAATACCGGATGAGATTCCGATCATGCATTTCCGGGACGCCCTGCAGCTAGTCGGAGCCGACCCCGACGAACCGGATCTGGCACCTGCGTATCGCATGATCATCGGTACTGGGTGTGGTATGTCAGGTCTGGGCGCCGGGGCGGTGATCGGTGCGGTCGCCTCGGCAGGGAAGGTTCCGATCGGGCTTGGTCTGGGCGTGTGGCAGTAGCACCACCCGCTTGCGGATGCCTGGTGAGGGGCCATTGGTGGTCGTCGGCGGTTGCAGTGCTTTCAGGGCCTGGTGTTGGGCCAGGTGTACCGCGTCCGGCGTGACGCCCAGGGTGGCCACGATGTCTGGAATGGATGCTCCGGCCACGAGCCGCAACAGGACGATCTCGCGGTCTGGGCTGGGCAGCGTGGCGATCAGCGCGGAAAGCCGGGCGTCGTGGCCGGTGCCGGCGGGCTGCGTGCTGTGCTCCCGGGAATCTGGGGTGGCGGGCCCCGGTTTGATGGGCGAGAAGAGAGGCGGTGGCACCACCGATGCGAGTTCAAGGGCGGCGCCACCGCCGGGATCGGCCGCTGTATTCCTCCCCCGAGCCCTCCCGTCGGGCTCCGGTGAGCGGCCGTTGGATCTGGTTGGGTCGTGGTCCCGCGGGGTTCGGGCAGACCACTTCCCGAGCGCCCGCCATATCGGGCGGAGCGCTTGGAGCGGGTTTGGTTGCATCAGGGGACACCCGCGCGACACGTGACCTCAGGTGCGGTGACAGTGCTGCAACAGTGTCCATGCACGTGGAGCTTTGGCACCTTGGACTTCCTTTCCCATCCACCGCCCCCGCCCAGCAACTACCGAGAGGAGAGCGACCACCGCGCGATAAATACGTGATGCTCAGCCCCGATCAGGTGACCTGTGCGGTGAGGGAAGGCTGATCAACCGGATGCAGGCCGCGCTCAAACAGGCCTCGCCGCGGACCCCCAGCGCGCTCACCGCTATCCGATGATCACGGACGGCTCAAGTCCCGGCTGCAGTGGATGCGCGGGCTCAAACGGGCTCCAGCCCGAGGACGTGGGAAATGGGCCGCCCCCATTACTGGCGAACGATCAGAACGGGTTGCGCACCCGCTTCAGTTCGCTGAACTGGGGCACCGTCGACAGCAGTCGCAGCGCTTCGAAAAGCCGATCCGCGTCCTCGGCTGCGGGGACGGGTACCACCACTGGGCCAAAGAAAGCGGGACCGTCGTCAATCGCCGTCACCGGGCTGCCGGTCTCGGTGCCGACCCGGTTCTGCGCCTCGTCATGACTGTCGCGCACAGCCTTGTCCCAGGTGGCATCGTTGGCGGCGGCCAGGAGCTCGGCCGGCAGTCCGGCTTCGGTGACGGCATCGGTGAGCGTCGTCGCGTCCCGCTCGCCGTCCTGTTCGTGAATCCGCCGGCCGATTGCGGTGTAGAGCCGGCCGACCGCCTCTTGGCCGTAACGCTCATCGGCCGCTGCGAGGACCCGGTGCGCCTTGGTGCTCCAGGCGATGCCGGCTCGGTACTGCTCGGGAATTTCGCGGCCCTCGTTGAGCACAGCGAGACTCAAAAATCGCCACTGGACGGTGTCGCCATGGCGCGCCGCGACGTCTCGGACCCACCGCGAGGTACGCCAGGTGAAGGGGCAGGTGGGGTCGAACCAGAAGGTAAGCGTCATGGCTTCAATCGTGCCTGGCGACCATACCGGCATGCCCCGCTGGCTGCGGGACGGGTTCATCGTCGGCGAGCAGCTGGCTCCTCCGTTACGAACGGGCCTGGTCGGCAGAGATCGCGGCGGTGGTCAACAGGCCAGCTAGGACGTGCTCGGCAGTGGCGGGGTCGGGGCACAGAACGACCACGAGATCGCCGAAACGGACCCCGTCATCGGCGTCGACGAGCCGGGTGACCTCGAGCAGGGTCGCGGGAAGCGCTGGCGCATCGGGACCGCTGGGATCGCTGCGTAGCTCGCTGGCCAGTACCTCGAGCGCCCTGGCGAGTTCGCGCGTGTCGCCGGTGAGGTGGTTGAGAAGCGACGCGATGAGGCGGTGGGCGCGTTGCTCGGCGGACTTCCCGGCGGCACGGGACAGGTAATTGGCGAGGTTATGGTGCGCCGTCGAGATCTCGCGCGGGTCGGGGCGGACGTACCAGAGGCGCAGCGAAGTGCGCTGGAGGCGCACGGCATCTACCGGGTGGTCACGCTTGTCTTCCAGGTCGGCGCGGGCACCATAGACCACGGCGAGCTGCGTAATGTCGCAGGCGATGTCGAAGACGTCTTGGCAGTCGCGCAGTAGGTGATCAACATCGGCTAGCCGGCCAAGCTGAAGCAGCGGAACGTAGTCGTTGAACCGGGTGCTGGCGATCTCATGGGGGCTGGCGCCGCGCCGCCGCTTGGTGCTGGCGATCTCGTCGTTGAGGTAGAGCGCTTCGTCCCAGCGCTGCAAGGCCACTGCGGACAAGCGGCCGATGTCCAGGATGCCCTCCCGGACGCTCCACGGGTTCACGCGGTCGTTATCGGCGCGCTGGTCGGGCAGATCGGCCATCCGGGCCCGCAACGCGGGCAAGTCGATGAGGACCTGCTTATGGTGGCCGAGCAGATTAAGTATCTGCAGCCGCCGTCCTTGGTCGCTTAGTTGGGTCCAGAACCCGAACCCGGCCCGGCTGGTGTGCTCGATCTTCTGGTCGGCCAGCGTGAGAGCCTCACCAAGCCTGCCCTGGTCACGCAGCAGGGTGACCAAATCGCCGGCGGTAGTGGAGGCAAGTCCATATTCGCCTTCGGCCGTGGCCTGGTCGTAGGCGCGGCGCAGCAGGGTTTCGGCCTCACCGGGATCCACCTTCCGGTGAGCGGCGGCGAGGACGATGAGGTCTTTGAGAGTGCCGGTGGCCTCGGCGATGCGCCGCAGCAGGGGAATGACAGCAAGCGAAGTGACCGGGGAGTATCTGTCCCGGATCAGGGCGCGTTCGAGCAGGCAGCTGGCGGCGTTCCAGTCGTGTTGACGCAGTAGGTAGCGAGCGGCGGCCAGGCTGGCCCGCACCATGAATTGGCTGGTGTCCTTGCCGGCTGGCGGTGGCTCGATCCCCCAGCCACCGACGACGGCGGTCCACCAGGCGGCGAGTTGCGCGTCGACCGCAGCAGTGACCGGCTCCGGGGTCACTGCGTGGATGGCGTCGACGATGCCGGGGTGGATCCGGTAGCGCACGGCCTCATTCGGATCAGCGGGATCATCGATGGGGTCGGTGGCGATCAGTGCGGCGGTGATCAGCGGAGCGACCGTCGAGGCAAGTGGTGGTGGTTCACCGGGCCGGTCCAAACGCCGCCACAGGGCAGCCCAGTTCGCGCCGACGACGGCCGTGCTCCGGTCGGTCTCCTCGATCCGGCACAGTACTTGCAACAGCAGTCGCGCCGGGGCGGGCGCCGTCGCGGCGACGTTGATGGTCCATGCGGTGAAAATCTGCAGCAGCTGCTCGGCATCCAGCCTGGTGTGGCCCTGGATGAGGAACGCCGCCAGCGGCGCCGCCCCGTCCACCGCTGCTTCGATTTCAGCCAGCTGATAAGCCAGCCGGGGCGGGTCGGCTGCGGCCGCGTCGGCGAGCTCCAGCAGCTTGGGATGGCCCTGGGCCAGGGTGAGCACACAGCGGGCCAGCGCCACACTGTGCAGCAATGTGCGCAGGTTGGGTAGCTCCCCGACCAGCCATAGGGACTCGTCGCGGGACAGCGCGTGCACCGGCCGGATCAGCACCGTGTGGTGATCCAGCTCGGTCGGCAGGATTCGGCTGGTCAGGATCACCCGCGATGGCCCCTTATGGCCGGTTAGCGCGCCGATCAGCGGCGCCCAGCGAAGGTCGCGCCACTGGCCATCCGGCGTAAGTATGGTTTCGAGATTGTCCAGGATCAGCAGCAGGCCCGCGTCGGCGAAGACCGCGGTGAGGGTGGGCAGGAAATTTTTCAGACGTTCCAGGGTGGCAATTTTGTCGACCATCGCGAACCCGTAATCCCCCAGTTTCGCGTCCAACGTCGACGCCAGCAGGCGCAGCGCCTCGCCGAACTGGTCTGGATCGGTGGGCGCGGACCAGAACGCCAACCCACCGAAGGCGCGCTGGTGGCGGTAGGCCAACTCCACCGCGCATGTGGTCTTGCCGGCACCGGCCATCCCATGAAACACCACCGCGGTACGCCCGGAGACCTGGGTCAACGCGGTACTGGCCGCAGCCATCGCCTCGGCACGGCCGACAAACCGCGTTGGTTCGGCCGGGAACCCGGCCATCGCCTCTACAGTGGGCTCGAGGACCTCGAGGACCGGCTTCCCGACCGAAGGCGCCACGGACAGCTCAACCGCCGAGGTACGCGGCCTGCTCAGCCGATTCACCCCTGCAACAAATAGCACAAGCGGGATCGCCATCAGGATCCAGGTGAGGATCCCGAGTGCAATCACTGCGGTGGCGGTCACCGACGCCTCCAGCGGGCGGCTGAGAGCCGCCGACGCCCCATCTGGGCAGCCCGGCACAACTCCACCAGTTAGATCGAGCCGCAGGGGAAGGTTACACCCATCAGGAACACCGCTCGAAACTCTCTCCCATCGAGCCGCTATCTCGGTGGTTGAGCCTGCCACAGGAATGAATCGTGACGGCTAGCCATTATGTGACAAGAAGCAGGACCAATCACTCGAATGGCCTAGTACGTTCGTGTTTGTGATGGCATACTTTTCGTTCGACCGCCACCTCATCTATGGCTATGGGTCAAACGTGGCTCCGCACTCAGAGTCATCACTTACTCCGACCTCTCCTAGCATATTCTGCCAGAAGAGTAAGAGGTGAGTCAGCGCGCAGGCTCTAGAGCACCCCGGCCCAGCGCCAGAGCAGCTTTCCCGGTCCGGCGATGAGCCCGACCTCGTTGAAGAACGCTATGACCTTGCGGGCGGCAAATTGCTTGGTCTGCCGCCAATGCGGGTTAGCGGCAGCCGCCGCGACGGCCTCGTCGACGTCCAGCCCGACCGCCGCGTACACCTTCGGGTCAACCAGCCGGGTGGTGGCGAAGTAGACCACCAAGGCGAGGATAAAGCGGCTGTACGCCCGACCCAGCGGGCCCAGTCGAGGCCACTGCCGAAGCGTCTCCTCGCGGGCGTAGCGGATGTGGCGGGCCTCCTCGATGACGTGGATCCGCGACACCTTTTGGGCCACCGGCTGCAGTGACTCGTCCGCCATCTGTTCACGCTGCAACGCGTCGAGGATCTCCTCGACGTATATCGTCCCGCCGAAGGTCAGAGTGCCGTTCGAGGTCGTCTTGAACAGCCGCCCGAGCTGGTGCACGAACCAACCGGGACCGTATTCCGGGCCGCCGAACTTCTCTGCCATGCGCGAGAACATCACCGAGTGCCGGCACTCGTCGGCGATCTCGGTCCACGCGTACCGGGCGTGCGCGCTGCCCTTGGGGCGGTCATAGACGTGCCGGATGAGCATCTGCATGAGGATGGTCTCAAACCAGATGCCGATGCTGTAGAAGCTCGCCACCTCGTGCTTGGTCAGCTCGATCCGCTGCTCCTCGCTCATCCGGTCCCACAGGGTCGTGCCGTAGAGGGAGCTGCGGTGCGGAGCGATGAAGTAGCGGTCCGGCGCAAGAGGGGCGTCCCAGTCGATCTCGGTAGCCGGGTCATAGGAGTGCTTGGCCGAGGTAAGCAGTAGCCGCCGCGCGGTGTCCTCGCGGTCGGGAATACGCCTGGTCGTCGCTTCCGCGGCGCTGGTCGTGGGCATCTGCAGCCTCCTTGACGAGCGGGCACACCTAAGATAACTGACTTGTCAGTCACTTACCAGCGGGAGCCACTCACCTCGGCGGATCCGATCCAGGCCCAGCCACCCGAAATCAACCGCCCGCGCCTCCACCTTCGCCCGCGGCACCTCCGGATGTTCCAGCCACCAGGACATGAGCCCCTGCAGCGCACCGACGAGCAACGGAACAGTCAACCGTGCTTGCTCAAGAACCTGCTCCTCGGAGGGCGCCGCAGCCCCCGGCTCGGGAGCGTAGTAGCCGGCGAGAACCACCGCGAACACCTCACTGACCTGCTCCCGCAGCCCGCGCAACGGCGCGCCGAGCTCAGGGTTATCCAGGTGCCGCGCGACCAACGCCCACGCCTCCGGACGCTCGGTCACCAGATCACAGAGCAGCCGAACCACACCGCGCCAGGCACCGAGCGCGTCAGCGGCCTTGCCTAACACCTCAGGCAGCCGTCCCATGAAACCCTCCACCACCTGCTCAGTGACCGCCGCGAAGAGCTCCTCCTTACTCGGAAAGTGCTGATACACCAGCGCCTTGCTCACCCCGGCACTGGCGGCAACGTGTTCCATCTGCGTGAGGTAGTAACCCCGGCTGCTGAACTCCCGCAGCGCCGCGTCGAGCAGCTCACTCCGCCTGGCCTGGGACGGTAGCCGACGCCGGGCGCGTGCCGCGCCTGGGAGATGCTGCGAGGACGGCCTGCTCACGCTGACCAGTGTGCTCGCTACCCACACGTGGTAACTACGCAGCACTCACAAGTGGCGCGCTGACCCTCCACCCGGACCCCGCACCCCTCCGTCAGCGTCGGCGGAGGCAGCCAGGACCCGTCCGGGACACGGCGTGCTCAGGGGGCAACCAAAACGGCACCGGGACTTCGCTATTGCCAGCCCTGGGCGTGGATGCTGTGGTGGTACCAGTGCGCGAGGTCGGTAGCGCCGCTTCGGTGGAGAGACATAGCCTGCCCAGGAGGCACCACAACGCAGGGATCTGCCGGACGGGCATCATGGGGCCGTGACCAACCCCTCACCCCGCCTGGTGGCGGGGCGCTATCGGCTCAGCGCGGTGCTGGGTCGAGGCACCATGGGCACGGTGTGGTCGGCGCACGACGAGGTGCTCGGGCGGCTGGTCGCGATCAAGGAAGTGCTGCTGCCCCCGGGCATCCCGGACGCCGAGGCGGACGCGCTGCGGGAGCGATCATTGCGGGAGGCACGGGCCATCGCCGCCCTGTCACACCCCAACGTGGTGACCCTCTACGACGTTGCCCGGGAGGGCGCCGCGCCATTTGTAGTGATGGAGCTGGTGGCATCGCGCAGCCTGGCCGAGCTGTTGCTCGACGGTGCCCTGCCGCCGCAGCGGGTGGTCTCCATCGGGGCCGCGGTGGCGGCGGCCCTGCAGGCCGCGCATGCGGCAGGCATCACGCATCGGGACGTCAAGCCCGGCAACGTGCTGGTGGCGCACGACGGCCGGATCAAGCTCACTGACTTCGGGATCGCCCGCAATACGGCCGACCAGACGTTGACCGCGACTGGTCTGATGCTGGGCTCGCCTGCCTACATCGCTCCTGAGATCGCCTCGGGGGGGCCGGTGAACCCGGCCTCAGACCTGTGGGGGCTCGGTGCGACGCTGTTCGCCGCGGTCGAGGGCAGGCCCCCCTACGACGCGGGCACCCCGATGGCAACGGTCGCTTCGGTAGTGCAGGACGAGGTGCCCAGGCCGTCGTGTTCTGGACCACTCGCCGAGGTGATCAGTGGGCTGATGGTCAAGGACCCAGCGCGCCGTATGCCTCTATCGCGGGTACGCCAGCTGCTGGGCGCACCCCCCGAACCAGCTGA
Organism: Actinomycetota bacterium; assembly: GCA_030860695.1. GTDB lineage: Bacteria > Actinomycetota > Actinomycetes > Mycobacteriales > Pseudonocardiaceae. The sequence continues at coordinate 22,910 of JALZHU010000007.1, forward strand.
TCCCGAGCCGGTTATGCGCCCCGATCCCGTCCCCGTCGCCACGATGAGCGCCGCTACAAGCGCTTTGGAAACACTCGAAACGCCGCGCCGACGGATCGGGCAGCTCGCGGCGGATCCGGGCCCCCTGCCCTTCGCGGTGCCGTCCGACGCTGATACTCCGACCACGGCGCCCAGGGTCAACAGCGCCGGTGTCCAGGGCACCGGCGTCGAGGCCGCCGGCATCGGGCGCAGGGCGGTCCTGTGGGCGCTGGCCGTGCTGCTGTTCCTCGGTGCCGCGACGGCCGGTTTCGCGGTCACCCGGGTCGCCGCGGGCAGACCCGCTCTGCCCTATCTGGCCGCTCGTCCTGCGGTGGGGACGATGACCGGCGACGTGGTGCTGACGCCTCGGATACTTCATGTCGCTGAGCCGGACGGTACGCGACCGGCTCGGTTCACCGTCAGCGTGCCGCAGGGCTGGCCGGAGTTCCGCGAGCAGCGGGCGCTGGGAAACAACTCTGGCACTGTGATGCGCTTCGTTTCGCCGGACGGCTCGGAGGTCATCTCCGTGGAGCGAGTTACCGGCGTGCAGCCCGGCGGTGATCTGATTGCCGGCTCAGCCGGCGGTGATCCGATTGCCGGCTCAGCCGGCGGTGATCCGATTGCCGGCTCAGCCGGCGGTGTCCCCGACCGGTACCTGACCACCTACCTGCGCAGGCTGGCACAGGAGGTGCCCGAGCTCGTCGAAACCCAGCGGCAAAGGCTATCCGGTGGCGCCTTGGAGGCCACCTTCCGGACCCAAGAGGGTGGTGGGGTGCGCCGCACCACGTATCTGCGGCTGGTGCCGGCGAGAGCTGATTTATGGGTGGTGTCTGTCACCGTGCCGACTGAGCGTGAGGGCGCCGGGCGCACGAAGCTGTTCGAGCCGGTGGTGGCGGCGTTCGCTCCCGGCCTGTAGACCATAGGCTGCCGGTTGTGACTGACCCGGCACAGATCGCCCGGGACGCCGCGGCCGTACTCGCCCGGCGCGCTGGAGCGCCCACGCACGACATTGCCGTGGTACTGGGCAGCGGCTGGCGTCCCGCGGCCGACGTGCTAGGTGCTCCCACCATTGAGATCCCATTCACCGCGCTGCCGGGTTTCGCCGCACCGCAGGTCCTTGGACACGATGGAATGGTCCGGTCGGTGCGGCTGGATGGGCGACGGATCCTGGTGCTGCTCGGCCGCACGCACGGCTACGAGGGTTACGGCGTGGCCCGGGTTGTACACGGGGTACGCACCGCCTGCGCGGCGGGCGTGCGCGTGGTGGTGCTCACCAGTGCCGCTGGCGGTATCGCCGAGGGGCTTGAGGTCGGCCAGCCGGTGCTCATCTCCGACCATCTCAACCTCACCGCGGCGTCCCCCCTGGTCGGGCCGCGATTCGTCGACCTCACCGACACCTACTCTCCCCGGTTGCGCGTGCTGGCCCGGGAGATCGACCCCACGCTGGTCGAGGGTGTCTACGCCGGGGTGTCCGGGCCGCACTTCGAGACACCGGCAGAGATTCGAATGTTGCGCACGATGGGCGCCGACCTGGTCGGGATGTCGACTGTGCTGGAGGCTATCGCCGCACGCGCTGAGGGCGCCGAGGTGCTGGGAATCTCACTGGTGACCAACCTCGCTACCGGCCTCGCCGGAGCCCCGTTGAATCCCCTGGAGATGCTTGTCACCGCCGCCCCCGCTGCGGCGCGGATGGGCAAGCTACTCCGCGAGCTGATAACCCGGGCATAATGGATCCGTCCTTGCATTCAGCGGTGCTTGCGGTATCCCGTACATCTTCGGGTTTGTGATCAGCCCTAGCCACTGGACCCGCTATGGTAAACGTTGTTATAAAACGTTGTTGCGATATGGTTGTCGAGTGGCCCGACCGAAATTGCACGACGATGCTCTGCGGATTCGCCTGCTGGACACCGCAGGTGAGTTGCTCACCTCCGAAGGCCCGGACGCGCTGAGCCTGCGCAGGCTCGCCGCCGCCGCGGGCACCTCGACCAGCGCGGTATATGCACTATTCGGCGGCAAGCCGGGGATCCTGCGGGCGCTATTCATCGAGGCGTTCACCAGGTTTGCGGCGCATTTGGACACGGTGACACCCACGGACGACCCGCTGGCGGACCTCCTCGCACTCGGCCGCGCGTACCGGGTCAGTGCGCTGGCCGACCCGCATCTGTATGCGGTGATGTTCGATTCACCGGTACCCGGCTTCGAGCCCACCCTGCAGGACTATGCGCACGCCGAGGCCACCTTCGCCCCGCTGCTCAACACGGTGCGCAGGGCGAGTGCAGCGGGCCTGCTGGTTGACGCCGACCCCGGTCTTATCGCCACCGCGCTGTGGGCCAACGTGCACGGCTTGGTGTCACTGGAACTTCGCTGCGCGATGCCGGCTGGGGCTGTGCCACCAGGTGAGTTGTTCGAGACCGCAATCCGCGCCAACCTCAACGGCTGGCGGGTAAGGCCGTGATGAGCCGTTCGGTGCCTTTGGACGTCGACGCATTGCTCTAAGATCACGGCACCAGCCCGGCGTGCCTGGCGCTCCCAAGCAGCTACGCTGCGCACATGGCTGCGGACATCGTGCCGATCGAGCTTTCTGTGACAACCGGTGACCTGGTGACGCTGTGGGCGCCCCGCTGGCGTGAGGACGGCGAGGAATGGGAGGCGTTCCTCGGGGACGATGAAAATCTGTTCGCCTTCGCTGACGTTGCGTCGCTGGTCGGTTTCGTGCGCACCGCCGGCTACCACGATCTCGTCGACCACCCAGCTTGGGCGTTGGTGCCGCGGTTGCCCGCGGCCGACCTGCGGCCCGCCGAATCCCACCGTTACGACCTGGTCGGAGTGCCCGAGCTGGTCGCGCAGTCGCCGGACACCTGGGTGATCGGTGAACTCGCCTATGTGGTGTCAATCGTGCGCTCACTGGCCGATGTCTGCGGCCTGGAGGTGGTGCACGAGGTGCTCGACTCCACCCCCGGATTCGACATGCTCGAAGGAGGCACCCTGGCCTTCGGCGGCAGGGAGGGCGAACGGCACTGGGACCAGCTATGCACTGTGATCGCGCAGCGGTGGGATGAGGTGATCGATGCCGTCGACGGCGTGGTCCGCAGCCCCAACGTCGACGCGGCAGCGCTGGAGGCGGCGGCGACCGAATTGGCCGAGGCTGAGTCCGCCGTCGAAGAGCAGGAGGCGGATCCGGCGGTAACCGAAGCCGAGACCGCCGACGATCCCGCGCTAGCGTTCTGGTCGGAGGTCGGCATCGACCCAATTCGGATCATGAGCGATCTGGGCGATCACTACACATTGCGTTGCTACCTCGACGGCGCGCCGATCTTCCTCGGCCGCAACGGGCGTATCGAGGTCTTCGGCTCGACTCGCTCGCTGGCTCGCTACCTCGCCGATAACCGTGAGGGGCATGACCTCGACGGGCTGTCCACCTGGCCGCGGGTGACCGAGCGGGCGCACGCCGGGGAGCTTGAGGTGGCGATCGACCCGAGCAACAGCTACGTGCTCGCCGGCCTGGCCGACGACCTCGGCGGCGGTCCCGAGACCGTGGACCCCGGGCAGCTTGAGTTGGCCGTAGAATTGATCACTGACGCCGAGCGGTGGGCCGGATCAGAGGCCGCGGACAAGGCACTGGCCAGTTCCGAACCGCTGGGTTGGCTGGTGTCCTTCCTGCTGCGGCCGGACCCGACCCGGCTGGCACCCAGCCCTCCCTTCGAGGCCGAGGTGGCCGCCTGGCGTGCCCTGGCCGGTGATTTCGAAGATCGGCTGCACGTGCACTGAGCTCCACGTGGATCCACGCTGCGGAACCGTGGTCTCCCGGTTGCTGCAGCGGCTGCCGGGATAGCTAGGATCCGCGCGCACCAGGATCGGTCCGTTCTCGTAGCGAAGGCTAAGCCCGTGACCAACAACTCAGCGACGCAATCCTTCGATCGGATGCGCAGCATGCTCGTGCGTGCCGCCGAGATCCGCGATAGCGAACAGCAGCAGATCTTCGACGCGCTGGACGAAATCCACGCCCGGCTAGCTCCCCTGGAGTCGCTGGGTTCGGTACGCAAGCGGCTGTCGGAGATGCCGGATCGCACCGAGGCCAGCGTGCTGGCCGAGCGGATGGACGAGGTACTGGCGAAACTGGAAGCCCAGGATAGCGTGATCGCGGGGCTCTGCCGCGCCGTGGAGTCGATCGTAGACAAGCTGGCCACGCCGTTCGCCGAACTCGGCGGGCGGCTGGATGGGGTGGCGGGCCGGTTTGAAGGCGTCGCCGGCCGGATGGATAGCTTAGAGGACCGGATCAGCGGGCTGCACAAGCGGATCGACGACCTGGATCACCGCCTTGACCGGCAGGACGCCAGGCTCGACGGGCTGCCCGCCGCCGTGCACGGGCCGGTGCGGGAGCAGATCAGCATTGCCGAGACGGTGGTACGGACTCGACTGGACGAGGTCGACAAGGGCGTGCACGAACACCTTGAAGGGGTGCAGCGCTCCAGCGGTGAGGCCGCCGACGGACTCGGCAGCCGCCTCGGTGAGACCTACGAGTCGCTGTCGGGTGCGCTGGAGTCGGTCAACCAGCGGTTCGATGGCCTGTCCGCCCGGCTGGAAGCCCTGGAGGAGGGCGTCGATGGCCGGATCACCGCGGTCGCCGACCGTCTGGGAGCGCTGGATGGCGCGCTGGCACATCGCCCCGACGGCGACTCGCTGTTCGGGCTGGTCCGGCAGGCCAATGAAGAGTCCGAGATGCGCTACACCACGCAGCTGGACGAGGCGATGGCCACCTTCGCTGAGATCATCATGGGCGGCACGCCGGGTCCCCTGACTTCCACCCCACCGCCGCAGCCACGACCGGCCCAGCATCGCACCCGTCGCCAGGCCAAGCCTGTGGAGCCAGAGCAGGGCGTTGACGCCAGAGCAGTTGTCACGTCCTGACACCCTGTGCCGGTTCACACGCTGAAGGCATCAGGCACACACGTCACGCAACAGTCGGATACCGCGCAGAGTGTCCACCGCGGTTGTGCCCGCAGTGAGCATCCGCCCATCGATCGCCCCATATCGATCGGCACGGCTTGGCCGGCTAGCCTTCGCCAGTGCGGATGGTCGGGTCCCGGGCGGTCGTAGTCCTGATCGCTGTTCTCGCCGCGACGATCGTGCTTGGCGCGGTGCCCAGCGCAGCCCAGCTCGCGTGTTCGCAGCAGATCACCCCACCCCCGCCGGTCGACCTCTCCGAGGTCCCGGCTCGTGGCACCCTGGCTCCGCTACCGATGCCGGTCCCTGGCCGTCCGGTGGGTGGGCCGCGGATGGGCGAGTGCGGGCTGGTGTTGCCCGACGACGCGCCCGCTCCGCCGGAGGGCATCAACGCGATGTCGTGGCTGGTCGCTGACGCCGACTCAGGTGAGGTGCTCGCCGCCAAGGACCCGCACGCGCGCCACCGCCCGGCGTCGACAATCAAACTGTTGACCGCGCTGCTGGCCGTCGATCAGCTTCCACCTGATCGGGTCGTGGTCGCTACGCAGGCCGACGTCGACCAGGAAGGCAGCCGGGTAGGCCTGGGCCCGGGCGGCCACTACACCGTGCGGCAGCTGCTCACGGGCTTGCTGCTGGCCTCCGGTAACGATGCCGCACATGCCCTGTCCGGCCAGCTGGGCGGGGCAGCTGCCACCGTCGAGCAGATGAATGAGTTGGCCGCCAGGCTGGGTGCGCGCGACACCCGAGCCGCCACCCCGTCTGGCTTGGACGGTCCCGGCATGAGCTCCTCGGCCTACGACCTGGCGTTGGCATTTCGCGAGGTACTCAGCCGCCCACTGCTGGCCGAGCTGCTGGGCACCCGGCAGGTGAACTTCCCCGGTTTCGGCGGCCGACCCGGGTTTGTGGTCAGCAACGACAACAAGCTACTCAACAGCTACCCCGGCGCGCTGGGTGGCAAGACCGGGTTCACCGATGACGCTCGGCATACCCTGGTGGACGCTGCGCAGCGCGGCGGGCGGCGTCTGATGGTGGTGCTGCTGCGGGGCGAGCAGCGGCCGGTGTCGATGTCGGAGCAGGCAGCCCGGCTGCTGGACTACGGGTTCGCGCTGACCCGCGGCCGCTCGGTCGGGCGGCTGGTGGACGAGGGTGAGCTGCCCGAAACCGTGGTGAGCGAAATCCCCGGCGCGATCCCCCCGCCAGCCGATTTTCAGGCCGCGGCTCAGAACCCGACCGGCGGATCCCATGAAGCCGACGCGCTGCTCCCGATCGCGCTGTGGACCGGCCTAGCGGTCGTCGTGCTCGCCATACTCGGTGCTCTGGTCGCCCGCCAGCGCCGCTAGGCTAAAGCACGGTTTCATCGTCTATTGGCTTTGACCTTTGACCCACCTATGAGAAGCGTCAGCCCGGCGACATCGGATCCTGCCGAACAGTACGCGAACACGTTACCCCCACCATCGGGCAGCGAAGTGGACCGATACATCGGCGGCTCATTCTGTAGATAACTCCAGTCAACTGAGCCGGCTGAGCTCATCAGTGCCGTCGAGGTAGGCCCGGGCTTGTAGGGTGAACAGCTCGGCGTAGCCGCCGCCGCGGGCCATCAGCTCCTCGTGGGTGCCCTGCTCGGTGATGCGGCCATGGTCCAGGACGATGATCTGATCGGCGTGCCGGATATTAGCCAGCCGGTGGGTGATCAGCACTGTTGTCCGGCTAGCTCCCGGGCTGTCGCCGTTGCCTGCCGCAGTACACGCGCGGCGCAGCGACTGCAAGGATTGAAACACGGCGTGCTCGGCTCGGGCGTCCATCGCCGCAGTGGGTTCGTCGGCGACCAGCAGCGGTGCATCCCGGTACAGCCCGCGGGCCACACTGATCCGCTGCCACTGCCCGCCGGACAGGTCGCACCCGTTCTGGAACTCCCGAGAGAGCACGCTGTCCCAGCCGTTCGGAAGCTCGGCGATGACGGCGTCAGCGCCGGACTTGGCCGCGGCGGCGGCGAGCACGCTGCCATCGGGATCGGGGCGTTCCAACCGGCCGATGCGAATGTTGTTCTCGGCAGTCATTGGCCACTCGATGGGGTCCTGCAGCACGACGGCAACCCGGGAGTGCAGCTCACGCTCGTCAACCTTGGCGATGTCGACTCCGTCCCACGTCACCCGTCCCTGGTCAGGTAGGTAGAGCCCAGTGATGACCTTGGCGAGGGTGGACTTGCCGGAGCCGTTCTCCCCCACGAGTGCGACGACCTGCCCACGCCGGATCGTGAGGCTCACCTGCTGCAGGGCGGGCTCGTCGCACCCGGGATAGCTGAAGGACACGTCCTGCACCTCGATGAGCTGCGGAGCACGCGGTAGCCGCAGCACGGCAGTGGCCCGGTGGTGGCTGCGGGCCTGGGTCAGGCAGCTGGCCAGCATGTCGAGGTAGAAACTGTGCTCGAAAAGCCGGTTGGCGGCGTAGAGCGTAGTGGACACGGCTGTGCTCGCGGTGCGCATGGCGACCGCCGCCGCCCCGGCCAAGGCCAGCGGCATCGCCCCGGTGTAGAGCAGCACGCCGAGCACAACATAGGCGCCAGCCATACCGATCCCGGCCAGGCTGCGTCCAACCAGCCGGATCGCCGTCTTGTGATGCTCTACCTTGACGGCTTCCGCGGTGAGCTCGGATCCGATGCGGCGGTGCTCCCTGAGCAGGGTGTCCTGAGTGGTGAAGGCGCGGACCTCGGCCGCCTCGCGTCGGTTGGTGATCAGGTCGCTGGTGATCCACAGCCGGCGATGTCGCGAAATCATCCGCACGAACGACTCGTAGCCCATCCGCGCCGCCCGCATGCTAGCCCACCCGTTGGGTATCGCGGCCATCATCACCACCGGCGCCAGTACGGGATTGAGCAGGCCGGCAGTGACGATCGCGGCGGCGAGCGAGATCGCCGAGCTGAGCAGGTTTCCGGCGTCGTTCACCCCCCGGCTCAGGCTGCTGATCCCCCGGCCCGACGCCTTGCGCACCAGTTCCACGAAATCCGCGTCGTCGAAGGCGATCAGATCCGCCCCGATCACCGCCGCGTGCAACTCGTTCTGGGCACGCAACTCCACCCGGGGAGCCAGCACCGCTTGCACCGCTCCGACCGCCGCGTCCAGCAGTCCCCGGGCCGCGTAGGAGGCCATCACCAGCGCCAGTGCCGGGAGCGCCGCCACCACCCGCTGCGGGGTCGGGCCCTGCTCCAACAGCTGGGTGAGGACGTTCGCGGTGGCCAGCAACCCGAACGCGGTGACGCACCCGGCAAGGAGCTCGACGACCGCGGCGAGCAACGTCAACCGCGGCGAGGTCCGCCAGGCTAAGCGCACCACCACCCCGAGCGCCGCCGGCGCCGCCCGCAGCATCCGGCCGGTGCCCGAGCTGGCCATTGTCTCATCCACCTGCGCCCACGACGGGGTCTTGAGGTCGTCGACCCCGATCAGCGTCGGCCCGCCCGCATTGGGTGAGGCAGCGCCGGTGGCACGCCTGAATCTCATGGTGACCTCCCAGCGGCAAGCATGCCCGTCCCGCTAGCGTGCCGTCTCGTGAGTAAGAGCGGCCCGAATACAGGCCCGGCCGTCCGGGCAGGGATCGTGGTCACCGGGACGGAGTTGCTCAGTGGCCTGATCAGTGACCGCAACGGCCCGTGGTTGGCGCAACGGCTGGGCGATCTGGGCGTCGAGGTGGCTCACCTGCTCTGCGTCGGAGACCGGCCGCAGGACCTGGCGGCGGCACTGCGATTCCTCGCCAAGCAGGGTGCCGACCTCATCGTTACCAGTGGAGGGCTCGGGCCGACCGCCGACGACCTGACCGCCGAGGTGGTCGCCGGGTTCGCCGGAGTGGAGCTGGAGCTGAACGAGGCGATGGAGCAGCGAATCGCCGGCATCCTCGCTCAGTTTCGCCACCTGGCGCACTTCAGCCCGGAAGCGCTGCGGATAGCGAAGCGCAAGCAGGCAATGGTGCCCCACGGGGCCGAGCCACTTGACCCGGTGGGGACGGCGCCCGGGTTGGTCGTCCCTGTGTCCGGGGGGCCGACGGTGATCGTATTGCCTGGACCGCCAAGCGAACTGCAGGGGATGTGGCCTGCGGCGCTGGCCACACCCGCCGCCAGGGCGGTGCTGGCGCGCACCCGACCCTTCGAATCAGCGCGGCTGCGGCTGTTCGGGCTGCCTGAATCGGAGATCGCGGCGACGCTGCGCGAGGTGGGTGCGACGCTAGACCTGGCACCGCTCGAGATCACCACCTGCCTGCGGCGGGCCGAGCTGGAGATCGACATCCGGCACCGGCCCGGCGCCGAGGCGATCCGTGATGCGCTGATTGAGGAAATCCGCAGCCGGCATTCTCAGTACCTGTTCTCGACCGACGGCACCTCGCTGGACGACCAACTGGCTGGTCTGCTGAGAGGAAGGCGGATTGGGTTGGGTGAATCGTGCACCGGCGGGTTAATGGCTGCCCGGCTCACCGAACGGGCGGGAGCGTCTGACTACGTCGCAGGTGGTGTGGTGGCCTACTCCAATGCCGCCAAGACCGCGCTGCTCGGGGTGCCCATGAAGCTGATCGAGCAGCACGGTGCGGTATCACCAGAAGTAGGCCGGGCCATGGCCGACGGGGCGCGGGACCGCTTCGGCGCCGACGTCGGCGTTGGGATTACTGGGGTAGCCGGCCCGGGCGGGGGCACCGAGGCCAAGCCGGTTGGCTACGTGTGCATTTGCGTGACCACCAGCGACGGTGCGGTCCTGGCCAGCGACCCGGTGTTGCCCGGCGACCGCGCCGAGATCCGCGACCGATCGGTGACCGTCGCAATGCATCTGGTCCGGCGGGTGCTGACTGGGCTTGGGCCCCTGTGATCAGCACCGTGACGGCCGGCTAGCAGTCTCCTAGCACACTAGAACGGACCTTCCCCAGCGGCGCGGGCGGCGAGACTCGCTGGCGCTCGTCCTGGTCTACCGCCGCCCACGCGGTGAGGAATAGCAGGAACCGGGAGACGAAGTAGGCAAACACCATGAGGCCGATCACTGGGCCGAACAGCCGTCCGGTGGGACTGCTGGTGACGCTGTCCAGATAGATGGCAAAGGCCTGCTTCAGTAGCTCGAAACCAATCGCTCCGAACCACGCGGCACGCATCGCGCGGCGCAGCGGGACCGGCTCCCGCGGCAGCCGTGCGATCACCCAGAGAAACACCAGCCACATGCCGGCCACCGACACCGCCACGGTGAGGACGACTAACATCAACTGGGCTCCGAAGACCTGCCCCAGACCTAACGTGTTCAAGATCACGCGGGCGAAGGCGGTGCCGACGCCAGTGAGCGCAAAAGACGCCATCAGCGCCAACCCCAGGCCGAGCAGGGCCAGCAGATCGAACCCCTTAGTGCGCAGGAAACCTTCCGGTTCAGGTGGCTGTCCCCCCTGGGTTGATCGCCACTGCGCAGTGAGCGCCTCGCGGAGGTTGCCCATCCAGCCTAGCCCGGAATACAGCGCACCGAGCAGGCCCAGGATCCCCACGCTGCTGCGCGAGGCGATCGCCCCGTCGATGATTTGGTTGAGAGTCGTACCCAACCCGGCTGGCGCCGCCGCCTGGATCTGATCCTGCAGCTGGCGCAGCAGCTCCTGGTTGCCCGCGAGCACGAAACCCGCCGCCGCGAAGGCGATCATCAACAGTGGCACCAGCGACAGCACACTGAAGAACGTGATCGCCGCGGCGTAGTGATTGCCGTGGTGGGCGGTGTAGGCCTGCCCGGCGCGCACCAGATGGTCCAGCCACGGGTAGCGCAGCCGGCAGCGCTGGAGCAGACCCGGCTGCCCGTCAGTCTGCGGACCGGTTCCCCGCATGCCTCCCACGGTAGTCAGGGGATGCGGACCCAGCCCATCGGTGGCAGGAAACCTACCCGGTCATACACCGCTTGCACGGTCTGGCAGGCCATCTCGCGGGTCCGCTAGCCGCAGTCACTGCCCGGCATGGGATTGAGGTGCCGATTCTCGGCCCACCGGTCCGGACCGAGCTGCCGGAAGTCGCCGCTGGTCGTCCGCTCGGCCAATACCACCGATCCCTCGACGAGGGTCTCCACCACGGGGTCGTCGCTGTTGGGACCGGACCGCACCGGGAGCGAGTCAGTCGTGACCCTCACCGTGCACGACCGCGAGGTGCTGGTCTCATTAGTAGAGTTTCTGTCTTTGCCCTCGGCGTACAGGAGGAGAAGGCCTACCACCGCTACGCCCCCGATGATCCACTTCGTCGTTGTCGAAGCCACTTGCCCACTCCCCGCTGTCTGTGCCGGATGATCTCATGCTCACAGCTACATGGCTTGCCGCAACCCACGATCCAGCTCGTTGAGGAACTCCTCGGTGGTCAGGAACGGGGTATCCGGGCCAATCAACAATGCCAGATCCTTGGTCATCTTGCCGCTCTCCACGGTGTGGATACAGACCTCCTCGAGGGTCTGTGCGAACCGGGTGACCTCCGGGGTCGCGTCCAGCGTGCCCCGGTGGCGCAGACCTTGAGTCCACGCAAAGATCGACGCTATTGGGTTGGTCGAGGTGGGTTTGCCCTGCTGATACTGCCGGAAGTGCCGGGTGACGGTGCCATGTGCGGCCTCCGCCTCGACGATCCGTCCGTCCGGGGTCATCAGCACGCTGGTCATCAGGCCCAGCGAGCCGAAGCCCTGCGCGATCGTGTCGGACTGCACGTCGCCGTCGTAATTCTTGCAAGCCCACACGTAACCGCCGGCCCACTTCAGCGCGGCGGCCACCATGTCGTCGATCAACCGGTGTTCGTAGGTAAGGCCGTTCGCCTCAAAGTCGGCTTTGAACTCCGACTCGTAGATTTCGGCGAACACGTCTTTGAACATGCCGTCGTAGGCTTTGAGGATGGTGTTCTTGGTTGACAGGTACACGGGGTACTGCCGGGCCAGGCCGTAACGCAGCGATGCCCGGGCGAAATCCTCGATGGATTTCCGGTAGTTGTACATCCCCACTGCGACACCGCCCCCCTCGCCGAACCTCGCCACCTCGACCTCTAGCGGCTCATGGCCGTCGTCGGGGGTGTAGGTGATCGTGACGGTGCCCGGTCCGGGAACCGTGAAGTCGCTGGCCTTGTACTGGTCACCATGGGCGTGGCGGCCGATGATGATCGGCTTCGTCCAGTGCGGCACGAGGCGAGGGACGTTGGAACAGACGATCGGTTCGCGGAAGATCACTCCACCGAGAATGTTGCGGATCGTGCCGTTAGGTGAACGCCACATCTCCTTCAGGCCGAACTCCTCGACCCTCGCCTCGTCGGGCGTGATGGTGGCACATTTAACGCCCACCCCGTGCCTGGCGATCGCGTGTGCGGCGTCGACGGTGATCTGGTCGTTGGTGGCGTCCCGGCGCTGGATGCCGAGGTCGTAGTAGTCGAGAGTGATGTCGAGATAAGGCAGGATCAGCTTGTCCTTGATGAACTGCCAGATGATCCGGGTCATCTCGTCACCATCAAGCTCGACGACGGTCCCCACTACCTTGATCTTGCCCACCGGTCGGGCACTCCTCTCGACTCAGGCCTGAACACCGACCAGGGTATGGGTGCGCCATCCGGCTAACGTAGTCCGGCGTGCTCGCCTGCTACCTGCGGCTGGTCCGCGCCGGTTTCCGGCGGTACTCGACCTACCGGCAGGCGATGGTCGCGGGGCTAGCTACCAACGTGGTCTTCGGCTATATGCGGTGCGCGGTGCTGCTCACCGTGTTCGCCGGCAGCGCCCAGGTCGCCGGCTACGACCCGTCCCGCACGGTCACCTACGTCTGGATCGGCCAGGGGCTGCTCGCGGTGGTGCTGCTCTGGAGCAATACCGATCTCGGGGAGCGGGTACGTAGCGGCGACATCGCTGTCGATCTGCTCCGACCGGTGGACCTGCAGGCCGCATTACTGGCCGAAGATCTCGGCCGGGCGAGCTTCGCGTTGCTGACCCGGTTCACCGTTCCGCTGCTGATCGGGTTGGCCTTCTTCGACCTCACGTTGCCTGGCTCGGCCATCCGCTGGGCGGCCTTCGGTCTTAGCGTGCTGCTCGCCACTCTGGTCAGCTTCGGAATCCGGTTCCTGCTGAACCTGGTGGCATTCTGGCTGCTGGACTGGCGCGGGCTGCTTTCGCTGCACGCCGTGATCGGTGGCATGCTGTCCGGGCTGGTGATCCCGATCGCGTTCTTCCCCGGCTGGGCCAGGGTGGCGATCTGGGCGACGCCGTTCCCGGCGATCATGCAGGCGCCGATCGACATCGCCATCGGCAGGGGTGCCGCGCCGCTACTGCTGGCCCACCAGCTGGCCTGGGCGGTTGTCCTGCTTACGGCCGGCCGCTTGGTGCTGGCCAGGGCGGTACGGACGCTGGTGATCCAAGGTGGATGAGCGTCTCGCCGTATACCGCAGCCTGGTGGCCGCATCGGTGCGCAGTCAGCTGGCCTACCCGACCTCCTTCGCGTTGCAGTGGGCCGCACAGGCGCTGGTGCAGCTCGAGGACATGGTGATCATCCTGGTGCTGTTCTCCCGCATTGATGAGATGGGTGGGTTCACGCGGCAGGAGGTGTTGCTGATCTTCAGCTTGGCCGGGATTTCCTTCGGGCTGGCCGACATGCTGGTCGGTTCGCTGGACAAGGTGGGGCAGCTGGTCCGCACCGGGACGCTGGACGCTCTGCTGCTGCGCCCGCTGCCCGTCATGACCCAGATCTGTGCGTCCGATTTCGCGCTGCGCCGGCTCGGCAAGGTCGCCACCGCGCTCACCGTGCTCGGCTACGTGCTGGCCACCTCGGAGATCTCCTGGACGCCACTGCGGGTGGTCATGCTGCTGATCACCCCGCTGACCGGGCTGATCCTGCTCGGCGCGATCTGGGTTGCGGCCAGTGCCACCACATTCTGGCTGGTGGCAGGCCAGGAGTTGCCCAACGCCGTGACCTACGGTTCCGGGATGTTCATCTCCTACCCGGTGTCGGTGTTCTCCGGATGGCTGCTGCGGCTGATGGCGTTCGTGGTGCCCGGCGCGTTTGTCGCCTACTACCCGGCGCTGGCGATCCTCGGCAAGCCGGATCCGCTCGGGCTGCCGTCGATGTTGCAGTACAGCGCGCCGCTGGTGGCGGTGCTCGCGACCGGCGTTGCCGCCCTGATTTGGCGGGCCGGCCTGCGCCACTACGTGGGCACCGGGTCGTGAAAGGGAAACCAGCGGTGAATGCGCTGATCGAGCTTGACGGGCTGCGCCGGGAGTTCCGGCGTCGGCGCGGGGTTCGGCTGGCCGCGGTGGACGGGGTGACGCTGACCGTCGCGCCCGGCGAGGCGGTTGGGCTGCTCGGACCCAACGGGGCCGGCAAGTCGACCACCATCAAGATGCTGACCGGGATCCTGGTACCCACCGCCGGCCGGGTGCGGGTCTGCGGTCTGGACCCGGTGCGGCACCGCCGCGAACTGGCCCGGCGGATCGGCGTGGTATTCGGGCAGCGCAGCCAGCTGTGGTGGGACCTGCCGCTGGCCGAGAGCTTCGCGCTGCTGCGGACGATCCACCGGGTGCCCGAGGCCGACCATGCCCGACGACTCGAGGAGTGCGTCGAGCTGCTGGAGCTGGCACCGTTCCTGGCTACCCCAGTGCGGCAGCTCTCGCTCGGTCAGCGGATGCGGGGCGAGGTCACCGCGGCGCTGCTGCACTCCCCGCAGCTGCTGGTGTTGGACGAGCCGACGGTCGGCCTCGACCTGATCAGCAAGGAGCGGCTGCGCGCGTTTTTGGCCCGTGCTAACGCCGTCGATGGGGTCACCCTGCTGCTCACCACGCATGACCTGCCAGATGTCGAGCGGCTCTGCCGGCGGCTGGTGTTGATCGACCGTGGGCGGGTGCTGGTGGACGGTTCGCTGGACGAGCTGCGCCGCCAGTTCGGTGGCGCCCGCCGGCTGGTGGTGGACCTGGAGCAGCCGCACGGAGCACTCGCTGGGCTGCCCGGCGTGCTCGATGTCACGGTCGAGGCGAACGGGCTGCGCCAGCAGCTGGCCTTCTCGGCTGACCAGACCAGCGCCGCAGAGCTGATCGCCGCCGTGGTCGCCCAGGTCGCAGTGCGCGACCTCCAGGTGGTCGAACCCTCCATAGAGGACGTCGTCCGGACCCTCTACACCAGTTGATCCGCGTTCCCGGCGACATCGCCGCATTGCCCGGGCTCAGTGGGGTTATCCAGCTACCTTTTGCCACGCTCAGCCGGCTGAATGCGGTTGTTCCGATGAGAGCGCATCGCGAAATTTTGCCATTGAGGAGGTTCTGTCCTCGGGTTCGGGGATGAGCGCGTGACGCAGCGCGTTCTCGAATCCGGGCCATGGCCAGGGTCGTATGGCCGCGGGATCGTGCTGACGCCCTTGGGCTATGTCCTTGAGCTTGTCTGTCAAGGGTGCGTGGTCGTGGGCGTAGACGGTAGGGGGTAGACCGGTCCAGGCGAGGTGCAGGACGGCCGCCAAGGCGTAGACCTCGGCACGTTCGCTGATGGCGATGGACTGGTTGTCTGAGGTGGCGAGGATTCGGGCGGCGGTCTCGGGGGCGGTGAAGTGCACCATTCCTCCCCGGTAGGTGACCTCTGACTGCAACAGGTAGGGCCCTTGAGCGAGAGCGAAGTCGATGAGATGGACAGTGGCGGATCCGACGAGGATGTGCGCGGGTTGGAGGTCCGCGTGCAGCCATCCCAGGGCGTGCAGCTCAACCAACCGGTCAGCGATGTCGATGGCGGCGTGGCGGATGCTGTCGCGTCGGGCGGGTGAGTCGTCGCCGTGCCGGGCCGGTGTGAACAGCCGGTGGGGGGTGATGCCGTCGAGCCAGCGCAGGGCCAACCAGGAGCCACCGCCGTGCAGGTCGCCAGACGCGATGAGATAGCCGGGGGCGAAGTCGTGTAGGCAGGTGAGAACGGCGGCTTCGCGGCGGGCAAGGTGTTCAGCTTCACGAACGCCTTGGTTGTCTGGGTTATGCGCGGCGAGTTTGAGTGCCACGTCACCGGTGACGAATCGGAGGCGGTAGACGCGGGATCCACGCCGATCAGCGACGAGCTCGACACCGCCGCATGCTTGTCCGAGGCGGATCCCGACGTGTGCGGCGAGGTTGACGACGTCTGGCGCGTGGGCATTCACCGCGCCAGTGTGGCGGTCGCTAACGATCCTCCACCGGGGATTTGGGCTCGCGCCCACGCGTTCACTCGAAGGTAGCTCTCGGGTGTCCGCAGCGCGCATCGGGTGAGGGGGATGTCAGCGAGGTCGGGGATATGGGCAAAGGGGTTTTGGCCTTGGTCGTGTGCGGCAGCGAGCTGTTCTGCGATGTGAGGAGTCTCGTGCAGGAATTGCGGGTCCTTGCGTTGCACGGCGATCCGAAGGGACAGGAAGCTGAGCGGCACCGGGGGCACCTGTCTGCCGCGCCGGTCAGCACCTTGAGCATGGAGGCCGAACTTGCCGACCATGTAGCCCAGCGGCGTATAGACGGTTTTGAGCATCCAATGCGGCCAGGCCAGGGCACGGCGGTGCGCGGTCGCGTCCTGCACTGCGATCCACCGGATGGCGATGTTAGTGCAGAGTAGGACAGCATCCGATGAGAGTCGGACGCGGCGCTGGGCGCGCAGAAGTTCCATGTGCTCGACTGCGGCAGCGAAGATCTCTCGCTGAAGATCAGCCAGCTGATGGATTGTTGCGTTTGTCTCATAGCAAAGCCAGTGGGTAAGACTGCGCTGGAGAGAGGGTCGCAGGAAAGGGCAATGGCCGGTCATGGCGTCTACGTAGTCACCAAACCCGGGCCCGATGGTGTTGGGGTCGGTAGTGTAGTCGACGGATAGGCGCAACATCAGCGTCTCCGTAACGGGGGTGGCCCGTGCCGCGCCGCCGCGGTTTGGGTGTGGCACGGGCCAGAGTTGGTTAGTCGTCATCGTCGTTCGTGGTTGCGGTGCAGTCCCAGGAACGGAATACCTCGCCGGTTGCGCGGTAGCCGGTGTAGGCAGTCTGGTCGACAGTTCCGGTCGCATCGGCGAACCACAACGAGGAGAGCTTCCCGAAGCGGGCCTCGTAGTCGGAGACCCAGGGGATCCGACCATCTCCCAGACTCTCTTGATGGCCAAGGACCTGACCGCACGCCTCCCGGCTGAAGTGAGTATATGAGTCGGGTGTGCAGAGCAGGGTGTGCCACGCCTGATCGATGAAACGGGAGAACATCGGGCACATCTGAGTACTGTCAACGGCGACGGTGAAGAACCGTGCCAGTTCAGTCAATGGGTCATCTGTATCGGCTGCAGCGGGTGGCAGAGCGCTGTTGAGCATCGTTACTCCCTATTCATCATGGGCTGTGTGTCACAGTTTCTCCCGGAGACGGTCCAGCATCGTGGTCAATTCGTCTCTGGTGATGTGAATTGCTAGGCTCGGCATCCCGTGCGGTAGCAGCATCCATTCGCTGTCCTTCACCCTGATCCACAGAATCGTGCACAGGCCGTGCCCGTAACGGATGCCGCGGGAGGCAACCCGTGGCGAGCCGCTGCGGTAGATCGCGTGGTCCGCCGGATAGGTAAATTCGTCAGTCACCGCAGCCCCGCTTCTCTGCGTCGAGTCCTGACACCGCCGTCCGAGAGGCCCTCGAAGAGACCGGCCTCGCTGTTATTGCCCGCGACCTGATCGGGGAAAGAACGCACCCCACAACCGGGCGGCACATGGTGTACATCGCTGCCGATCCGATCAACGGCACTGAGGTGAGAGTCGGGGACCCCGACGAGCACTCTGAGGTCGGCTGGTACCCCTGGATCACGGCCGAAGGGATGCTTCCCCATTTTGTTCGAGCCGGTCGCTGATCACCTGCGTGGAACATTGCCCGCATGAAATGTCAGCGAGGCCATCAAGGCCTTGGCCGAATCCGTTGAGAATCTCCGCCTGAACAGTTCACGGCGAATGCTCTACGAGACCGCCGACCTCGCCGAATTGTTCTCCGTCTCGCGCGTGGCGGCTGTGACACATTCCTTACCGACAGTTCCGTTACGGCGGTGGCAAGGCGGCGAGCTGGCTGGTGATGCGGATGATCTCGGCTTCGGCTTCTTGAACACGAGCGTGTGTGGTGGCGACCACTGCTCCGGGTGCTTTGGCGATGAAGGCATCGTTTGTGAGCCGAGCTTGGGCTTGTCGTTTTGTTTTCTCGGCGGCGGCGAGGTTTTTTGCCAGGCGCCGACGTTCGGCGGCGACGTCGACCGTGCCGGAGAGATCCAACTCGACTCGGACTCCTGCCACTTCCACCGTGGTGACAACGGAAGGTGCGGTCGACGGGGGATCAAGGCGAGTGAGGGCACGAATGTGTTCCTCGTAGTCAGCGAGGAGTGGATCGGTGAAGTCGATCCGGGCCGGGACTTGCTGGCCGGGTTTGAGGCCCTGTTCTATACGGAACCGGCGAATCTCGGTCACGACGCCCTGTAGTGCCGTGACCGTGCTCTCAGCTTCCGGTGCGGACAAGCGCATCTCGGCGTGTGGCCACGGTGCGACGACGACCGATGGCTTATTGGTGAGCGCCAGCCATAGCTCCTCGGTGACGAAGGGAATGATGGGGTGTAGCAGCCGGAGCGTGACGTCCAGGGCGTGGCCGAGAACGGCGCGGGTGTTCGCGGCGGCCTGCCCGCCCTGATTGATCGTAGCCTTGGACAGCTCGATGTACCAATCGAACAGCTCATCCCAAGCGAAGTGGTAGAGAACATCGCACACCTTCGCGAAGTGATACTGCTCGTAGGCGTCGTCCACCTCTGCGACCACGGTGCTCATCCGGGAGAGAATCCACCGGTCGATCGTGGACAGCGTTTCCACAGTGATGGTGGGTGTGGGCTTGGCGTCGTTCATCAAGGCGAATCGGGTCGCGTTCCAGATCTTGTTGCAGAAGTTCCGTGATCCTTGGACCCATTCCTCGCTAACCGGCAAGTCGGTTCCCGGGTTGGCGCCGCGGGCCAGGGCGTATCGCAGGGCGTCAGCGCCGTAGGAATCCATCCATTCAAGTGGATCCACGGTGTTACCGCGCGACTTAGTCATCTTCTGGCCGAACTTGTCCCGAATGAGTCCGGTGAGGACGATGTTATGAAACGCCACCGCATTCTCTGGGCCACGGTCGGCCATGGCGTAGAGGCCGAACATCATCATTCGGGCGACCCAGAAGAAGATGATGTCGTATCCGGTGAGCAACACGTCCGTGGGATAGAAGGTGCGCAGATCCTCGGTGTCATCGGGCCAGCCCAGGGTGGAGAACGGCCACAGGGCCGAGGAGAACCAGGTGTCCAGCACGTCCGGGTCCTGATGCCAGCCCTGCCCGGTGGGGGCTTGCTGATCGGGACCAAGACAGATCACCTGCCCGTCCGGGCCGTACCAGACCGGGATGCGGTGGCCCCACCACAGTTGGCGGCTGATGCACCAGTCGTGCATGTTGTCGACCCAGTCGAAGTAGCGGGAGGACATCTCCACCGGGTGAATCGTGACCCGCCCGTCGCGCACCGCATCACCTGCCGCCTTGGCCAGCGGGGCGACCTTGACGAACCACTGTGTAGACAAGCGGGGTTCCACGACGGTGTCACAGCGGGAGCAGTGCCCGACCGCATGCTGGTAAGGCCGTTGCTCCGCCACGATGCGGCCCTGCTGGCGAAGTGCGGCCACAATCGCGGGACGGGCCTCGAAGCGGTCCAGACCCTCGAACGGACCGTGTGCGGTGATAATTGCTCGCTCATCCATGACCACCAGCGCCGGCAGGCCATGCCGCTGGCCGATCTCGAAGTCGTTCGGGTCGTGGGCCGGGGTGACCTTGACCGCGCCGGTGCCGAACTCGGGATCGACATGTTCGTCGGCGATGACGGGGATCCGGCGGCCGGTCAGCGGAAGCTCGACGGTGGAGCCGATCAGGTGCTGGTAGCGCGGGTCGTCGGGGTGCACGGCGACCGCGGTGTCACCCAGCATCGTCTCAGGCCGGGTGGTGGCCACCACGACGGACTGTTCACCATCGCCGTAACGGATGCAGACCAGCTCGCCGTTGTCGTCGTGGTGGTCTACCTCGATGTCGGACAGCGCGGTGCGGCAGCACGGACACCAGTTGATGATCCGCTCGGCGCGGTAGATGAGCTCGTCGTCGAAGAGCCGTTTAAAGATGGTCTGCACGGCCCGGGACAGGCCCTCGTCCATGGTGAACCGCTCACGGGTCCAGTCGACCCCCTCTCCGAGGCGGCGCATCTGGTCGAGGATCCTGCCGCCGTACTCCTGCTTCCACAGCCACACCCGCTCGACGAATTCCTCCCGGGTGAAGTCGTGGCGGGACTTGCCTTCGGTGCTCGCCAAGTGCCGTTCCACCACGGTTTGGGTGGCGATGCCCGCATGGTCCATGCCTGGCAGCCATAGCGCCTCATACCCCTGCATGCGGGCCCGCCGGATCAGGGCGTCCATCAGGGTGTGCTGGAAGGCGTGCCCCAGATGCAGTTGACCCGTGACGTTGGGGGGTGGAATGACGATCGTGAACGGAGTCTTGCCGCTGTTGACGTCCGCCTCAAAGTACCCGGCCGCCTCCCAGCGCCGGTAGAGCTTGTCCTCCACCTCGGCCGGCCGATACTGGCTGGGCAAGTCGGGACGGGAATCCACGGAAGCGCTCTCGGTCACGCGGAAATTCTAGTGAGTCCCACTCGGCAGCCAGTTGCCGTCCGGGTAGGGAGTGCTTATCGCTGAGTCATGGGTCGATGTTTCCCTCCCATCCCAGCAACTTGCGCAGCAAATCGACCATTGGCGCTTCGCCAACTGGCTGAGCGGGCTGCCCGTTGAGAATGAAATGCTGTGCTAATCGAGTGGGGGCAGCGCGTGCTCGCTATCGGTGAGGGTCGAGCGGGGGAGACACACCGAGACTTGACTGGCCGGGGCATGCTGGGGCGGTGACCGGAGATTCCAGGCGCGGGCAGGGCGTGGCGGGAGTGGATTTCTTCGTCAGTCACGCCGGGCGGGACCAGGCGTGGGCGGAGTGGGTTGCCTGGCATTTGGTCGAGGCCGGCTACACCGTGGAGCTGGATTGCTGGGACTGGGCGGCGGGCGAGAACTTCGTCACCAGGATGCACAAGGCTCTGGATGCCACGAACCGGGTAGTGGCGCTGTTCTCTTCGGCGTACTTCGAGGAGATTCGATACACCACCGAGGAGTGGACGTCGGCACTGGCCAGGAACGATGATGGGGGGCACCGGTTGGTGCCGGTGCAGATCGAGCCGTGCGCGGTGCCGCGGTTGCTGCGCCCATTGCTGTGCGTCGAGCTGTTCGATGCGGACGAAACCGAGGCCGCGCGACGGTTGATCGCAGCAGCCCGGGGCCCGGCGCGCCCGGACGGCAAACCGGTGTTCCCCGCCGCGGATGGGCAGGGACGTTGACCAGCCGAGGAGAGGCGGGTCCGCGGCTGCCGGGGTGTTGCCCGCGGTGTGGAACGTCGGCCCGCGCAACCCCGGGTTCGTCGGCCGGGACGCCACGCTCGTGGATCTACGGGAGCGGCTGCGGTCCGGTGGGACGGCGGTGGTGCAGGCGCTACACGGCATGGGCGGGGTGGGCAAGACCCAGGTGGCCATCGAGTACGTGCACCGCTACGCCGGGGTCTATGACGTGGTGTGGTGGATCAGCGCCGAAGAGACCGGCCTGATCGGTGAGCAGTACGCGGCGCTCGCAGCCGAGTTGGATCTGATCCCGCCGCGCGCGGACACGGCCAGCGCGGTCGGGGCGCTGCGGGCCTACCTGCGTGGCCACGGTCGGTGGCTGCTGGTGCTGGACAATGCCGAGTCACCCCGAGAGCTGCGAGACTGGCGCCCGCTGGTCCCGGGCACACCCTGATCACCTCTCGTAACCCGGGCTGGGGCGAGCTGGCCGCCCGGGTGGAGGTCGATGTGCTGCAGCGCCCGGAATCGGTGGAGCTGATCCAGATCTCCCGGCCGGGCATCGGCGAGGCCGACGCCGACCGCCTAGCCGAGGCCCTCGGCGACCTTCCGCTGGCCCTGGCTCAGGCGGCCGGTTCCTGGCCCAAACCGGCATGCCGGTAGAGCATTACCTGAGCCTCTTGGAGACCCGGGCGGAGGAACTGCTTGACCAGAGTCCGCCGGAGAGCCACCCGCTCTCGCTGGTCGCGGCGATCCGGGTGTCCACCGACCGCCTCGCCCATGTGGACCCGGCCGCGCTCGCCCTGGTGCGCATCGGCGCGTTCCTCGCCCCGGAACCCATCCGCACCGATGTTCTGACCCACCCCATCGCCGCGACCGGCTGCGACCGGCCGCGGGAGCTGGAGGCTCTGACTGCCGCGATAGCCAGTCCAGTCGCGGCGCACCGCAGCCTAGGACGGATCGGCAGCTACGGCCCCTGGCCCGCACCGACCGCGGGCTGCACCGGCTCACTCAAGCCATCCTGCGCGACCAGCTCGCCCCCGACGCCGCCGCTGCTTATCGCTCCTATGCGCAGGCGCTCCTGGTCGCGGCAGATCCTGGCGACGAGCGGCATCCGGCGTGCTGGCCGGCCTGGGCACGGATCCTGCCGCGCTGCCTGGTACCTACGCGACCGTGGTGAAGACCACCCGGCACGTGACTTCGCCGAACACCTCTACGGGCAGTGGCGCGAACACCTCGGCCCAGATGACCTGCACACCCTGCGGGCCGCTTATACCCTCGTCCGACTGTATGCCGCACACTGGTTCGCGTGCTGCGTGCACGAGGTAGGCGCGTTCGGACAGTCCCGACAGCTCAACGTCGACACCCTAGCCCGCAGGCGACGAGTGCTCGGCGAGGACCACCTCGATGTCCAACGCACAGTTCATAACCTCGCCCGCGACCTGCGCGAGCTGGGCGAGGTCGAGGCAGCCCGACAGCTGCATGAGGACACTCTCGCCTACCGACGACGACTGCTCGGCCACGACCATCCCCTCACCATTAATACGGCCAACGAACTCGGCTTCGATCTGTACGCGCTCGGCCAAGTCGACGCAGCACGACGACTGCATGAGGACAGCCTCACCCGGGCGCGGCGGGTACTCGGCGAGGACCCATATCTCACCATGGACAGCGCCAACGGCCTCGCCAGCGACCTGCACGCGCTCGGTGAGGCCGAGGCAGCCCGACAGCTTGGCGAGGACACTCTCATCCGAGCGCGGCGGGTACTCGGCGACGAGAGCCACTTCACCATGGACACCGCAAACATTCTCGCTACCGCTTTCCTAGCGGTGGGCGAGGTCGAGGCAGCGCGGCAGCTCAGCGAGGACACCCTTGCTCGAGCGCGGCGCGTATTCGGTGACAACCATCCCCGCACCCGGAAAGCAGCCGACAACCTCGCCGCCGCCCGGCGTCTCTTGCGAGAGTCGGCCCATCAGGGCGGTTCCGATCCCGTGGGCAAGTCATAGCGGGCGCGGATCGCGGGTCAGGCCTGGGTCGTGGCGACCTGGCGGGCCATCCGGGCGAGCTCGCGGGCGTTGCTGCGAGGACGGGCTTCTAGTGCAGCTAGCAGCGGTTCAAGACGCTGGCGGGCGCGGATCGAGCTGAGCTTCGCCACGCCAGCGATCGCACCGTGCGCCAGCCCCAACCCGCCGGGCTCGCTCGCCCGGACGTGGATCGTGGCCAGGAGGACGCTGGCCTGGGTGCGGGCGCGTCGGCTGTTGCCGCTCTCCCAGCGCCGCACCGACGCCGCGGCGAACCGTTCCGCGTCATAGAGATCGGCATCGAACGCGGCCCACCCGGCGAGGATGTGCAACTCAGCCACCGCTGTCATCAGAGCCCGTGTGACCGGCTCGGCGCCCGGCAGGTCCGTACGGGCCCGGTAACGCCGGATCGACGGGCGGAGTGCTGTCAGCTCGCCTGAAGACCTTGTCATTGTCCTCGTAACCCATCGCGATCATTGCTTCGCTCGCTCTGTGTCCGGACGCAGGGTAGATGTCAGCGCACGCGGGTGCGCTGACATCATGATCACCACCCATCAGTCAAGATCACACCGAGTGGCTACCGTACTAACTAGTCACAGGGAACGGAGCCGCGGTTGCCTCCGCGAGGACGTCGATCCGGTCGAGGAGGTATGCGGCACGAGCGCGGGTGTCTTCGAACATGTCCACTGCGGCGAGTTGGTTGCCGACGTACCAAACGAACGGCAGTTCGGCGCCGGGCGCAGGCGCTCTCGTTTCGGCGAGAGCAAGGTAAAGGTGGTCGACGTGAATATGCCGCTCGGGCTCGCGTCGTTCGGCGGGCACTTGTTGTTCGACGATCCACAACGGCGCGATCACCGAGGGTTCGTCGGCTCCGTCTGGTTCATCAAGTCCTGGACCGGGCAGGAGGCGGGCGGTGAGCCCGGTCTCTTCGGTGACCTCGCGTAGTGCTGCCTCGGCGGGGTTCTCGTCGGGTTCGACGTGCCCGCCAGGCAGCATCCACTTTCCGAGCCGGGGGTGGCGGATGAGTCCGACGCACCAGGCGCCCTCGTCGCGGGCCAAGAGGAAGACGCTGGCGGTGGCGTGTTTGACGGTCACCCGCGCCATGCTGCTCCGATCCGGGCGAGTTCGTGGGTAGCGACACGCTCGTGGCACGGAACCGTCAGCAGTGTCGTGACGAGGCGTTCGGCGTTGCGGCATGGCTGGGTCGGCGCGTAGTGGACAAGCACCGGCGTCCGGTACAAAGGCCGGTAGTCATAGCGCAGCACATCAGACTCGATCCCGGCCGCGCGAGACCTGTGCGCGATGAGGGCGGCGAGGTCGGGTTCGGCGGTGAACAGGGCGGCGTAGCCGTTGGGCTCGGTGCCGTGCGGGATGGGGAACGGCTCCAACCCGGCAATCTCGCTCGCCATGGTGGTCAGCTTGTCCAGGATGCGGCGCCGCTGGGCTAGACGCCTGGTGAGGCGAGAGAGTTGGACGCGGCCGAGGGCGGCCGCCAATGCGGACAGCTTGTAGTTGAGACCGAATCCGACGCCGAACTCGCCACCACCTGGTGATTGGCCGAGGTTACGTAGTTGGCGAAGCCGGTCGGCCAGCGCAGGGTCATCGGTGATGCAGAAGCCGCCTTCCCCGGTGCAGAGAAGCTTGCGGGCGTGAGTGCTGAATGTGCCGATCATGCCTTGGGTGCCGGCGTAACGGCCGAATAGGCGGGTGCCATGGGCTTGGGCTGCATCTTCGATGAGCGGCACACCCCAGTCGCGGCACGCTCGAGCCAGCTCGGGCCCGTCGGCTGGGTAACCCCACATCGGAACTGCGATCACCGCTTGGGTGTGTGGAGTGAGCTTGCCCGCCACGTCGGCCAGATCGAGGGCGAAGGTGGCTGGGTGGGCGACGTCGGCGAAAACGGGGACCGCGCCGACCGCGAGCACCGGCAGTGCGGTCATCGCAGGCGCGGTGGCCGCAACGATCACCTCCGCGCCGGGACCAACGCCCAGCGCGAGCAGCGCTAGGTGGATGGCCGCCGTGCCCGAGGAGCAGACGACGGCGAATCGCGCGTCGAACCAGCTGGCGAGTTCCTGCTCGTAGAGGCCGACGACTTCGGTGTTGCCGGACAGGTCTGCGGTCGCGAGCGTATCGCGGACTGCCTGCAGCTCATCGCGGCCAATCTGCACGTACTTGATGTCGATGACCGGTTCGACCACGGCGTTCATCGTTCTTCGATTCGATCGAGGATGTTGTAGGTGGACGCCAAGTCCGTCAGACTCGGCGAGAAACCAGCCCCCGCAGCGGCGGCACGACAGAAAGCTGCCAGCTCGGCGCTGAATCCAGTGCGGTCGAACCCGATGTCAAGTGGGCTGGGTCGCCATAACTGCGACCACCCCCGCGGATCTCCGATCTCGGACGGCACGAGTCCGCCGGTCACGGTCAGCTCTCCCAGCCCGGTGGCGCACATTGTTACCCCGGAGCTGGTAGTGACCTCCACGCGGGACTCGAACCTCGCGGCTTGAGAGCCGCAAACCAGGCTGCCTACACCGCCGCCAGCAAAACCGAGTTGAAGCCCGACCATCAGGCCAGCCGAACCGATCTGGTGTACCACGTGGGCATCGACTACCGGCTCACCGGACAGTTGTAAGAGCAAATCCACTGGATGGATCGCCTGGGCGAGTAGGAAGCTACGCAACAGCGATAGCCCCCACATCGGCGCTCTCGGCTTGCTGGCCACGTGCCACACCGTGATCGTGGTCGGACGACCATAGGCGCCGCTGTCCAACAGAGCGCGGATCCGCCGCACCGGGGCCGCCCAGCGGAAGTTCATCCCAACTCCGGTGACGACCCCGGATGCGACAGCCGCATCCGCAAGCTCGACCAAGGTCGCGGTGCTCGCTGCGGGAGGCTTCTCCACGAACACTGGAATCCTGGCGGCAATCGCCGCCGCAGCAATCTGCTCGTGCGCCTGCGGCGGACATGCAGCGACGACCGCATCCACCTTTCCTTCGGCCAGCAGTTGCGTTACCGAGTCGAATCCCGCCGAAACACCCAGTTTGTCCGCAAGGGCGTCCCGCCGCTCGCGAACTGGGTCCACCAGCGCCGCGATACGAACCTTCGGCAAGGCCAAGAGCGCGGGAAGAAGGTGGTTGGTGGTCTGCTCGCCGACGCCGACGACGCCCACCCGAAGCGCCCCGGCTGAGTCTGCTACCGCAGACCTGAGTTCGATGTGGCGAGCTCGCCGAGTCGCCCGGGCAGGTAGAGCGGTGGACATGTTGTTCGTCACGATGCGGTCTCCCTCTCTTTCGCTCGGCGCTGCGCGTCAAGCCGTTGATGAATAGCGTCGAGTCGCGCCTGCCACGCAACCGGCGATCACGCGCTATGGGCAGATGGTCGTGCTGGTGCCGCACTCGGTATGCGGATTCTGCAAACTCCCTTGATTTCTCCTGGTTGCCGCTACCGTGGCAAGGCTGGGGCGACCAGGCCAAGGAGGAGGTGCCGATGCAGTCGACCGTGCCCAGCGGGGTCGTCGCGGCCCTGCTGAAGCAGCAATACGAACCTGGCACCGTGATCCGGATCGCCCGCACTGCTGCCGGGTGGAGCCAGGCTGAGCTCGGCCGACGCTGCGGCTACTCGGCCAGCACTGTCTCCCGGTGGGAAACCGGTCGGTTGCCGCTGCGTGATGTCAAGCTGTTGCGCACCCTGGCCAACGTGCTCGCCCTCCCACCCGAGGTGTTCGGACTGCTACCCGGCGACACGACCGGAGCGCTTACCCGTTCCATCCGACCGTCAAGCCATAGGGTGGCCGGGATTCCGATGCCGAGCTGCAAGGAGGACGAGCGGGTGCGACGTCGTAGGTTCCTCCTGGTCGCTGGCTTAGCCGGACCTTCCCTGGCCCGGTTGACGTCGGCTACCGCGCTCGCTGGTGAGGTCGATCCGGCGCGCTACTAGCCGACCAGCTCGGCGGTATCCTGCTCGGCCCCGACACTTCTGCCGAACCGGTCGCGACCTCGCTGCTGCGCGAGGTTTTGACCGTCGCGCAGCGGGATTTCTCTGCTTGCCAGTACATCGCGCTGGCCGGCCGCCTGCCGGCGCTGATCGCCGCTGCCGAGGCAACCGTCATCCATCACCCGAGCCCTGTAGCACATCAGGTGCTCGCCGAGTCCTACAACCTGTCCACTCGCGCGCTAGTCAAGCTGGAGGCCTGCGGCCTGGAATGGCTGTCCGCCGACCGGGCCCTGCACGCCGCCCGCGCGGCAGAGAACCCGTTGACGCTGGCGGAGTCTCAGCGCCTGGTGGCCTCGGTGGCCCGCCGGGGCGGGCATCACGACCACGCCCAGACGCTTACGCTGGCTGCTGCTGGCTACCTCGACATCTCCGGAGCACGGCCAGCACCGGAGCACCTGGCGATGTACGGGATGCTGCACTGCTCGGCCGGATACGCCGCTGCCCGTGCCGGTGATCGTGACCGCGCGAACGACCTGCTCGCCGAGGCCGAGACGACCGCAGCGCGGTTGGCCGACGATCGTGGTCGGCAGCAGGCGTTGACCGCCAACATCGTCAGCCATCGGGTATCGGCCTCCTACCTGCTCGGCGACGCCGGTACCGCTCTTGCGCACGCACGCAGCCTGCCGCTGGCGGTTATTCCCACCACCGAGCGCCGCGCCCGTCTGCTCGTAGACGTCGCGATGTCCTATGCCCAGTGGGACAAGCCTGACCTCGCCTACCGAATGCTGCTGATCGCCGAACGCACCGCACCCGGTGAGGTCCGCACCCGAAACGCTGTCCGCCGCCTGGTCACCGACCTGATGGCTTCGCCTCGTCAGGCGGCCATGCCCGGACTGCCGGCGCTGGCCACCCGCGTCCACGCTAGCGCCTGAGCCTTAACCGTCCTGCGCGCCGCCGTATACACCGGCGATCCCCACCCCGCGTCGAGCTACGCCGGTGCCGGTACCAATCTCCAATATCGGTGGCCCGGTGAGGCATCAGAGATCGTCACGTTTCATTTCCTCTGGGTGGAGTGCACGCCGGGGATCTCATTGTTGCGGAATGCGTCGACGAACAGCCGGTGGTCGTCGCGCACCACGGCCGCGTATTCCCGGGCAAACGTGGTCAACCAGTCAACGAATTCAGCCTCCTGGTCGCCGATCACCGTGGCGATCGCGTCCTCGGTCTGGAACGGCACCAGGGTGTGGTCGGAGTCGGCGTCGGAAACACAGTGCACCTTCGCGGTGGCCCGGCCCAGGTAATCCAGCACCGGCGCGATCTCGTCCGGCTCGGTGAGTTCCGTCCAGTCCAGATCGGTGACGTATGGGGACCGCTCGGAGACCACATATCCCACCCCATCAAGCTCGGTGTATCCCAGCAGCGGGTCGGCGTGCGCCTGCAGCGCGCGCTGGGACACCGCGGTGCGGTGGCCGTGGTGCTTGAAATAGGACGCGATCCGCTCGTCGGTGACCACCCGGGATGGGGCGGCAATGTTGCCCTGCTTCATTGACAGCACCACGTCGTTGTCCAACGCCTGGTTGTATCCCTCGATCAGTACGTTATAGGCGGGCAACCCGGCGCTGCCGATGCCGAAGCCGCTGCGCCCGACGATGTCCTTGATCTTGTAGGCGATGCTCCGGAACCTCTTGCTCTCCGGGATGGTGCCCAGGTAGCGCTCGAAGGCCGCACACACGGCGCTGCGCTCGGCAGCGTCCAGTCGCCGCACCCCAGGCCCATCCCGGAACCGGCGGTCGAATCCCTCGGTCTCGGTGACCGACTGCAGCAGCCCAAAGCGGCTGCGCAGCCGGGCGAGTTGCAGCACCTGGTGGATTGACCCGTCGGTGGTGTCCAGGCGTAGCGAGTAGGACTGGTCATGGGTCTCGTCGACGAACCAGCGCACCTGGTCCACATAGGCCCGGACGCACGTCGCGACCAGGGCGTCGATGTCCGGGTCGGACAGCGCCTTTCGCCAGCCGAGCAGCGCGACGCTTGCCACCAGCCGCTGCAGATCCCAGGTGAAATGCCCGAGATAAGCCTCGTCGAAGTCGTTCACGTCGAAGATCAACACTCCGCTGCCGTCCATGTAGGTGCCGAAGTTCTCCGCATGCAGGTCGCCCTGGATCCAGACCCGACTGGTGCGCTCATCCGCCCACGGGTCGTCCAGCGCGGCCACGTCGGCGTAGAACAGGCAGTCGCTGCCGCGGTAGAAGGCGAACGGGTCGGCTGCCATCTTGCGGAACTTGGTCCTAAACGCCGCGGGATCGGCCGCCATGAGCGGGGCGAAGGCGTCAGCCAGCGTGTCGACGATCCGATGCCGCCGCGCCTCGGTGTTGTCGATGAGCAGGGTTTCGGTCAGCAACGTCATAGTCTGATCATGCCTCAGCGCGGGTGATCACAGGTGCTGCACGTCGGCTTGCTTGGTCCGGACGGCCTCGGCGGCCTTTCGCAACTCGGTGAGCTCGCTCTCAGTCAGCTCAATCTCCACTACTCGGCGTACCCCCTCCCGCCCCAGCTCAGCAGTGACGCCCAGGTAGACACCGGAAATGCCGTACTCTCCGTCCACCCAGGCGCACACCGGCAGCACAGCACCGGAGTCCTCGTGCACCGCGCGCACCATCCGGGCTGCCGCGGCGGACGGGGCGTAATACGCCGACCCGGTCTTGAGCAGGGCCACCACCTCGGCGCCCCCGTTTCGGGTGCGTGTGACCAGCTCGTCGATCTTGTCCGCGGGCAGCAGGTCGGTCAGTGACGCGCCGTTCACCGTGCACGCGCTGGGGACCGGGACCATGGTGTCACCGTGCGAGCCCAACGTCAGGGTGCGCACCGAGGACACCGGGACGGCGAGTTCCTCGGCGACGAAATTGGTGAACCGCGCGGTGTCAAGCATCCCGGCCTGGCCCATCACCCGGTGCCGGGGGAATCCGGTGGCGATCTGCGCCAGCGCGGTCATCTCGTCCAGCGGGTTGGACACCACGATGACGACCGCATCGGGGGCATGCCGTGCCACGTTCTCGGCGACCTGCCGGACAATCCGGGCGTTGGTCTCGATCAGGTCCATCCGGCTCATCCCAGGTTTACGGGGTAGCCCGGCGGTGATCACGACGATGTCGCTGCCGGCGATCGCCTCATACCCGGCGCCGTCGGAACCGGTGGTCTGGCCGACGATCCTGGTCTCGAAGCCCTCCACCGGTCGGGACTGGTTCATGTCCAGTGCCAAACCCTCTGGCCTGCCTTCGATGATGTCGGTGAGGACGACGGTGTCGAACAGGTCGTATTCGGCCAGCCGCTGCGCGGTGGTCGAACCGTAGAAACCGGCCCCGATAACCGCGACCGTGCCGGAACGTGCCATTCCAGGAGGCTATCAAGCGTGCCGGCCGCCCCGGCTCAGCCGACGGCTAGCGGTCCCCCAGTGATGGTCAGTGCCACAGCCAGCATCAACAGCCCGAAGGCGCCGTAGGTCAGCACGTCCAGCGCGCGGCGGCGGATCCCGAGCAACCCGGTCCGCTCAGGCGGCAGTATGGCCCGCAACCCCGCGGCCAGCAGCAGCGCGCCACCGATGATCACCGTACCTTCCCGCCAGTGGTACTGCGCGATGCGCACCAGACCGACGACCACCACGGCCAGCACCAAGCCGAAGGTCAACTGGGGCCGCAGGCTCGCCCGCCTGGTCACGGTGCGCCGGCTTGCTCGGCGGCCTCGACGACGTTGACGAGCAACATCGCCCTGGTCATTGGCCCGACCCCGCCAGGAACTGGCGCCAGGTACCCGGCGACCTTGGCCACTGCCGGATCGACGTCGCCGACCAGTCCGGCGCCACTCCGGCTGATCCCGACGTCAACCACCGCGGCGCCCGGCTTGACCATATCGGCCGTGATCAGCCCCGGTCGCCCGGCCGCAGCCACCACGATGTCGGCGCGGGACACCTCGGCGGCCAGATCCCGGGTGCCAGTGTGGCAGAGCGTGACTGTGGCATTTTCACTACGCCGGGTCAGCAGCAGTCCCAGCGGGCGGCCGACGGTGATGCCGCGGCCCACGATGGTGACGTTGGCGCCGGCCAGCGGCACGTCAAAGCGGCGCAGCAACTCCACGATCCCGTGCGGAGTGCAGGGCAGTGGTCCCGACCCCCCGAGCACCAGCAGGCCCAGGTTCACCGGGTGCAGGCCGTCAGCGTCCTTGCCCGGGTCGACCCGTGCCAGCACAGCGCCGGTGTCCAGCCCGCTCGGCAGCGGCAGCTGCACGAGGTAACCGGTGCAGGCTGGGTCGGCGTTCAGCTCGTCAATCACCGCGAATAACTTGTCCTGGCTGGTGTCCGCGGGCAGGTCGCGGCGGATCGAGGCGATGCCGACCTTGGCACAGTCGTTGTGCTTGCCCCGCACGTAGGCGTGCGAGCCGGGATCGTCGCCGACGGTGACGGTACCCAGCCCGGGAGTCACTCCGGCGCGGCGCAGAGCCGCCACCCTGGTCTGCAGATCCGCGAAGATCTGGTCCCTGGTCTTCTTGCCGTCCAGCACCGTCGCGCTCATGAAGGCATCCTTGCACCGGTGCTCAGACGCTGGGTCTGGAGGCTCTGGGGCGCGAGGGCAGCGCGATCACGGTGACTGCGATCAGGGTCAGCGCGGTGCCGATCAGGGTGGTGGTGCTGAGCTGATCGTCACCGACGGGCA
The DNA here is from genome assembly GCA_030860695.1 of Actinomycetota bacterium. Classification (GTDB taxonomy): domain Bacteria; phylum Actinomycetota; class Actinomycetes; order Mycobacteriales; family Pseudonocardiaceae. Next base: position 54,879 of record JALZHU010000007.1, read on the forward strand.
GGAACAGGTCCAGCAGCAGCGCCCCGACGAGCTGCCCGGCCACGGTTCCCAGCCCCAGCAGGAGTACTCCAGTGATCGGCACGATGGCGGCGGCGGCAGCGATGAACAGCACGCCCAGGGCGCCGCCGACGTACAGCCACGGCTGCGTGGGCAGCGGACCAGGTAGCCCCCGCGTCGGGACTTCGACCGCCGCGACCAGGGTTAGCGCGACGGTGCCCACCAGGAAGTTGACCAGTGCGGCCGGCAGCGCCCCGGCCATTGCCGGACCGTCGCGCCGGGCTGCCGCCCCAACCTGTCCATTCACCGCCTGCTGCCAGGCGGTGGCCACCCCGCCCAGCGCAGGCAGCAGGGCCAACCAGAGGGCTTGCGGCGCGCCCAGCCGGTCGGAGACCGCCAGCACCACGGCGGCCAGCGCGAGGATCGCACCGGCGACCCGGCGTACGTTGATTGCCTGTGGCCCACCGGGCCCGACACCGGCCCGGTCCACCACCAGAGCGCTGGCCGTCTGCCCGGCCACCACGGCGACGGTGAATACCGCCACCCCGATGGTCGCGACGGTCAGACCCTGACAGAACACCAGAAACGCGCCACAGATCCCGCCGAGCAGCTGGTAAGGGCGCAACCGGCGGTCCCGAACCGCGGCGACGACCCGGCCCAGCCCGCGGCGCATCCGGGGTCGCGTGGCGGCCACCAACGCCAGCAGCATCAGCCCGCCCAGGAAGGACACCAGAGCAGCGACGAGGCCATCACCGATACGCTGGCCAAGTTCGCCGTTGATCCGGGCCTGGACGGCCACCGCGACCCCAAGCCCGACGGCCACCGCGGTTCCGGCACCGCGCATCCGTAGAGTCGCCGCAGCGGCGGGGCCGCTGTGGGTGCTCACCACGCCCCATCTTCGCCCGCGTTTTCCTTGCCGGTCGTGCCAGGCACAGTGGTGATGATCACCGGCAATCCCATCCCCGCAGGCGGCAGCAGCGCGGGCGGCCAGCCCGGCCAGGCCGGCGGCATAGCCCGACGACGTGACGATCTATTCACGCCCCTGGCTGACAGGTCGACCGCCTCACATCCCGAGATCGACCCGCAATCCGTTCGCCACGGCGAAGCGGATGGCGGTGTCCACGTCAATCCAGGCACCGGACAGCCGTGCCTGCACCAGGGCGTCCGCGTCCAGCCGGGCCCCGCGCAGGTTGGCACGTTCCAACCGGGCACCCAGCATCCGGGCGCCGGTCAGGTCGGCCCCGGAGAGGTCAGCGCCGCGCAGATCGGCCTGCACCAGGTTTGCCTCGGTCAACCGCATCCCGGCGAGCACGACCTCCGGAGGTCGGCGTGACCCAGCGCGGTGAGGCTCAGGTCGACCTCACGTAGCGTCCACGGCCGCAGCCGGCAGTCGCTGACCGTACTGCCCAGCAGGGAGCAGCGCTCCAGCACCGAGTCGGCCAGCGTGGTGCGCTGGAAGATGCAGGTGTGGAACGCGGTGGCGCGATGCTGCGAGGCACCCAGGTCGGCGCGGGCGAAGTCGCAGCTGGTGAACCGGCAGTTGCGGGTGCGCAGCCCGCGCAGGTCGGCGTCGGTGAACCGGCAGCCGACGAAGCAGCGTCCCTCCCACTCCTGGTCGGCGAACACCGCGTCGGTGAAGTCGGTGTCGGTGACGTCCCCTTCGATGGTCTCGCCCATACCCCCACCCTGCCAGTCCGCTCGATTCGGGTTCGCTGGCGCCACCATGATTGCTGCCTGTGTGCGATGAACGACAAATCATGTTGCTAAACGCACACAGACAGCGATCAACTCGACACTCGGGGTTCACCGGCAGTCTCAGGAATTCGAGCGCACCCGCATGGGCAATCGGATCGGTAGCATCCCAGCGGTGTCATGGCAGGCTCGCGAAAGCTCACTCAAGGCGTCACGGCACCGTAAAGACGCTGCCTATGCGCGGTCTCGCGACCACGGATCTGTTTCAGCAGGTATTGCCGCACTAGTTGCCGTGCCTGGTGGTACTTAAGGTTGTAACCAAGCTCCTTGATTTCTCGCGTGAGTTATTGACTTCTTTGAAGAGGTCGAGATTCCTCGCGATTAGCGTCCAACGATCGTCTCCGGTGATCCTCCGCAGCTCCTTAACACAGCGTCGCCACGAGCGGCTACCCACACCCAGTTCTCTGGCTGCGTTGTGGACCTCGTTGGTCAGCTGGCACCAGGCTTGATGCACTGCATAGACATGGGGATGCGCAGAGCAATCCGTTTCTTTGTAATGGACGTCCATTGTCAGCGCGGTGGGTTGCCAGTTCATCGGCGCGAACCTCGGCGCGGGAGGGAGAGGTGTACCGGCGATGGGCAGACCAGCGGACGAGCTTGCGTGCGAGCCAGGGTGACACGTCGCAGCACTCATTGACGATCAGGCCGGTGATGATGGCGAGCAGGATCTGGCCGATGGTCATCGGGCACCGCCCGGCAGCAGCGTGCGCAGCCAGCCGACGAAGGCCAGGCCGGGCTCGGGCCGCACCTGGTGGGGCCGTGGGTGGTGGTGTAGTGCCTGGGGTCGGCGGGTGGCGAGGAGGTCGTGGGCGGCGGTGACGCCGGTGGGGGTGAGCCGCTAGAGGCGGCGGCGGGCTTGTTCAACTCGGGGTGCTGGTCTTCCCACTGGCCGGTGATCCACGCGGCGTCCTCAAGCCGGTCGAGCACGCCATAGACGGTGGGCCCGGATCGCTTGGTGGCTTTCGCGATCGCCCAGCCGTGGAGCTGGACGTCGTCCCGGAATGCCTGGATGAAGACCTCGACGACGTCCAGCAGGGGGCCGGTGACCCCCGGATCGGACCGGTCACAATCCTTCTCTTACCTACATTGAGAAGAGTTCGGCCAGCTCCAGGCTCGGGGTCAGTGGGTGAGGGTGGCGAGGAAGGCTCGCCAGGCGAGGGCGGGGACGGTCAGGGCGGGGCCGTCGGGGTCCTTGGAGTCGCGCATCAGCACCCGGTCCACCGCGGGCGCGACCTCGACGCAGTTGCCGCTTCCGTAACTGTAGCTGCTGGTGCGCCAACCGACCTGGACGCAGTTACCGTCTCCCCAGCTGTAGCTGCTCGTGTGCCAGACGATGCTGCCCGGCTCAGGCGCGGTCATCATGATCCTCTCCATCCGCGTAGAGCTCGGTTGCCAAGGTGGCAATCAGCTCCCTCGATTGTCCCTCGCCCAGTGCAGTATCCGCCAGCGCCTCCAAGATGCGCCGGTAGGCCTGAATTTCCTCCGGCTTCTCCAAAAACAGACTGGAGGTCTCGCTTTCCAGATAGACCACCGGTTTGAACTCGGCGAACTCCATCAGCCGGAACGCCCCAGTCATTGCCGCGTGCGCGCCGAGCGCAACGGGCACCACCCGCAGGGTCAGGTAGGAGCGCATCGACATCCGCCGCAGATGCTGCAGCTGCTCGGCCATCACCGCGGGCCCGCCCACCGGCAACCGCAGCGCGGCCTCATGCAGGTAAAAGGTGAACCGCGCCGGGCGATCCCGGCTGAACAAGCTCTGCCGGGCCAGCCGGGCGGCCACCCGATCCTCGACCTCATCGGGCGGGACGTTGACCACCCGGCTGATCGCCGCGCGGGCGTACTCGCCGGTCTACAGCAGACCGGGCACGCCGGTCACTTCAAACTCGCTGATCGTCACCGCCTTGTTCTCGTGGTCGATCAGCGTGACGAGCTGCTTGGGCAGCCGGGAGCCGTGCTGCTGCAACCAGCCCGGCGTGTCCTGCTCCCGGCACAACGCCAGCAGCCGGTCCCGCGCGGGGCCCTTAACCCGGCACACTCCGAGAAACGCGGCAATGTCCAGCTCGCTAGCACCGCGTTTTCCCGACAGCAGCATTGACACAAAGCTCGGTGACCAGTCGAGCATCTGGGCGACCTGCTTACCGGTCAGCCCAGCCTGCTGCATGGCCTGGCGCAGTCCCTCACCCAGTTCCCGGCTGCGTATCGTCGGCTCGCGATGTGGCACGGTGATACCTCCCGGCGCAAGATCATAGATCCCCCTATCGCGAAATTCACTCAGCGCGGCCGGATTCACCAATGGTGAATACATTGCATGACCAATGGTGAACCGGTTATCTGGTTCATCAGCGGGGCAGTGGACCTCGCCCGACCCCGAGGAGGCACCCGTGAGCGCACCCTCACCCGTGCTGGCCGACGCCTTTGGCTTACTGAGCGACGACCTTTACATCCACCTGGAAGAGGCAGACGACCTGGCGGATCAGGACCGCGAGTGGTCCGCCGACGACATGCAGGGGGCGCGCAAGCTGATCGGCGATCTGGTGCTCGTCATCCGCGCATTGTGATCGAGCACAGACTACAGAACAACGGTAACTGCCAGATCTGTGCCTCGGCATGGCCCTGCCCGGTGGTGACGACCATCCACGCATTTGTGAAGGACCCGCAACACCAGTTCGTTGCACTCGTCCTGCGGGCAAGGGATGAATTGGGTGATCGTCACATCCCCTCTGCAGGTGCTCGGCCAACGATGACGGACAGCTCGCCGCGATAGGTCGTGCCGAGCTGGGTCACGACGCCCTCGTACGGTCCAGGACCGTCCTTCATACAACTGACCCAGTTCTCGGGCAGCAACACCCGTGTGCCGACCGCCAACGGCATATCCCCGCGCCAGCGGTATGCGTATCTGCCAACCTGGATGACCTGGTCTCCATTGATTTCGTAGATACGCGCTGCGTCGTCAAGGCGTTGCTCCAGCTCCTGGATGCGCCGCTCAAGCCGCTCGACGTTCTGCTTCACTGTGCCAGCGCCCATCTCCAAGCCGCTCTGGAAACCCTCGCCGTGTCCACGCCTGTACACCTCGGCCAACTCACGGTCGTGCTGGCTGGCGTGCATTCCGCAGGCAAAGCCGAATCCGTAGATCCGCGCCTGACGCGGCTTACCGGATCGGGTCGGACGCCCGCATGTTCGAACCTCGGTCGGCTGCTTGCGCATGCTTGCACCTTCTCCACAGGTCGGTGTAATGGACCCTGGCGCAGCAGTATCCCGCCTTGGCCCAAGTTGACTCAGACCTCCTGCGCATCGTCCGCGGCAGCCGCACGGCGTGGCCGCGGTCTACCGCACGGCCGCGCCAGGGCCCCGCTACGCCCTGGCAGACGGTGAGCGCCCCCGCCGATAGCCCTGGCCAAGGTGTAGGAACCGGTCCAGGCTGCGATCAGGAAGGTGATCGCCAGCGTGATGCACACCAGCGGCCAGCGCCCAGAACAGCAGTCCCGGCAGGTGCGGGATCGCGAAAATCTCACGGGCAGGGCAGGTCGACCGCCCCACATCCCGAGATCGACCCGCAATCCATTCGCCACAGCGAAGCGGATGGCGGTGCCCACGCCGACTCAGGCACCGGACAGCCGCGCCTGCACTACCGCCTTAACAACGCCATGAAGGTCAACCGAGGCGGTCGGCAGGCCGGTCCGCTGCGTGGCACTACCGCAGGGCGTGTAGCGTGCAGAGCACTGATGTTACCGAGCGTACCTGGTGGAGCATCTTGAGGCCCGCTGACGGCATGGCCGGGTTGCAGGAGGACCCGCTGCAGGAGGAGTGGTTGTTCACCGGCCGCCGCGCGATCTTGGCGCGGATCCTGGCCTGGATCCACGCGGAGAAACCCGGTGCATTCGTGGTGACCGGATCGGCGGGCAGCGGGAAGTCCGCCGTGGTGGGGCGCATCGTTGCGCTATCGCAGTCCGCGCAGCGACGAGTGTTGCTTGAGCACGCTCCCCTGGATCCGGCGGACCCGGATCCAGGCATTGGCTGCATCGATGCGGGAGTGCACCTGCGGGACATGGGAGCCCAGCAACTCGCGACCGTCCTGGCAGATCGTCTCCAGCTTCCCGCACCGGAGAGCTGCTGGCAGCTGGTCGAGGCAGTGGCGAAGATGCCCTATCCGCCGGTCTTGGTGTTCGACGGGTTGGACGAGGCGATCCCCGAGCAGGCCACCGAAATCGTGACAGACCTGCTGGTCCCGCTCAGCGTGCTGGCGAACGTGCTGCTCGCGACCCGGCACCAGGAGTTCGGGTGGCACCAGCCGCCGTCCGGCCAGGAGGCCGCTGTCCGGCTGGGTGAACTGTTCGGGGGCAGCGTGTCGGTCGTCGATCTGGACGCCGAGCCGGACACCAGGCACGACATCCAGCGGTACCTGACCCGCTGGCTGCGCTCCGCTGACCGGGCCGATCTCGTGTCGCGGGTGGCGTCGGTGCTTGCCAGGAAGGCGGCCGCCCAGCAGGGTGGGTTCCTCTACGCCCGCACCGTGGTCTCCCAGATCGTGCGGGGGGTCATCGATGTCCATGCGCAGGGCTGGGAAGAGCAGCTTGCCACGACAACCGTCGGGGCGCTGGAGCAGGACCTGTCGAGCAGGACCCGGGTGCGTGACGGAGTGGAGCTACCTGACGCCGCCAGGGACCTGCTGCGCGCACTTGCCTGGGGGATGGGCCGGGGGCTGCCGAGACAAGAAGTGTGGGCGACCGCAGCCACCGCGCTGAGCCCCAACGGTGTCGAGTATTGCGCCGCTGACCTGGATTGGGTGATCGAACACTACGGATGCTACATCGTCGAAGACGAACGGGACGGCGAGGCGGTCTACCGGCTCTCGCACCGCACATTTGTCGAGCACCTCGTCGAGTCCTCCCCGAACGTGTCCGGCTGCGCGGCGGGCCAGGCACTGGTCGAAGCCCTGGCCGCATTGGCCCAGAAGCAGACCCGCAACGGCGATGTGACGGATCTGTGCAGCCCCTACCTGCGACGTCACCTGCCCAGGCATGCCGCACACGCAGGCCCCGCCGGGGTTGCCGCGCTGCGCCGGCTGGCTGAGGCCCACCCCGAGTTCTACCTGCCTGGCCTCGCGGCCGCGCTGTGCGACTTCGTCACCCACCTACTCGCAGTGGGCAGCCACGAGGCTGCGCTGATCACCACCCAGCACGTTATCGACACCTACCGGGCGCTGGTGGATGCCAACCCCACCACCTACCTGCCCGGCCTCGCGGCCGCACTGGGCAGCCTCGCGGCACAGCACGGCGAGCTGAACCAGCACGACGTCGCCTTGATCCCTGCCCAGGAGGCAGTCGACATCTGCCAGCGGTTGACCGAGACGTCCGCCGAGGTCTACTTCCCCCACCTGGTCATGTCGCTGAAGAACCTCACCTACCACCTCGCGGCACTCGACCGGATCTCTGCTGCGGTCGACGTCTACACCAGCTACATTGAGACCTTCGTCGCGTCGCCGGCCACCAGAGATGCGTTGATCATCGAGCGGGCTGGGTTCCACATCAACCACGGTGACGCCTCCACCGGTCTACGCGAGCTTGTCACCCTGCTGACGTTGGACGACGGCCAGACGCCGGACGCCGTCATGCTGGCCGCACGCAATGTCCTGCGCGCGCACCACTTCCGGGACTCAGTCGCCGTGAACCGGGTCTGGCACGAGGTCACCGGGGCCGGACAACCGGACTGGCTTTCCCTCACCCTGGCCCAGATCGGTCTCGTCACCGAGTGGATCACCGCGCCGGACTGGGCGAAGTCGAAAGACTTCTTCGTAGCGCATGCCGAGGAACTGCTGGACCACCCAGCTAGCCTCGTGCTCGACGAGCTGGCACTGATCGCCGCGGCGCAGGCCGAGCTGCACCGGCATCTTCTCCACGGTGTACGAGAACTCGGCCTCGAAGCGGCCTACCGGCCCCTGCTGCTCAGAGATCTCGTGAAGGACTGGGTCAAGCTGCAAGACTGGCAGGACTCACAATCCTTTGCCGAAGAGCACGCAACGGATCTGCTCACTGTCGAAGCCGAGGTCGCGCTGATCCACCTCGGAAATCCTCTCGCCACCGTGGTGCACGTCGCGCTGCTGCGCCTGGCCCGGCGGGACGGCTTCAAGACCGCGTATGCCTACGCGACCGACCGCCAGATGGCGGCCGACCGGATGCGGCGGGCACTTACCGAGGTAGAGCCGGACCCCATCGCCGAGCTCGCTGCGCTGGAGGGGCAGGTTTTCGGTGAGCGGTTCACCGCCGCCGCGCACCTTGCCGTCGCCGCATCACTCATGGGTGAGGCGGTGATCGATCCCACCAAGCTGAAAGAGCTCGCCGAGCAGGCCGCCCCAGCCGATCGGCAGCAGGTAGCAACCGAAATCGCCGATCTCATCAGCCGAGTCCCGGATCGGACGGAGCTGTTCACCCTGCCCAAGATCCTGCTCAGCCCGGACGTGCCCAGCGGCGGTCGGGGTGAGACGGCGCCGGAGACATGCGCCGGAGGTGGGGATTAACCATGCTGGGCGGCCCAGGAGTTAGGACGTAACAGGTTAACGCCCGGACTCCGGAAGGAGAAGGTCTAGGTAGGAATGATCACAGGTGCAGGCCCGCACCATGCCTTCCTGCCCCGACCCGACGGGTTCACCGGAAGTCGCGGGAATGTGAGTGCACCCGCATGTCCAGGGGGGCGGCGTGCTCGGCCAGCACGTTGATCACTCCCTCGGCGATCTGCAGGCGGCCGCGCAGCAGCAGCGCCGGGCAGGCCCGCACGATGGTGCGATACCGGACCCAGAAGCCCGGTGAACAGATCACGTTCACCATGCCGGTCTCGTCCTCCAGGTTCAGGAAGGTGACCCCGCCCGCCGTGGCCGGGCGCTGCCGGTGGGGCACCGCGCCGGCGACCAGCACCCGCTGCCCGTCCCCCCGCTCCCACAGCTCAGCGGCGGGCACCACGTCCAACCTGGCCAGGTCAGCCCGGAGGAACTGGGTGGGGAAGCTGTCTGGCGAGACCCCGGTGGCCCAGACGTCGGCCGCAGCGAGCTCTAGGGCGCTCATCCCGGGCAGCGGGGGAGCGACGACCCCCACCGCGGTCCCGGGCAGCCGGTCCGACCGCTGTGCGGCCACCGCTCCGGCGGACCACAGCGCCTGCCGACGTTGCGGGGCAAGTTCGTCGAACGCCCCGCCGGTGGCCAGCGCTTCGGCCTGGGCAGTGGTCAGCCCCACCCGCTGCGCGACATCAGCGATGCTGCGGTAATGGCCGTGCGCTTCCCGCTCCTCGACCAGCCGGGTGGCCAGCGACTGGCCCACCGTGCGCACCATGGCCAGTCCCAGTCGCACCGCCTGCTCCGGTGCACCTTCCGCGGCCGGTTCCAGGCCGGCGTGCACCCCGCTGGCATTGATATCCGGACCACGGACGATGACACCGTGACGTCGCGCATCGGCGATCAAGGACTGCGGGGAATAGAAACCCATCGGCTGGGCTCGCAGCAGGGCGGCGCAAAACGCCGCCGGGTAGTGGTGCTTGAACCAGGCGCTGTAGTAGACCAGTGAAGCAAAGCTGATCGAATGGCTTTCCGGGAAACCGAAGTTAGCGAAGGCCAATAGTTTGGTGTAGATCTTCTCGGCGAGCTCACCCGTGATGCCATGACGCGCCATTCCGTCGAACAGCCGCCCGCGTAGGCGTTCCATCCGCTCAGTGGATCGTTTGGCGCCCATCGCGCGGCGCAACTCGTCAGCCTCAGCAGCAGAGAAGTCGGCGACGTCGATGGCTATCTGCATCAGCTGCTCCTGGAACAGTGGCACACCCAGCGTTTTGCGCAGCGCGTTCGCCAGTCGCGGGTGGTCGTAATCCCAGGCCTCCTGGCCGTTGCGGCGCCGAATGTAAGGGTGCACCGAGTCGCCCTGGATTGGGCCGGGGCGGATCAGCGCAACCTCGACCACCAGGTCGTAGAAGCAGCGCGGTTTGAGCCGGGGAAGGGTGGCCATCTGCGCGCGGGACTCCACCTGAAACACCCCGACCGAATCGGCCCTGGTCAGCATCGCGTAGACGGCCGGGTCGGTGGGCTGCAGGTCCGATAGCTGCACCCGGTGCCGGTAGTGGCGCTCCACCAGATCGACCGCGTAGTGCAGCGCCGAGAGCATCCCGAGCCCCAGCAGGTCGAACTTGACCAGACCGGCCGCCGCGCAGTCGTCTTTGTCCCACTGCACCACCGAACGTTGTGCCATCCGCGCCCACTCCACCGGGCAGACCTCGGCCACCGGGCGCGAGCAGATCACCATGCCACCAGAGTGGATGCCCAGGTGTCTGGGGAATCCCTCCAGCTCGGCGGCCAGCGCCAGTACCGGTTCGGGGATGTCGGTCTCTGCTGCGTCGCCGTGTCGCAGCGGCCCCCACCGGTCGATCTGCTTGCTCCAGGCGTCCTGGGTGCCGGTCGAGTAGCCCAGCGCCTTGGCCACATCCCGCACCGCCGAGCGGGCCCGGTAGGTGATCACGTTGGCGACCTGGGCGGCGCAGTCGCGGCCGTATCTGCCGTAGACATACTGGATGGCTTCCTCGCGGCGGTCAGACTCAATGTCCAGGTCAATGTCGGGATAGCCGTCCCGATCCGGAGCGAGGAACCGTTCGAAGAGCAGGTCCATCGCCACCGCGTCGACGCTCGTGATGCCCAGCGCGTAGCAGACTGCGGAATTGGCCGCCGAGCCGCGACCCTGGCAGAAGATGTCGGCCCGCCGGCAGAACGCCACGATGTCGTGGACGATGAGGAAGTAGCCGGGGAAGTTCTTCTCCTCGATGATGGCCAGCTCGTGCTCGAGCTGGTGGTAGGCGCCGGGACGCTCGTCGTAGCTGCCGTAGCGGGTGGCCGCGCCGAGCCAGGCCAGCTCGCGCAGCCAGCTGGCTTCGGTGTGATTGCCGGGGACGTCGAACGGCGGCAGGTCCGGCGCCACCAGGTGCAGGTCGAAGGCGCACTCCCGGCCCAGCGCGGCGGCCCGCTCGACAGCTCCGGGCCAGCGGGCGAACCGCTGCGCCATCTCGGCACCGGAGCGCAGGTGAGCGGTGGCC
>JALZHU010000328.1 GCA_030860695.1 Actinomycetota bacterium
CCACAGTGCTTCTCCGGCGATCAATGCGATATGTGGAGACGGGTGTCGCGGTCACAGCGCGAGGCAGCGGGACGCTCCAGAGATCTACCAGCACGACAAGCACGCCCGCGAGCCCGGCCGCGAGCCCGAACCTCAGCCCGAACGCCAACCCGAACGCGAGCCCGCCCGCGAGCCCGGCCGCGAGCAGTCCGGGTAGCTGAGAGGGGCGCGGCCAGCGGGGAAGGAGCGTCTGCGGGTCGTTTCCGGCCTTGGCCGTGAGCCCGACCGCGAGCCCGGCCGCCACTCCAGACGCGAGTCCGAACGCGAGTCCGAACATGAGCCCAATCCCGATCCCAACCCCGAGCGCAACCCCGATCCCAACCCCGAGTCCGAATGCGAGGACGCCCGCGAGCACTCCCGCGAGCCCAAACGCCAACCCGAACGCCAACCCAAATGTCAACCCGAACGTCAACCCGAATGTCAACCCGAACGTCAACCCGAACGTCAACCCGACCGCGAGCCGAAACTGCCATCGGGGAATCCAGGTAGGGATGTGCCACCAGGCAAGGTCGCGGTCGGAGCCCATGTGGTGGGCGGTCCAAGCTAGCCACCGGGTGGCGTGGGCTCGCTGACATTCGTCGGGGTAAGCGGTGATCAGAATGCGATCGATGAGGTGCTCACGCAAAGCCGCCACTGTAGCGAACTTCGTGGGGTCGGTCAGTGAGGTCGGGTCCTGATCCTGGTAGGTCGCCCGAGCCAGCGACAGCGTGAGGGGGTTGTTTAGGGCGTGCGCGGCGACACTGTCGGGGTGGTAGGTGAGGTAGTCGCCGACCTGCGCCCATTGATCGCGCTGGACACTGATCTGATCTTGCAGTAGATAGGCGCGTGCCGCCTCAGGCTCTACCGGCTGGACCTCAATCACGGCCACGTTGTGCAACCGTTCCCCGCTGATAGCCCGCCGATACTCGTCGGGGCGGCTGCTGAGCACGATGCGCAGACCCGCTCCTTCCTGCTCGACCCGGGCCAGAGCCTTGCCCTGAGCGGAAGGGGCCATTTCGTCCAAGCCGTCGAGAAACAGCGCCACCCGCCCCGCACGGAGTAACTCCCCCGCGGCGTCCGGTCCATAGTTGGGAGCGCGCAAATAGGGGTGATCGCGGTATATCGTGGCTGCGGCCCACTGATGCAGCGTTTGGGTGGTGGGATCCCAGCCGCCCAGGGTCAGCCAGACCGGGATCGGGACCTCCCCGCGGTGGGCCTTGGGCACCCGGCGGCGGTGCTCCAGTGCGGCCAGCAACAGCAGGATCATCGCGCCGGTCTTGCCCGCGCCTGGCCCGCCAAGTAGTACCAGCCGCCCGTGGGGCAGCTGGCAGTAGACCTCGTCGTGCAGCCGGGTCACCACCCCGGCCTCCAGGAGCATCCCCGGGGGACCAGGATTCGACACGGGTAGGGGACGCGGGCCGGTACCGGCCACCGGGGCAGTGATCACCTCCGCCAGCGGAGGCGTCACCTCGCCTGACCCCCACTGCCACCGGACCCTCACCGGGGCAGGCGTGCTGATCCGGCGGTCCTTCGCCTCCTGGCGCCACATGTCGAGCATGTTCTGCGCGAGTTGGTCCACCGCCGCCGTGACCTGCTCCGCAGTCGTCCACACCGCTATGCCCCTGCGACTGTTCCACCACCACGGGATGAGAAACGCCAGCAAAGTCACCATGAGCGTCACCACGCCGAGGTATGCGGCGTACACGGTCGCCGAGTTGACCGGGTTACCGCTGGTGCGGATCTCTCGCACGATCCACACCGCAACCGCGACCAGGACAAGCACACCAAGCAGCGCGATCGCGTCCCGACGCCGTGATCCCGCAACCATGACCCCTGCCTATCCGCCGTTCGTGACGTGATCGTTCCCCATCTGCCGCGTTGCTGCCAACTCCACAGTGATCATCAGCACGGGTGGCGCTGCCAATCGGGGTCCGTCGGTTACATGACATCGCCACAGAGCTGGTTGTCCTCTGTGATTGGCTCTAGCGGTACAGGCGGTGGTACGGGAGTGAGCGCGAATTCCCGGACCCACTATGAGAATGCCATTCATCGCGGGGTGGTTATGCGGTCTGTGGCTACGCAGCACCCTGGCTGCCCGTTAGGGCACTGTCAGGTTGACGCAGCTGGGGTGTGCCGGGCTGTCCGTGTGGCAGCAAGGCACGCCTTCGTAGTCACTCCAGCGTCGATCACCTCGGCCTCGGGACCGGATCGTGTCTTGGATCTTATTCAACCCAACAGGCATACCGTTGATCTCTGCCGAGTCAAGGAGTTTATGAGCGGCATGCTCCATCTCGACGAACAACCAAGATCAATAAAGAAGGCGTCCACATATGGTGGCCTGCAAAGACCAAGCAGCGTCGGACTTGCAGAAATTCAACCCACGAGCGTTTGACCCCCAGGTACGGAAGGTCCAAGCGGCATGCTCTGGCCTGTTCTTCGAGGTCAGCTCTCAGTATAACCGCCGAGTAAAGGAGTCTAAGACGACTCTGATTGTGATCTTGCCGGATAGCAGCCAGGACGATAGCGTGGCTCGTTCGCGACAGCTGCATGATCACATCCCTTCAAAAGATCTTCTGATCATGATCGACCTCTACAGGTGAGGCACAACAGCCAGCAAGTAGTTGAGACGAATATTCCATTGCCAATCATATCCATCTCACCCTCGGCTGCGGCCTCTCCCCACTCTATAACTTGCGGGGCACATCCAGGCACAGCTTTCGTTCTCTGAATCAGCACAGCACGCATAATTTCTATGCGACCGTAGGTTCTTTATCTGCATCCGAAATGGTGGGCCACGTCTCCGGCTGAAAAAACGTTGGAGTCAGTAGTAGCCACTGCGAGTCGCACCTGTAATTAGTCACTGGTTGTGTCGCCCATTTTACGACGTTAGAAGGTCGAAGTGGAATCCGACGGCTAGCAGCATTACGCCGATCCATCTTAGAGGATGGCCTGGGCGAGGCCTATCAAAGTCCGTCCAATTGCGTTCAATGCTAGACTAATGAGCAAGCCAACGCCACTGAAGGTTAGCCAGAGAAACACCGGCATAATTACTATAACAAGACATATCTGAATCCAAACCGGTAAGGGGGGATCGGGAATCGCACTGACGTCAATTCTGACAATTAGGGCGAGAATAAGGATGAAGCCTAAGAACGTCAGGAGCATTAGAGGGCCACCGGGGAAAAGTCTAAATATGCGACCGAACCTGCGCAGCTTCCCGGGACCTATGAGGTCAAGTAGAACTGTTCTCCCCCTATAAAAGCAAGAATTTTTCCTGCTCTCCCCCACCATAAAATTGAGTATCCCCACATCTTTACTTGCGAGTCGACCTCTCGGCCACTTAACCAGGTAGCCCAGGCCTCCAGATAGCTGATAGTTTCGGTCATCGTCCGCCTCTTGGATTGCAGTCGGTTTGCGCTTGGCCAGGTCGGATCAGCGGCGCGGCTCGCTTAGTCGGTCGCTCTTGAGTGCCGGTTAAAGCGTACTGACGACAGTCGCCAGGTACTGACCGGCGTCGCGTTCAGTTGTCTGTGCTCTTGAACAGTCGGCCCCAAGTGGAGGTGCCTGTAGCGCTCGGGTCACCGGCGGTCACCACTCGTAGAGACTTAGTACGGCAGCCGCACAGTGTGATCTCGGTCGGCGTGTCGTGATCACGGAGACGGTCACCGCGTGATCGACTTCGAGGTGTGAGTGTTCTCGAAGAAGACGTGGTGGCCGCGTCGGAGACGGCACTTGATGATCGGCTGATTCGCTGGCAGGCCGGGTTTGATGAGATGTTCGGCTTGGTGGCTGGTGAATTCGCGCAGGCCCAGTCGCGGTGGCGGGCCCGGTGGTATCTGCTGGGGCTGCTCTCTGGTGCGGAGCGCAAGAACTCGTGGACCATCGCCGAACAGGCCGGTGATCTGTCCCCGGATGGGATGCAGCGGCTGCTCAACCACTATGTGTGGGATGCCGATGCCGTCCGCGACCATCTCCAGTCCTATGTGCTGGGTCACCTCGCCGATCCAGTGCCCGGGGTGGTGGTCGCCGATGAGACCGGGTTTCTCCAGAAGGGAGTCAAATCCGCCGGTGTCCAACGCCAGTATTCCGGCACTGCCGGGCGGATCGAAAACTGCCAGATCGGGGTGTTCCTCACCTACGTCTCTGCCCGTGGGCGGGCGTTGATCGACCGGGAGCTGTACCTGCCCAAGACCTGGACCGACGATCGGGATCGCTGCGCCGAAGCCGGAATCGATGATGAAGTCGAGTTCGCCACCAAACCGGTGCTGGCGCGGCGCATGCTCGAACGCCTCATTGCCGCACACGGCAAGCAGGCAGTGGGCTGGTTCACCGCCGACGAAGCCTACGGCGACAACCCCGAACTTCGAGACTGGCTGGAAGACCGGGACATCAATTACGTCATGGTGATCTCCTGCGCCCAGCGCTTCGCCACTCCCACCGGCCCCCGGCGAGCCGACGAACTCGCCCGGGCAGCACCCAAGACGGGCTGGCAACGACTCTCGGCCGGCACGGGCAGCAAAGGCCACCGCCTGTATGACTGGCTGCTCATCGATCCCGGCACCGACACGATCAATCAGACACCGGACAAGCCGACCACGGTGGCGTATGAGGGTGGTGGCAGTCGGGGAACAGACTTACTTCTCGCCGCTGCCAGGGGTGCAAAGGCGTGCCTGCCTAAGGACACACTGCGCTGCGGCGGCACCTTCGTACCCATCGCAGCGGGCGTCGCTGCCTTGGTCGAGACTGCGGTAGATATCAAAGAAGTTAGCGATCTCGACGAGCTGGTGTTCCGGCAACTGGGACAACTCCTCGATCCCCGCGTACGCGGGCTCCCCCCGAGGGACGCACACCAGCTTCGCCTCCCGGCCGTGCCCGGTCAAGATCCAAAATACTCCGATCAACCGGGCTCGAACCCGCACCCCCGGATACGTCGGCTCGAGAGTGAGTATCACGGCGTCCAGCGGTTCATCGTCGGACCCCAGCGTGCCGGGAACATAGCCGTAGTCGGCGGGAAAGGCGAAGGCGCCGGGCAACCGCCGGTCAAGCCAGACCTGGCCAGTGTCCTCCTCGATCTCGTATTTGTTCCGACTGCCCCGCGGCGTCTCTACCACCACATCGATCAGCTGCACGCCCAGCAGGATAGGCATCGGTTCCTGCTCACGACATGTGACGTCAAGTGGGCGCGTCTCTTCAGGCCCACGAGCGCGCCATACCACGACGCACCGAAACCACGGGGTGAACCTGTGGGGCTCGAATACGGGATTCTGGGCTTGAACTGGGGTTTACGGTGCTCGATGCGATCATGCTGCGATGTGGTACTCGCTGGTGAGTCCGCCGAGGATCGGTCTGCGGCGCATCTGGTGGT
>JALZHU010000329.1 GCA_030860695.1 Actinomycetota bacterium
GCCCAAGCGCTCCCGCCGAGGGAGTCCCTCGACCTGATCCACACCGTCATCAAGGAGTTGTGACCATGACCATCCCGCGCGTCGCGCCCCTCGCCACACTGGCCGACGCCACCTACCGCAAGTCCACCCGCAGCACCGGCAGCACCGGCACCGGCAACTGCGTGGAGGTCGCCAACCTCCCCGGCGGCCACCGTGCCGTCCGGGACAGCAAAAACCCGGCCGGCCCGACCCTCACCTTCACCGCAGCCGAATAGGCTGCCTTCACCACCAGCCTCCGCGCCGGCGAGTTCGACTGACCACCATCATCGACACTCCTGGTCGGCCTCCGAGCGGGTGTTTGGTAAGGATCTGGTCGGCGAACTCGGCCAGCGGTGTGCTGATGATGTTCGACCCTGCGCGGTTAAGACGTTCAAAGTCCCGCGGGACCGTCGACCACCATCAGCTTCCGGCCACGCCCAGGCGAAGATTTGGATCGGAGTCAGATGCGGCTGGAAAAACCGGTATCCAATCAACAGACCGATTGCATCTCAGTCACTCATCAAGGCTCGTGATTGTTCAGGGAAATTTGTCGAACAGGTGCCGCATACAGTAAACGCAGTTGTCCCAGACACTGGTGCTCCACGTTTCGGTCATCCCAATCCTCTGACGTTAGATAACCAAGCCCTCCACTGAACCGGAGGTGGTTGGAGACCGTGGCGAGGTCGAGACGTCCTGGGAGCTGAGCTGCGGTACCGCCTGATTTCGCAGCCGGTCTTCTCGGCCCGGCGACGGGGATGCTCCCCAGCGTAGATGCAGCTCACGTCGACCGGCACGAACTCGTCCTGGTCCAGGCGAAGTTTCCACCCACGCGCTGCTAGACAGCCCACTCGGCAGGAACCGGTCGCCGCATGTATCACACACGTTCCTGCTCCTCTCTATCTAGGCAGGAGACGCTGGCATCGCCCCTGATACCCGCGCCCAACCAGACTGAGCCGCGGCGTGGGTTCAACTGATTCTTGGAAGCACACATGCCGAACCTGGACGAAAACGAAGATCTCACGACGGCCGTCGTTGCCACGGGCGGCGAGGCGACGACACCCCAAGCCGATACCCGGCCGGCGGTCGCGGTCACCGTCGCGCCTCCGGAGGTGTTCGCTGATGTCAAAGACCGCGTTTCGGGGACGTCCTTCCTGCTCCCTCGCCAACTCCCGGCCGGGAAGCACGGTCTGTTCCCGCCAATCGCTGACTATGCGTTCTTGTCCGACTGTCAGTTCACCGCTTTGGTCGCATCGAGCGGCAACGTGGAATGGATGTGCCTGCCGCGGCCGGATTCTCCATCGGTGTTCGGAGCGATGCTGGATCGTTCTGCCGGCGGTTTCCGGGTCGGTCCGAGGGACGTCATAGTCCCTGCGGGGCGGCGCTACCTGCCCGGCACCAATATCCTGGAGACGACGTGGCAGACCCGAACCGGATGGCTCGTCGTCACAGATTTCCTCTCGATTGGGCCGTGGTGCCAGACTGAGACGCGGTCCGGCACCCACCGCCGCGTGCCGACTGACCAGGCCTCCGAGCACACGCTGGTACGGATAGCCCGGTGTGTACACGGCATGGTCGATGTGGCCGTCAGCTGCGAGCCGATCTTCGACTACGGCAAAGCCGAGGCAACCTGGACCTACGATGGGCCGGGCTATGGCTCCGTCGTCGCTGCAGAGCCTGGCACGACCCTGCACGTTCGGCTGCAGACTGACCTGCGGTTAGGTGTCGAGGGTCGGCAAGCGTCAGCGCGGACCACCTTGCGGGCGGGTGAGCAAGCCTACGTTGCCTTCTCATGGTCCGACCACGAGGCGCCCCCCGAGCGGCTGTTCTCGTGCGACGATGCGAACGCCGCGGTGGAGCGGACCGCGGAGTTCTGGCGCAGATGGCTTGATCGCGGCCGCTTTCCCGACCACCCGTGGCGAACTCACCTACAGCGCAGCGCATTGGTGCTCAAAGGCCTTACTTATACCCCCACCGGGGCGTTGCTGGCCGCCGCGACAACCTCACTTCCGGAAGCCTCCGGCGGTAAGCGCAACTGGGACTACCGCTACAGCTGGGTCCGTGACTCCGCGTTCGCTCTGCGGGGCCTGGACTTGTTGGGCTTCGAAGAGGAGGCCAACGACTTTTTTTCCTTCATCAGCGACGCCTGCCAAGGCCGGGATGGCCACTGCACCGACCTGCAAGTGATGTATGGCGTCGGCGGGGAACGTAAACTAGATGAGACGGTGCTTGAGCACATGTCTGGTTACGACGGCACCGCACCCGTGCGCATCGGAAATATCGCTTACGCCCAAAATCAGCACGACGTGTGGGGCACCATGCTCGACTCGGTTTACTTGCACACCAAGACCCGTGACCGTCTGCCCGAACGGATCTGGCCGTTCCTCACCCGTCAAGTCGAGGCAGCGCTGGCGAACTGGCGTCGACCCGACCACGGCATCTGGGAAGTTCGGGGTAGCCCACAGCATTTCACCGCCTCCAAGCTGATGTGCTGGGTCGCGGCCGACCGGGGCGCCCGCCTAGCCCAGCTGCGCCAAGACGTTGCGAACGCCACCCGCTGGGGTGCGGCAGCCGAGGAAATCCATGCCGACATCTGTGCCAACGGCGTGAACGCGCAGGGCGTGTTCACGCAGTATTACGGGTCGACATCCCTGGATGCGGCACTCCTACTTATGCCACTGTTCCGTTTCCTCCCTCCGGAGGATAACCGCATCCAGGCCACGGTACTCGCGATCGCGGACAAGCTCACCGTCGATGGACTGGTTTTGCGTTATAACACCTACGAAACTGACGATGGGTTACCGGGAACCGAGAACACCTTCTTGGCCTGCTCGTTCTGGCTGGTTTCTGCTCTCGTCGAAATCGGCAAACCCGAGCGTGCCTGGAATTTGTGTGAGAAGCTGCTGTCTTATGCAAGCCCGCTGCAGCTCTACGCCGAGGAGATCGACCCACGTAGTGGGCGACACTACGGCAATTTTCCCCAAGCCTTCACTCACCTTGCTCTCATCAACGCGGCAATGCATTTGATAGAATAGGTGGTAGCGCAGCCAGTAACCATTGACATGACGATGTGATCCCAGGGGGGAGAATGGGTTTTCTCGATGAGGAGAAGTGGCACGGCCGGATCTTCACGGGAGTGTGGCAGCGGTCCGCCGGCGGGGACGCCGCGGTCGTTGCACCGGCGACCGGCGAGGAACTGGGTCGCGTGGGCATGGCCCGGCTCCAGGATGTCACCGCCTCGGCGGCCCAGGCGGCCGCCGCCCAGCGGAACTGGGCAGCGACGCCGTTCCAGGAGCGGGCCGCGGTGCTGCGGCGCGCGGCCGAAACGTGGGAACGGTATACGGACGAACTGCGCGGCTGGCTGGTGCGAGAGACCGGCGGCGTTCCGGACAAGGCCTACTTCGAATTGCACTTAGCCGCCCAGGAATGCTACGAGGCGGCCACGCTGCCGTCCCGGTCGCAGGGGGAGCTGCTACCCAGCGAGGCGCCCCGGCTGAGCATGGTGCGCCGGGTGCCAGCCGGGGTAATCGGCGTCATCGCCCCGTTCAACTCCCCGCTGATCCTGGCGATACGGTCGGTGGCTCCGGCTCTCGCGCTGGGCAACGCGGTGGTGCTCAAGCCGGACCCGCGCACCGCGGTCTGCGGCGGCGTCGCACTGGCCATGGTGTTCGAGGAAGCCGGGCTGCCTCCGGGTGTCCTGCACGTGCTGCCCGGTGACACGGACGTTGGCGCCGCGCTGGTCGAGAATCCGCACGTCCGGGTCATCTCCTTCACTGGTTCAACCGAGGCCGGCCGGGCGGTCGGCGAGCTGGCCGGCCGCCACCTCAAGCGGACCCACCTGGAATTGGGGGGGAACTCCGCGCTGATCGTGCTGGATGACGCCGCTCTGGAGCAGGCCGTCGACGCGGCCGCCTGGGGGTCGTTTTTTCACCAGGGCCAGATCTGCATGACCATCGGCCGGCACCTGGTGCAGGACTCGATCTACCCAGACTACGTGGCACGACTGGCCGCCAAGGCCGACGAGCTGCTGGTCGGCGATCCGGCGACCGAACAGGTCGCGCTTGGCCCGGTCATCGACGCCACCCAGCGCGACAGGATCCACTATCTGGTGACCAGCAGTGTGGCGGCGGGCGCGCGACTCGCCGCGGGCGGAACCTACCGGGAGCTCTTCTACCGCCCCACAGTTCTCGCCGACGCGGGCCCATCCATCCCAGCCTACGATCAGGAGGTATTCGGACCGGTCGCGCCGGTGACCCGGTTCGCCACCGTCGACGACGCGGTGAAGCTGGCATCGGACAGCGAATACGGCATGTCACTGGGCATCATGACTTCGGACATCGCCCGAGGTCTAGCGCTGGCCGATCAGATCCCCACGGGGAGCGTGCATATCAACGACCAGACGATCAACGATGAGGCACACGTACCGTTCGGCGGGATGCTGGCCTCCGGCACCGGTTCCCGGTTCGGCGGTGCCGCCGCGAACATCGAAGCATTCACTGAGAGCCGGTGGATCACCGTACGCGGGGACATCGCCACCGCCTCGTCGATAAGCTGGAGGTAACGCTGATGACGACCACTCCTGCTCCGAGAGACGCAGCAACGTCGCCTGAGGCGGCCCACCGCGCGACTCCGATCATCCCGGTCAACGGACTGAGTTTGACGAAGTTTCTTGATCCCCTGCCCATCCCACGGATGATCACCGTGCCGTCCCTCCGGGAGCTCTGGCAGCTCCAGATCACCATGCGGACGGAGTACGTCACGCTGCACTCACAACTCCCCCCGACGACCGTGTGGACGTACAACGGGACGTCCCCCGGCCCGACAATCAGTCTCCGCCGAGGGCAGAAGCTGCGGGTGAACTGGCAAAACGAGATCACCGGGGACTTCCCGGTGACGGCCGTGCGGGTGCAGAGCGCAACGCCAGACCAAACGCCGGGACCAGGCCGGGACGGCGCCACCCCCCTCGAGGACGTGGCGGCGCTGCCGCCGTGGACGGTGGTGCACCTGCACGGAGCGCAGACCGGTGGCGGCAACGACGGCTGGACCGAGAACGCGGTGCTGCCCGGCAACTCCCAGTTGGCTGAGTACCCGAATGATCAGCGGGCGACCGCATTGTGGTACCACGACCACGCTATGGCCATCACCGCCCTGAACGTGATGAGCGGGCTGATGGGAATGTACCTGATCCGCGATGACGAGGAAGACGCGCTCGGGCTGCCGCGCGGTAGGCATGAGGTGCCGCTCATCATTTGCGATCGCAACCTCGATACCGATGCAGACGGCAATCTCACCGGCGAGCTGCTGCATAAGGTGAACTTCGCGGCGCCGCCCAACCCGGAGAATCTCACCCTGCCTT
>JALZHU010000330.1 GCA_030860695.1 Actinomycetota bacterium
GATGCGCCGCGCTCCGCGATCTGCTCAAGGTCTCCAGGATTTCTCGCTGTTGATCGGACATCGCCAACGACGCTGCTGCTCGACTCATAGCTCACAGCATAACACAAATCTGTAAAATTATTAGTAAGACACTACACTAGTCCCGATCCGAGAGGAGGACCCCGCGGTGGTTGCATTCACGGTGGCATTCGCTCCTGATCGGTGACGGTCGTGGGCGACCGCGCAAGACGAGTGACCTGGCCATAGTACTCTGACGGTCACCGCTAATCGCCGCGTCCCAGACCTCGAAAGCGCGTGAGGGTTCACGCTCTGATCGGCTTGCCTGTCATCGTCCGATGTGGACCGTGATGGGGGGACCCCGAGCGGGGTGACCCGCTGCCCCCCTTCCTGGAAAACGCTTATCCCTGCCACCCCCAGCACCCCGGCCACGGGGAAAGGTAGCCCTTGGGAAAGTGCTTCGCTGTATTGCTGAGCCACGGGTTCTATTTCAATCTTTCGCACACCCACCTGTCGGCGATTCGTCCGCCGACTTCGATCCCGTATTGGCGAAGCTGCATCATGTCGTCGGTCCGCCCCGCCTTGTCCAACAGGCTTGCCGCTGCCCGCACCGCGTAGGTGTTACCGGCCTCGGCGCGGGCCTGCAGCCAGGTGATTGCCTCGTCGGTTTGCCCCACCTTGTCCAACGCTGTGGGCGGCCGGCGCGGCGGCGGCGCACAGCAAAAGGACCGATAACTAAGAACGGAAATTCCCAGGCCACCGGGCCTTGCGCAGTCTGATCACGTTGTTGTGCGTCCAGGGCCCGGTTCTCTCCGTGACCGAATTTTCTCAGCGGGTGACTGGTACCGCCACCCGTCAGGATGGGCCACTACGAAGGCAGGCCCTCGGAATGATCACATGTGTTGTCTGGTGGGGTGATCAGCGTCAGATACACCTGCTCAGTAGTGATCTCTGCTGTGCAGGCCGCGCTTAGTAGCGCATACGCCAACTGCTCTCCGCTGTAGGGGTCGGACAGCCATGATGCCGCCGCGTCGACCAGGGCTATGCGCTGTACCGCGGACAGCCGAGATTCTTGCTCAGCCAGTACCGCCACCGCATCCAGGCGTTGTCGACTCGGCACTACGTGGTTATCCCGGGGAAAGCGCAGGATTGGCTCGGTGTCGCCGAGTGCGGACGCGGCCAGTTCCAGGGTGCGGGACAGCTCCAGCTCATCGAGGCTTGGCCGGGCTGCCCGGTGGAACACCCGGGTGACTGCGGACTACTCCTCTAGTACCCGCGCTAGCGAGCGCGCTCGTTCCGGTGTCAAGCGCAGCACTACCGACGGGGACTCCTCATCACCCAGGATGAGCGTGGCGCCGTCGAGTTCCACAACCTCACCGTGGTCTAGGGCCACCCGAAGCCGGTCCGGGTCGAACTGCGTAGCCTCCACCATGGGTCTCCACCCTCCCTGCAGGGTTGGGATCAAGGCCGAGGGCAGGTGGTCGCAACACCGGCCCTCGGCCGCTTACTCAGGATGCGAATCGGCGTCCTGATCTCACTTGTTGGTCCATCGTGATGTACAAGATCGACACCCCACTTTACCCCCAGATTGGCCTACGAAATGGTGAAAACTGGCAGGTACTGGCAGGCATTCACATTCGCTAATCACGCAGCTAGCGAGTAGTGGTAGGTAATGTTCGGAACGGGCCAGTAGCTTCGATCTCAAATCGCAGGGTTTGGTTCGAGTCCAACTGGGGGAGCAGCCACAACGCTACGCCGCGATGGCGTCGCGCTTGAGAAAGTCAGCTAGCCTCGCCGCAGTGTCAGCAGGGTGGAATAGGTAGGACAGATGGTTGGCGCCGGGCATCACATAGCTCTCGGTGCACGGCAGCCAGGAGCCAAGCAGTTCGCGGCTCTCAATGAACATCGGATGGTTCTCAGCTCCGGATAGCAGGAGCACCGGCTGTTTGATCTTCGCTGCTTCCTCGGCGCCGAAGCGCCACTCCTGCGCAGATGGAATATCGGACTCGACCAGGGTGGCCGCATCCTTCTCCACCTGTCCGGCGGCTCCTGGGACGGCGCGGTTCATCTCCGATCGCCAGTCCGGGCCGCCCGCCGCAGAGAAGAGATCATCGATCGCGCCTATCCGGTCACCCGCCATATACTTCTCCACGCTCGGGCCCACTGCTTCGAGCCACTGCGGTGCACTCGGAGCAGTGAGCAGCGGAGGATCGAACAGCGCCAGGCTGTCCACGATGCCCGGGGCATCGACAGCCAGCTGCAGGGCAACACAGGTCCCGTAGGAGTGGCCGACGACGTGTGCCTGCTTGACCTCGAGTGCGCCAAGTAACGCCCGGCAGTCCTGCGCGTGTTCGGCGACCGGGACTGGGCCATCGACTGGGGTGCTCCCAGCATATCCTCGCCGCCGGTACCGGATCACGTGGTAGCGGTCCTGCAGAGGCGGCTCAAAGGCCAGGGGGAGATAGGTGTCCGCGAAACCCATGCCGTGGATGAACACCACTGCCTCACCCGAGCCCGCAGAGTCGAACTCCAGCTCGACGCCGTTGACTGGTGCGCGTTCCATCGTTGCACCCATGACAGTGCCTCCTTCGTCTGACTACCGGCGAGCACCTCGCCGTGCACCGTCTCACCTGCACCGCGGATGCAGCGACCCCGTCGTAAGAAACCCTGGTCTGCATGTGCCAGTGTTTGGAAGAGGAAGGTGGACCCGCGAAAAATACGGCGCCATTGCATAAGCGGGAGGGCGGACACACTCGACAGGCCCGTAGCGGTGGTCGTTGTCAGGAGGCCGGTCCTAACTTGTGTTCGTCGAGCTTGTCCCGCAGCTGTCGCAAGGCTCGCGCCCGAGTGGGCCCGATCCCGCCGAGCGGGATTTCGGCGCTGCGGGCGACCTTGTTGTAGGAGTAGTGATCGTCGGCGAACAGCATCCGTATCACGGTCCGCCGGAGCGGCGACAACTCGTCAATGAGCTTTCGCAACGTCCGTGTAGTGTCAGCGTCGATGGCGCGCTCCTCGGGACCCGTCGAGGAGTCGGAGACAGTTTCTAACGCCACGTCGGTGCGATGTGGTCCGCGTTTGGCCTGGCGCAGGATGTGCAGGCATTCGCGGCGGGCGGTGGTCACCAGCCACCCGCCCAGCCGCTCAGGAAACTGCACCCGGTCAGCGTTTTCCGCCAGCCGCAGCCAGGTCATCTGCATAGCGTCAAGCGCGTCGGCCTCCTGCAACCGAAACGATCGCACCGTCGCGGACACGAGCTTGCCGTACCGGCGGAGGATTTCATCCCAGGCTGCCGGATCCCCGTTATTGATTCCCAGTAACAGATCAGCCGCGCTGTATGTAGCGTCGGCGGGAACGTAACTGGTGGCGGTCGTCATCGGAATCGCGAGCCCTTCCTGAATTCTCCAGAAGTCCAGCTTTCAGCCACGCGCGGCGGGGTGAACTGCAAACGATTCTGCACACGCGTCGCCAGCAGGAGTTTCGAATACCCCTGATCCGGGTTGCTGCGGCTTACACTCTCAAGAGCGACCCACTAAGTCGCCCAATACGCTCACTCAAATACACCGAACCGAGCTGCGATGGCCGAGACCCGCACCAGCTGCCCGCTGTCTCTGTTCGCCGTCATGGTGCCCTCCTCGTGCTCCATGCTCGCTCACCTGGCCGAGTGTGGTCGCGGTTCAGCGCGGTGATGTGAGTAGTGGGTTACTCACTTCGGGGTGGGTGTGGGTACGCAGCGGGGTTAGTGGCCGCGGAGGAGGGTGGCGAGTTCGGCACGGTCGGAGGCGCCGAGTTTGGTGCAGGCGCGGTAGAGGTGGTTTTCGACGGTGCGGACCGAGACGACCAGCCGCTGGGCGATTTGGCGGTTGGACAGCCCACCGGCGGCGAGGGTGACGATCTCCCGCTCGCGGGGGGTGAGGGGCAACGGTGTGGTAATGGCGGCCAGTGCGGGGGTGCGGGCGCCTTCGCAGGCCTGGGCGAGTCGGTGGGCCCGGGTGGTGGCGGCGTGGGCGGAGCCGCGCCGGTTATGGCGGGTGTGCGCGGCGACAGCCTGGGCGGCGGCATCGGCTGCGAGGAGCAGAGCGCCGATCTGTTCGAGTTGGACCGAGGCGGCGTGCAGTGCTGCGCCGTCGTCGGTGGCCAGGGCGGCGGCGTGCGCGGCGGCAGCACCGGCGCGGGGTCCGTCGACCTGGGTGGCCAACTGAGCGAGCCGGTTGGCCACCGTGCGGTCACCGAAACAGACCGCGGTGTGCAGCGCGATCACTTCCACGGCGGGTTGGTGTTGCGACGCGGCTACCTCGGCTGCCTGTCGGGCTAGCGTGATGGCTTCGCTGACACCGCCTTCTGCAGCAGCCGCCCACGCCTGGGCCAGTCGCAGATGCGGTTCAAAGAAGACGAATATCGGATGCCGCGGAGCCGTCATCTTCACGATGGTTTGGCGTGCCGAGGTTGCATCACCGGCCATCCCGAGCGCGCCGGCGAGGCCTACCAAGCCGATGCGCGACAAGATGCCGGGGTCTGCACCGTGGATGGCGGCGATAGCTTGGCGGAACCGGCGCGCCGCGGTGTGGACCTGTCCCCGGAACAGGTCCGCCTCCGCGCACATCAATCTAGTGATCATATCCGCGGGTCCTGTGGTGTCCTGGCAGCGCTCGCGGTAGCGTCGCGCGGCCTGCTCGGCCCGGTCCAGCAGGCCCGCCAGGTGCAACCCCCGCACCCAACGGAACGCGACGATGGCCACCTCGTGCAGCCCGATCTCGAAGGACTCGGCCAGGGCGTCGACCCGCCGCAAGGTCTCCTCAACCCCCTCAAGGCGGCCCAATCCCTCGCGCGCCGCCGCCAAACCCCACCCGGCCAGCTGTGTTGCGGCCGGGGAGCATCGCGGATCGGCGAGCACCCTGGCGGCTGCTTCGGCGGCCTGGACAGTCCGGCCGAGGTAGGCGTCGAGAACCGAGCGCGCCCCGGTCAGTTCCAAGGTGGCGGTGTCATCGGCGATGGTGCTGGCTGCAGCGTCGAGCACTATCTCCGCCTTATCGGGACGCCCGAGGGTAAAGGCCAACGCGGTCGCTCGGCGGATCGCCGCCTGGGCTCGCTGGGCGTCGGCGCGGGCCCAAGCATCCAGCGCGGCCAGCTCGGTGTCTGCCTCAGCCCCGCGGCCAGACCAACTCAGTGCGCGGCCCAACAGCAGCCGCGGCTCGAAACCCCCACCGGCGGCCACCGCGGCCCGCGCAACCCGTATGGCCAGCGTGAGGTCCCCGAGCTCGGTCGCCCGGCGGGCGGCGTCGGTGAGTAACACAGGATCGGGTTGCAGATCGGAGTCCAGCATCAACACCGCGCGGCGCAGGGTGTCATCGGCCCGGCGCCCACCGGTGG
>JALZHU010000065.1 GCA_030860695.1 Actinomycetota bacterium
GGTCACCTCGGTGGCCTCCAGTGACTCCCGCATAGCCGTCAGCGCGGCCTCGCGGATCAGCGCCGCGCAATCCGCTGCGGAATACCCGTCCAGTTCGCCGGCCAACGCGTCGAGGTCAACGTCGGCCGCCAGTGGAGTATTGCGGGCCGCGGACCGAAGGATGGCGGCGCGGGCCGGCGCGTCCGGCGGCGGCGTGTACACCAGCCGCTCCAGCCGGCCGGGGCGCAGCAGTGCCGGGTCGATGAGCTCAGGGCGGTTGGTGGCGCCGAGCACGACCACATCGCGCAGGGGTTCCACCCCGTCCAACTCGGTGAGCAGCGCGGCCACCACCCGGTCGGCGACGCCGGCGTCGGCAGACCCGCCGCGCCGCGGAGCCAGTGCGTCGACCTCGTCGAGAAAGATCAGCGCCGGTGCGGCATCGGCAGCGCGGCGGAACAGTTCCCGTACCGCTCGTTCCGATTCGCCGACCCATTTGTCCAGCAGCTCGGCGCCCTTGACCGAAAACACATTGAGCGCTCCGGACCCGGCCAGCGCGCGGACCAGGAAGGTTTTGCCGCACCCGGGCGGGCCGTAGAGCAGCACTCCACGCGGCGGGTCGACGCCGAGCCGGATAAATGAATCCGGGTAGCGCAGCGGCCACAGCACCGCCTCGGTGAGTGCCTGCTTGGTCTGCGCCATGTCGCCGACCTCGTCCAGGGTCAGCCCACCGGTGGTGATGGTGTGCGAAGTGGACATGGAGATGGGGCGGACGGTGTCCAGCGCGCCGATCAGATCCTGCTGCATGATCACGAGTGTGGACTCGGTGTCGGTAGTTGAGGAGTGGCGCAGTGCGGCGCGCAACGCTGCCTCGCGACGCAGCGCGACGAGATCAGCGGTGACGAACCCCGGCGTGTGCTCACCCACGGCTGCCAGGTCGACGTCAGCGGCCAGCGGTACTGCCCGCAGCAGCACCCGGAGCAGTTCGGTGCGGGTCCGAGCATCGGGCAGGCCAATGGACAGCTCGCGGTCGATCAGGTCTGGCGCGCGCAGCCGGGGATCCACCGACTCGGGATGCGCGGTGGTCACCACCAGCGCGACGCGGTCCAGCGCCGGCGCCAGAGCGTCGAGCACGACGGTGGCCAGCGGCGGCGGGTTGGTTGCCGGCAGCAGCACCTCGACGTCAGTGATCAGCAGAACGCTGGGCTGCCGCTGGTAGGCGGCCGCCACCGCGTCGTGCACCCGCTGGGAGGCGGCGCTGGGCTGCACCGCCGCCACGCTCGGTGCGGCCAGCTCGACGACATGAGCCCCGGCATCGCGGGCCACCGCGCGCACCATCGTGGCCTTGCCGACGCCCTCCGGGCCGTGCACCGCCACCCCAAGTCGGGTGCTGGCGCCGAGGCTGCGCAGCAGATCAGGCCTTTGGAAGGTGAGCTCGAACCATTCGGCCAGCCGCCGGGCAGCGTCTTGGGCGCCTACGAGATCGGCCACCGCAGGCGCTTCGGCCACCGGAGCCGGGCTGCTGGACTGCGGGCGGGTGGGCGGGTCCCCGGTGCGCGGGCCGTCGCGCCAGCCGACCACCGTGGAGGGGTGCGGGGCAACCGGCCCGGTGGGGTCGGTGGCCGTCACGGTGAGCAGCTCGTTGGTCCAGGTCATCCCGATCGCCGCGGCCAGCCGGCTCCGTACTGCCGTGACGTTCGACCCGGGCGTCAGGTCCTGCGGGAGCAGAGACACCGCATCCCCGGCGGTGACGACCTTGCCGGCCAACGCAAGCCGCAGCGTTTCAGGACTCAACGCATGGCTGACGAGCGCGGATCCGGCGACAGTGATCGAGCGGGCCGCGGGCACCTGCACCGGCGCGAGTACCACTTCCGAGCCCTCGGTCAGTCCCAGATTGGACAGCGTCAGGTCATCGAGCAGCGCGATGCCAGGGGCGGTCTGCCCGGCGGCCGCCAGCGCGGCGCTCACCCGAGCTCCGGTGAGCCGTACCGCGTCCCACGGCCGTAGGCCCAGCACGTCGAGCACCTCAGGGTGCAGCCGGACCACGCCACGCCGCGCGTCCACAGCGGAGGTGGTGAGCCTGGCGGTGAGAGTGATCCGCGGAGTGCTCACGGCGTTCGAGCTTACGAGATGTCAGGTCACGTCCCGTCGGGCCAGCAACATCGCGGCGACCAACACGAAGCCGGCGGAGTAGCAGGCGAGCGCTATGACGGCCTGGGTACCGCCTACTACTGCATCCACCCCAGGTGTCCCTCCAGTGCCTTCGCCCAGGCTGGTCGCACCCAGCGCGGCCACCAGAGAGCCAGCGTTGACCCCGGGCAGCGCCCGCTGCACCGTGTCAAAGACATCCAGCAGTGCCGCGACGCCGCGGATCAGGTTCTCGATCACCAGCGCCCACACCAGGCTGAGCCCGACGGCCAGCGCGGTACTCCGGAAGGCGACCCCGGCCAGCGCCCCGAGCAGCCCCCACATGCCCAGGATCAGCCAGCCCGAAGAGAGGCCCCGGGCAAGCTCAACAGCCGGTGGGAACGCCCTCGGTGCCGACTCGACCGCCGCGATGACGCTGCTGGCGCCAGCGCTGAGCGCGAAGCTCGCTGCGCAGAACGCGAGCATGACCACGGCCAGCGCGGCCAGCGTGCCGCCGAGCACCTCGAGGCGCCGGGGGCGCTGGGTGACCAGAGTTTTCAGGGTTCCGAAGCCGTATTCCCCGCCGGTCATCAGCGCGCCGAGGATCAGCACCAGCGCGCCGCCGAACAGAGGGTAGCCGTTGAGCACGTTGGTAACCAGGTTCGACGGCAGCGTGTCGGCCGGCAACTGCCCGGCAGCCGAGGCGCCGTCCGGCCCGGGCAGCGAGCCGCTGCGGTAGATCAGGTAAGGGATCAGGTAACCGAAGGTCAGGTTCATCGCCAGCCAGACGCCGACGATGATCCAGGTGGCTGGGCGCTTGCGCAGCTTGAGCAGCTCAGCTGAGATGACGTTGATCATTGCGGGTCCTGGGTCAGGTTCAGGAATACTTCCTCGAGGCTGCGTTCCACCGGATACAGCGCGCTGACCTGCACGCCGGCCAGCACCAGCGCTCGGTTCACCCGCGCAGCGTCGGCCGGCCTGGCGTCCAAGCGAAGCTGACCGTCGTGGTGCTGGACTCGATCCGGGCCGAGCAGGTCGGCTGCCAGCCGGGCCGCCTTGTCCAGCGGCTGGGCGGTCAGCAGCAATGACGCCGCACCGCGCAGCTCGTCCACTGTGCTCTCGGCGATCAGTTTGCCACGGGAGATGACCCCGACCCGGTCGCAGAGCTGCTGCACCTCGCCCAGCAGGTGGCTGGACAGCAGCACGCTGCGCTGCCCGGTGCCCAGCTGCCGGATCAGCGCTCGCATATCGGCCATCCCAGCGGGATCCAGTCCGTTGGTCGGCTCGTCGAGGATGAGTAACTCCGGGTCCTTGAGTAGGGCGGCGGCGACACCAAGCCGCTGCTTCATACCCAGCGAGTAGGTCCCAAATCGGTCGCGGGCGCGCGCGGTGAGGTCCAGGGTGTCCAGCGCGCTGTCCACCTGCTCCTCTGGCACCTGGCAGTAGCGCGCCAGCACCCGCAGGTTGTCCCGCCCGGACAGATACGGATAAAACGCGGGCGCCTCGACCACCGCGCCGATCCGGGCCAGGCCGCGCGGGTCGCCCGGTGGGTAGCCGAAGACGGTGGCGGTCCCCCCGGTCGCGCGGATCAGCCCGAGCAGCATTCGCAGCGTGGTGGTCTTGCCCGCGCCGTTGGGCCCCAGAAAGCCATACACCTCCCCTCGATGCACGGTCAGGTTCACCCGGTTCACCGCGACGATGCCCCCGCGGTAGTGCTTGGTCAGCTCCCGGGTGTGCACGAGGGTGTCCGCGGTCATGCCGGTGTCCCCGGGCTCGCGTTCAGCGTCGGAGGCGCGGGTCCCGTCTGCGTGTTTGGCCGCGCTCATCGGTGGTCTCCCGATCGTCTGGTGGTGCCACCCATGCTGTTGCGTCGGTGATCCCGCGTCGTCGGGCCCACGGAGGCTTCCCGGTTACCTCCGGGGAGCCTCCCGGTGCGGACGCACTACCGAGATCAGCGGGTGACCTCCGGTCGACGGTGACCGTACATGGGACGCGGACATATAGTACATAGGAGCCGGAAACACCGAGCAGGACGGTGACACACCGTGCCGGAGCCTGAGCCTCCGAGATTCAGGTGGTGTCACGCCGCGTGCATAGTGCGTCAGCACCCGCAGGTTGTCCCTGGGACAGGTCGCGCCGTCTGGGCCGCACGGCGAGTAGGTATGCGTAGTCGTTTGGGTAGGTATACGCAAGTTATTCCCTCCTTAGAGTGGTACCTATCTGGCATGGGTAACGGTCTGATTAGATGCATAGCACCGGGTAGCCCTATTCAAACAGGCTAGGAGATAATTATGACTTCTCGTATTCGTCGCCGCATCGCTACGCTGGCCGTTCTTCCCGTGACCGTGACCCTGCTCGGCATCGGCCTGGCCAGCCCCGCCTCGGCCGCCGACGAATCGGGGTCCAGCGCGAATACTCCCTCGCAAGGAGGGACGGGAGAAGGACTGAAGATAATTGATTTGGGTGATACTGGCAGGTTTGCAACGGGCACGGCGGGAAACGTTTTCTAGATGGCTGGATGGCCGGCGTGAATCGGCAGCCCGTGTCAGCGGACCGGCGCGGCAAGGGGTCTTCGCCGCGCTTCCCAGCGTCCGTTAGCGTCCGTTCTCTCCCGCGTCTCTCTCCCGCGTCCAGGGTCCTCGTCAGCGCTTGCCCGGACGATCGCGGCGAAGGCCGATCCGGCGGATGCGGCTGTCGCCGAGCACTTGGCCGTTACGCTCCCCATTCCGTCGGCGGCGCACTGCGGCACCTGCGCGGGCGGCGGCACCGGCCACTCGCCGTCGCAGCGGCGGGCGCAGCCCGAGACGGTGCATGCTGCGCGCGGTGCGGCGGATCGCCCGGCGCTGGCGGGGCGGGACCTCCCACGCCGAGGGATGCTGGGCGAGCCACCGGTAGCGGTAGCTCGCGTAGGGCATGTGGATCAGGTACAGCAGCATCGCCACGCCCAGCGACGCGAAGGGAAACGTGATCACTGCCGCGGCCAGCCCGGCGATCAGCACCAGCAGCGGTGCCACCGCCGGCGCCGGCACCCGCATTGTCTTCATGGACAAGGTGGGTAACCGGCTCACCATCGCCACGGCCACCGTGATCGTCCATACCGCCACGGTCAGTGGCGAGGACCACCAGCCGGGCCCAAACTGGAGGAACACGGTGAGCGGGAGCAACGCCAGCAGCGCGCCAGCCGGGGATGGGATCCCGACGAAAAACTCCTTGGTGAACGGCAGCGCCTCGGTGTCGTCCAGCAGCGTGTTGAACCGGGCCAGCCGCAACACCGCGCAGACCGTGAACACCAGTGCCACCGGCCACCCGACCCGGGTGCCGCTCAGCGACCAGATGAACAGCACGGTGGCCGGTGCTACGCCGAAGGACACGCAGTCGGCCAGCGAGTCCAGTTCGGCGCCGATCCGGGAGGTGGCGTCGAGCAACCGGGCCAGCCGGCCATCGAGACCGTCCAGCAGCGCCGCCAGCGCAATCGCGGCCAGCGCACCGGTAAAGTTGCCATCCAGGGCAAACTTCAGCGCGGACAGGCCCGAGCACAGCGCCAGCACGGTGATTGCATTGGGCAGGAGGCGGACCCCGGCGCCGGCGTTGGGCACGGCTTAGGCCACCCCGGCTGCGGGGAGTCGGGCCAACGGGGTCTCCCCGCCCACGGTGTGCTGCCCGGGATGGACCAGCACCGCACTGCCCGGGGGGAGGTAGAGGTCCACCCGGGATCCGAAGCGGATCAGGCCGTATGTGGTTCCGGCCCGGACCATGTCGCCGGGCCGCACCGAGCACACGATCCGGCGGGCCACTAGCCCGGCGATCTGTAC
Organism: Actinomycetota bacterium; assembly: GCA_030860695.1. Taxonomy (GTDB): domain Bacteria; phylum Actinomycetota; class Actinomycetes; order Mycobacteriales; family Pseudonocardiaceae. The sequence goes on from JALZHU010000065.1 coordinate 5,916, forward strand.
CACGACGACGTCGTGCCCGGTCGTCGACCGCAGCAGCACGCTGGCGCGTTCGTTGGCTTCGCTGGCTTTATCCAGATCGGCCGTGAGGAACTTGCCCGGCCGGTACACCATGTCGTGGACTTCACCGTCCACCGGGATGCGCTGCACGTGCACATCAAACACGGACAAGAACACGCTGACCCGTGGGCGAGGCTGGCCGTCGAGACCTAGCTCGGCGGGTGCCGGGGCGGGCGCCACGCTGCTCACGGTGCCGTCCGCGGGGGCCACCGCGAGATCCGGCTCCTGCGGTGGCACCCGGTGCGGTTCGCGGAAAAACGCGGCGCAGCACGCGGTGGCGACGGCGCCCAGCGTGCCTGCGGTTGGGGACAGCCTGCGCAGCAGCAGTGTTGTAGCCGCCGCTGCGGCCACGAACGGCCTTCCAGCGGGGTGCATCGGCGGGAGAGTCTCGCGGGCAAGATCCGCCAGGTGCCGCAGCGTCGCGGGAAACCGGGGGGACGCCATGCGTTCGCCAAGATCCTCGACTGGTTCTTTAGGGACGGCTTTTCGGGGACACGCATTCTAGGGGCATGGTGCCGACCAGGCCTGGCCCCGCCATGCGGTTCCTCACCGTACGCGCATGCCCAAAGAATGGCACCGGGGACTCGCCGTCCCCCGACGAGGAATCCCCGGTGCCTGTCAACCGCTCGTCCGCTCCCCAGCTTCCCGAACGGTTATCTCCCAGCGCGCTCCTGCGCCCCCCGACGACGCAGGAACTCCACGCCTTCTGGGATGCAACAGCTTGCCGAGCCCTTGTTCACGATCAGTGTGCTGTGGCTTAGGGCCAATCACAAGGTCTGTCCGGGTGTCGTGGATTTCTCACATATTGCCACCTACGTGCGCACTAGCAGGCCTGGGCTGCTCCAGGTCGGTGAGCCGTCATGCCCCTCGGACCTCGTCACATCAAGATGCACGCCCCATGGTGGGCGGCTCGCCGGCTCGACAGTGCTGAACTGCTCAGCAGCCTGGCCCAGTGCGCGATTGCAGGCCGCCATGTCGCCTTGGACAGCGTGGGCTCGCGCCTGGATCTTCGCCAGCCAGCATGTGTGTCGACTCCTGGAAGATCAGGTAGTGGTGCGCAGGACGATGACCTCGTCGCCTGCCTTGAGGGCAGTGGTGGTCTCGGGGATATCGATCAGGCAATTCGACCTGGCCAGGGCGCCCAGCAGGTGCGAGGCTGGGCCACCGACCAGGGCGACAGTGCCAGCAGCGGGATCGAACGCACCGCGCCGAAACTGCCGCTTACCCGCTGGTGACTCCAGTGCCTCAGTCAATCGCGCAATGGCCCGAGACCGATGCATCGGCAAGCCCATCGCGGCCCGCAGCGCGGGACGGACGAACACCTCGAAGGACACCGAGGCGCTGACCGGGTTGCCGGGCATCGCGGCCACCGGCACCCCACGGTAGCGGCCGACACCCTGCGGAGCACCGGGCTGCATGGCCACCTTGCCGAAATCCACGCCTTGCCCGGTCATGGCGGTCTTGACCACCTCATAGGCCCCCGCGCTGATCCCGCCGGAAGTCACCAGCAGGTCCATCCCAGTCAACCGGGGGGCCAGTGCGGTCTCGAGCGCGGCGACGTCGTCGGGCACGAAATGCATCAACTGGGCCTCGCCGCCGGCCTCCCGAACCGCGGCGGCGAGCATCGTGCCATTCGAGTCGTAGATCTGCCCGTGCTTGAGGGGCGTGCCCGGTGTCACCAGTTCGGAACCGGTGGACAGCACCAGCACCCGGGCCGGACGGTGCACCGGCAACTCGGCGTAGCCGACCGCGGCTGCCACGCCAAGCTGTGCTGGTCCCAGCACCGCACCCGCCGGCAGCACCTCGTCGCCAGCGGCCACGTCATCCCCGGCTCGGCGCACGCTGTCGCCGGGCGAGCGGGAAGCGAAGATCTGTACGTGGTGGCGCCCGCGGTTGGTGAGTTCCACCGGCACCACCGCGTCCGCCCCGGGTGGCATCGGAGCGCCGGTCATGATCCGGTGTGCCGTGCCGGGTTGCAACGACGGTGAGTCGGTGCGCCCGGCGGGGATGTCCTCGGCGACCGGCAGTTGCACCGGCGTGTCGGCGGTGGCGTCCGCGATATCTACCGAGCGCACTGCATAACCGTCCATCCCGGAATTGTCGAAAGGCGGCAACGGGACCGCGGCAGTGATCGGCTCGGCCAGGGCAAGGCCGGCACACTCCACCAGGGGCAGCCGGATCACCGGGGTGGGGGCCAGCAGGGCAGCCACCACCCGGCCGTGCTCGTCGACGGATCGGGGCTTCTGCGCGGTGGACACCCCCTTCATCCTGCCGGGTGCCGGCGAGTCATCCCAGCCAAGGTGCGGTGATGACAGGCGGGCCAACTTTCTGGGCGCTGCGGCTGACTCCCGGTAACGTAATTGTTGCCATCAGTTACCGCCGTGGAGAAGGAACATCCCCGAGGAGGTTGTCGTGGCCGAGGGCACGGTGAAGTGGTTCAACCCTGAGAAGGGCTACGGGTTCATTGCGACCGATCCCGGTCCGGACGTGTTCGTACACCACACTGCGATCGACATGGTGGGCTTCCGGACGCTGGCCGAGGGCGACCGGGTCACCTTCGAAATCACTGCTGGTCGGGACGGCCGGAATCAGGCCACCGCCGTCCGCAAGCTGTGACGCCCTCCCGCTAAGTCCGCCGGCAGGCGCGGCAGCTTGCACTCTCAGGGTGCGAGTGCTAAACACGGGTTAGCACTCGATCCCTTTGAGTGCCAATGCAACAGCACTGAGGTCGGGACGGTGAGTCCGGCGATCGCCGGACGTCCGTCGCGGGCACCGCGCCTGGCCGAGCCCTGTGTCCTTGCCGCGGACACCCCGCGGCGCCCATGACCGGAGGACCACACCGCAATGGCCAAAATGATCGCGTTCGACGAGGACGCCCGCCGCGGTCTCGAGCGCGGGATGAACCAGCTCGCCGACGCCGTCAAGGTGACGCTTGGCCCCAAGGGCCGAAACGTCGTCCTGGAAAAGAAATGGGGTGCCCCCACCATCACTAACGATGGTGTGAGCATCGCCAAGGAAATTGAGCTTGAAGACCCGTGGGAGAAGATCGGGGCTGAGCTCGTCAAGGAAGTTGCCAAGAAGACCGACGATGTCGCCGGTGATGGCACTACCACCGCCACCGTGCTGGCCCAGGCGCTGGTGCGCGAGGGCCTGCGCAACGTCGCCGCTGGCGCGAACCCGATGGCGCTCAAGCGGGGCATCGAGAAGGCCGTCGAGGCCGTCTCCGAGCAGCTGCTGAACTCGGCCAAGGAGGTCGAGACCAAGGAGCAGATCGCGGCCACCGCTGGGATCTCCGCTGCTGACCCATCGATCGGTGAGCTCATCGCCGAGGCGATGGACAAGGTCGGCAAGGAAGGCGTCATCACCGTCGAGGAGAGCCAGACCTTCGGCCTTGAGCTTGAGCTCACCGAGGGTATGCGCTTCGACAAGGGATACATTTCGCCCTACTTCGTCACCGACCCCGAGCGCATGGAGACCGTCCTCGACGACCCGTACATCCTGCTGTGCGCCTCGAAGGTTTCGGCAGTCAAGGACCTGCTCCCGGTACTGGAGAAGGTCATGCAGTCCAGCAAGCCGCTGGTCATCATCGCCGAGGATGTCGAGGGTGAGGCGCTGGCCACCCTGGTCGTCAACAAGATCCGCGGCATCTTCAAGTCGGCCGCGGTCAAGGCGCCCGGCTTCGGTGACCGCCGTAAAGCGATGCTGGGTGACATGGCGATCCTCACTGGTGGCGAAGTAATCAGCGAGGAGGTCGGTCTGAAGCTGGAGAACGTCGACCTGTCGCTGCTGGGCCGCGCCCGCAAGGTCGTTATCACCAAGGACGAGACCACCATCGTCGAGGGTGCCGGTGACCCGGAGCAGATTCAGGGTCGGGTCAACCAGATCAGGATGGAGATCGAAAACTCGGACTCCGACTACGACCGTGAGAAGCTGCAGGAGCGGCTGGCCAAGCTGGCCGGCGGCGTTGCGGTGATCAAGGCCGGGGCGGCCACCGAGGTCGAGCTCAAGGAGCGTAAGCACCGCATCGAGGATGCGGTCCGCAACGCCAAGGCCGCCGTCGAGGAGGGCATCGTCGCTGGCGGTGGCGTCTCGCTGATGCAGGCGGGTGCGCTGGCGTTCGAGAAGCTCGATGTCACCGGTGACGAGGCAACCGGCGCCAACATCGTCAAGGTGGCCCTCGAGGCTCCGTTGAAGCAGATTGCCGTCAACGCCGGCCACGAGGGTGGCGTGGTGGCCGAGAAGGTGCGTGGGCTACCCGCCGGGCATGGTCTCAATGCGGCCACTGGCGAGTACGAGGACCTGATCAAGGCCGGCATCATCGACCCGGCCAAGGTCACCCGCTCGGCGCTGCAGAATGCGGCGTCGATCGCGGGTCTGTTCCTGACCACTGAGGCCGTGGTCGCGGACAAGCCGGAGAAGGAGAAGGCCCCCGCCGGCGGGATGCCTGACGGCGGCGGCATGGACTTCTGATCCATTCGCTGCACCCAACAGGGGCCGGTCCTGTCACCAGGACCGGCCCTTCTGGTGCTACGACGGCCCCGCAAGGCGTCGTTCGCGACCGACGACCCCGAACAGGCTCGGGGTCATGGCAATACCGTGAGACGGTGTGACGCAGCCCCACCCGGATACTGGACCGCAGTTGGGGCGTCGGCTGGGGCTGGCCGATGCGGTGGTGCTCGGGCTGGGTTCGATGCTCGGTGCCGGGGTGTTTGCCGCCTTCGCACCGGCGGCAGCGGCCGCTGGCGCCGGGTTGCTGATCGCGTTGGCCATCGCCGCGATGGTGGCCTACTGCAACGGCATCGCCTCGGCTCAACTCGCGGCCCGCTATCCCGAATCCGGCGGTACCTACCGCTACGGCCGCCATCGGCTTGGGCTGGCCTGGGGCTTCCTGGCCGGCTGGGGATTCGTGATTGGCAAGACGGCCAGCTGTGCGGCGATGGCCATCACGTTTGGCGCCTACGCCTGGCCCGCCCACCCCACCGCACCGGCGGTCGCCGTGGTGGTGGTCCTCACCGTGGTGAACTACCTCGGGATCGCCACGACCGCCCGGTTGACTTGGGTCCTGGTTGCACTGACTCTGGTGGCCCTGACTGCGGCCGTGGTGGCTGCGCTGGGTGGGGGCCAGGCTGATCCAGTCAACCTCACCGGTTGGGCCAGCGGCGGGGTGACTGGCATCATGCAAGCCGCCGCGCTGCTGTTTTTTGCGTTTGCTGGCTACGCTCGGATCGCCAGCCTCGGCGAAGAGGTCCGCGAACCTGCCCGCACCATCCCGCTGGCCATCCCGCTGGCGCTGGGCATCATCGTCGGTATTTACGCCCTGGTCGGCGCTGCCGCGCTGGCCGCGGTCGGACCTACCGCGCTGGCTGGGTCGGCAGCTCCGCTCGCCACGGCCACCCAATCTGGCGGCCTGAGCTGGTTGACACCTATGGTGCGCATTGGCGGTGCCATCGCGTCGGCCGGCGCGCTGCTGTCGTTGCTGGCCGGTGTCGGCCGCACCGTCCTGGCGATGGCACGCGACCACGAACTTCCGCACGTACTGGCCGCGGTTCACCGCCGCTACCGGGTGCCGTACCGCGCCGACATCCTGCTCGGGGTCACCATCACGGCCATCGTGCTGATTGCCGATCTGCGTAACGCGATCGGCTTGTCCAGCTTCGCCATCCTGACCTACTACGCCATCGCCAACGCCGCCTCGTTCACCTTGCCCGGCCGCCAACGCCGGTGGCGGCGCCCGCTGGCCGTGATCGGGGCTACCGGCTGCGCGACGCTCGGGCTGACCCTGCCGCTGACCACCGTGTTGACCGGAGCCACCGTCCTCGCTCTCGGGCTTCTCGGCAGAGCTGCCCGTACCGTCAAGGACCGGATCTGACGCCTCGCTCCGCGGGATCAGTCGCCGCGCTGGTGGGGGGCGACGTAGGTCTGCGCCTCCAGCGCCACAAACCGCGGCTTCACCTGCCGCAGACCGCCCGGCACGCCAGCGTCGGGAACGCTGACGTAGATCTCCCGGGCGGCTGGAGCGCCCGGCTGGGCGAAGTCCAGGTCGACGATCAGCTCGTCGGTTGTGATGCTGGTGCTCTGGCGCAGCGCTTCCTGGATCCCGGCCCGGCTCATGTTGCCGTTGGTGCAGGCCCGTTTGAGCAATTGGCCCCAGATCTCGCCGATGGCATAGCCATAGGGCACCGCGATGTTGGGCAGCTCCTCATAACCGGCCTGCTGGTAGGCGCCGGCAACGTGCCGCGCCTTGGGCACGTCAGAGGAGAACGGCACCGAGCTGGCCATCACGGAAAGATTGCCCAAGGCGCCTGCGGCTGGGCCAGTCAGCAGCTGCGGGGTGAACACCGGACTGTTGCCGATCATCGGCACGTTCAGGCCCAGCTGCTGATTGACCATGGCAGCCGACGCGGTCTGTTCGGGCGTGGTGCTCAGCGCGATCGCCGTCACCCGGGGCTCGCCAGCGAAAGCGGCTACGATGTCGCGCATATCCAGGTCGGTGGCGGTGACCTTGGCGTTGCGCAGCGTGAGATTGTGGAGTTGGGCGAAGTGCTGGGCGCCGCGCAGGCCGTTGGCGCCGTACTCGTCGTCAAGCCAGATGTGACCGATGGCGTCGCCGTCGCGGATCTTGCCGTCCCCCATCAGGTCGGACAAACCGTTGATCATCTCGAGGTCGTAGGTGGTCGCCGGAATGATGATGTACGGGTTGTTCAGCAGCTCCGAGGACTTCGACAGCGCCACCACGGTGGTCTCATTTTCGATCATGCTCTGGCTCAGGGCCTTGTTCACCGAGGAGCCCAGAATGTGCATGAAGCCCAGCACCTTGGGCTCTAGGTCGGCGTACTGGGTCCTCGCCTTACCCGTGTTGTCCCCGTAATCGCGGATGTCTAGCTTGATTTTTCGTGCGCAGATCCCGCCTACGGCGTTGGTCTCATTGACCCACCTCTGGTGGCCGTGGACGGCCCCGAGGGCAAGGTCCTTGAACGGGCCTGAGTAGTCGGTCAGCGCACCGAGAGTGATCTCGGCGCGGGTGACGCCGAAGTCGGTGATGAGACTCTCGGACCTTGCCGTCTGGGCACCGGAGTTTGGCGCCCCGGAGTTTGGCGCCGTGGTCGAGCAGCCGGCCAGGACCAGCGCACTCGTCAGTGCCACCGCCAGGAGAACGAGAGCTCGCCGCATCCATCGTCCCTTCGTCACCGGGTGACTGCACCGCCCGTAGATAAAACGCGGTGCGGATTACTGGGTGACGGCAGGACTCATCCGGGGGTGCCGTCGCGGGCCGAGGCTCATCGCCGTCATCCTGCGCTGCGTCCTCGGAGTGACGAACCGCCATTCGGCTCCGAATAGCGCCCGATGCGGTGTCACCAGCCGCCATTCGGCTCCGAATGGCGCTCGGGATCAGTGTGAGTGCTCGTGGTGCTCTTCGAGGTTCTTCTCGTGGTCGTGGGTGTGGGCGTGTGACTGGCCGTTGTGGTTGTGTTCGTGCGCATGCTCGACGTGCTCGTGATCGTGCAAGACGTGCGCGTGCGTATGCGTCAGATCCCCGTGGGTGTGCTCGTGCGTGTGCTGCGTGGTCATCGGTTGCTCCGTTCTTGGCCGTATCTAATCGGCGGGATCCCCAACTATGTGCGATTTGATTGGGTTTCCAAAAACCAATGTTACACACCTCGCGGGGGCGACTGGCAAGTGTTCCAGATCACCAATTAGATGCAGTTTCCTTGCAGCTGGCTAAATGGCGTAGCTGCCTTTCTTTCTTACCCAGCTATTGAGCGAGGTTGGTCATGAACTGACAAGTGCGGTATGGGCGTCCGGACTCCAGTTCAGCACAGGTGCGCCAGGTGCCCTCGAAGCTGAGCAGCCGCCGCCCGTCCGTCGTGCGGATGATGATGAGTCAGCTGGTGGCCCGACACGAGGCGTGGATCGACCTGGCGATGCAGCACGCCACGCCGTATGCCGAGTACCTTGCGCAGGACCCGACCCGAGAGGAACCGTCGCCACGAGCAGTGTGACCGAATCGCACCGCGGCCGGGAGGGCTTCGGCAACCGGCTGCGCGCGCTGCGGCTGGACGCCGGGCTCACCGGCAAGGAGCTCGCCGACCGGCTCAGCTGGGCCGCGTCCAAGGTGTCCCGGCTGGAGCATGGGCGCCAGACGGCGTCGGCCGACGACGTCGCGGCCTGGGTGATGGCGTGCGGCGCCGGCCCGGAGATTCAGGACGACCTGCTCGCTGACCTGCGTAGTCTGCGTGCGGAGTACGCCACCTGGCGCCGCCAGTTCCGGACCGGGTTCGCTGGGCGTCAACAAGCCGGCATCCCTCTGCTGGCAGCGACCAGCATGGTGCGGGCGTTCGAGACGGCCATGGTGCCGGGTCTGCTGCAGACGCCGGATTACGCCCGGCATGTCTTCGTCAACAACGCCGCCTTTCAGGGCGGTGCCCCGGACATCGAGGCGGCCCTTCAGACTCGGATGAAACGTCAGGAGTTCCTCTATGAGCCGGAGAAGCGTTTCCGCTTCGTGGTCACGGAGGCGGCGCTGCGCTATCTGGTCTGCCCGCCGGCCACCTTGCGCGCCCAGCTCGACCGGCTGGTGGTGCTCTCCGGGCTGGACACCGTCGAGCTGGCGGTGCTGCCCTTCGAGGCCCGTCTCCCCAAGTCGCCGGGTTACAACTTCTGGATCTACGACGACCGGCTGGTGCTCGTGGAGACCGTAACCGCGGAACTCAGCCTGCGCAATCCGGAGGACATCGAGCTCTACGCTCGACTCTTCGAGCTGTTCTGGGAGGTGTCACGTCACGGCGACGACGCGATCGCGCTGATCACCGAGCTGGTCCAGCAGCTTCGTGCGACTGAGGATCCGGCAACCCGTGGGAAGATGCGGCCGTGATCGCCGGACTGCTGCTGGCGGCCGGGGCCGGGCGACGTTACGGCATGCCCAAGGCCCTGGTCGACGGGGGCGCCTGGCTGCGCCGGGCCGTCGCCACCCTGACCGACGGCGGGTGCGATCCGGTGCTCGTCGTGGTTGGCGCCGAGGCTGACCGGGTCGTCCCGCTGGTTCCCAAGAATGCCAGCACCGTGCTGGCCGCGGACTGGGCGGAGGGCATGGGCGCCTCGCTGCGCGCCGGCCTGGACGAGCTGGTCCGCAGCGCGCCACCGCAGGTGCAGGCCGCCCTGGTGCACCTGGTCGATCTTCCCGATGTGGACGCCTCGGTGGTCCGCAGGCTCGTCGCGCTAGCCGGCCCCGCGGTGGTGGCCCGGGCGGGATTCCACAGTCAGCCAGGCCATCCGGTACTGCTCGGCCGGCAGCACTGGGTTGACATCATCGCGTCGGCGCGCGGTGACCGGGGAGCCCGGGATTGGCTGGCGCAACGGTCCGACCTGACCGTAGTGGACTGCTCCGACCTCGCCAGCGGGAACGACGTGGATCGCCCGTGATTAAAGCAGGGAACAGATCCAGCGTCTTGCACGTCGGTGTTGTGAGTGAACCCACACGGCGGTGAGGCCGAATACCCTCCAATAGGGGAAGCACAGCCTGGCCAGACTCAACGGGGAGGTCCGTGGTGCGTGAGGTGCTTGAGGAATTGATAGCGGAGTGGCGCCAGGGCAAGTCCACCGCGGTGGGCACCGTGGTGTCCACTTACCGCTCGGCGCCACGCCCGGCCGGAGCATCAATGCTGGTGACGTCCGATGAGCGGGCGGTCGGCAGCGTCTCCGGTGGTTGTGTCGAAGGCGCGGTCTTCGAAGTGGGCCAACAGGTGCTCGGCGACAACACCCCCGTCTTGCAGCGCTACGGCGTGTCCGATGACGACGCCTTTACCGTTGGCCTCACCTGCGGCGGCATCATTGACGTGTTCGTCGAGAAGGTTGATCCGGTCAGCTTCCCCGAGCTGGACGAGGTGGCCGCCTCGGTCGCCAAGAAGGAGCCGGTCGCGGTGGCCACCGTGGTCGCGCATCCCGACCCCGCGCGCATCGGGCTCCGGGCTGTGGTCTGGCCGGACCGGTATTCCGGCACGCTCGGCTCGTCCGCCGCCGACGAGGCGGTTATCGAGGACGTCCGCGGTGCGCTCGCTGCCGGGCGGACGGCCACCCTGCACTACGGCCCCGACGGGCAGCGCCGCGGCGAGGGCATGGACGTGTTCGTGAACGCTATGCAGCCGCCGCCCCGGATGTTGGTATTCGGCGCGATCGACTTCGCTGCTGCGATGGCCCGGATCGGGGTGTTCCTTGGCTACCACGTGACGGTATGTGATGCACGCCCGGTGTTCGCCACCAAAAGCCGCTTCCCCGATGCGCATGAGGTCGTCGTGAACTGGCCGCACCGGTACCTCAAGGCTGAGGCCGAGGCCGGGCGAATCGATAAGCGAACCGTGGTCACCGTGCTCACCCACGACCCGAAATTCGACGTGCCGGTGCTCGTCGAGGCACTGAAGTTGGACCTGGCCTACGTGGGCGCGATGGGCTCGCGGAGAACCCACGCAGACCGGGAGCGTCGGCTGCGGGAAGCGGGTGTAACCGATGAGCAACTGTCCCGGATAGCCTCGCCGATCGGGCTGGATCTGGGCGCACGCACCCCGGAGGAGACCGCGGTGTCCATCGCCGCCGAGTTGATCTCGCTGCGCTGGGGAGGCAGCGCCACCCGGCTAGCCAATGCCGAGGGGCCCATTCACGGCGCACACCCCATTGCGGAGCCCGAGCCGGTCGACGCTTAGTACTGCAACCGCACGGCAGCCGGATACGGTTCCCCAAGTCGGCTCAGCTTGCGGCCGTCGATGGCGCGGTGTCCGGGCACGCGCAGCTGGGGTAGGCGCGGGTTCGTGCCCGTGAGGGAACGGTGAGGACTGCCCAGACCACCTTGCCATTGCCGTTGGCCTGTGATGCGGTTCCCCAGGTTCGACTCAGCTTGTTGACGAGTACCAGGCCGCGGCCGCCGGCAGCGCGGAGGCCCGGCACGCGGGGCTGAGGTGGGCGCGGGTCGGCGTCGGCCACCGCGATGGTGAGCTTGTTGTTGCGTAGATCCAGGCGCAACCAGCCGTCCGAGCGTGCGTGGTGGACCATGTTGTCGGTCAGCTCGGAGGCAACTACCACGGCATCAGTGATCATTCCTGGGATTCCCCACTTGCGACACGTTTGCTCGACGAGCTGCCTGGCTAACCGCGCGCTAGCCGGGTCGCATGGCAGCTGCACTTGGCGCTGGCAATGGCAAGGCCCGGCGTCAAGACCCTTGAGGGCTTCGCTGACGCTGCGGTAAGTCGGGATGAACCGCGGCACGGCGCTGGACTCGAGCATGGTGCGTAGCGGTTGTTGCGGTGCGGCCAGTACAAGTGGCACTCCGGGCCAATTGCTGATGCGGTCATGCACGGTGGGGAACACCATCAGCAATGACGCAATGGCTGCCCGCATGTTGGCCAGGTCCACCACAATTGCCGCGGGTTCCTCGGCCGCATACTTCAGCAGGCTGTCCCGCAGCCGCTCATAGGTCTCGGGGGTCAGCTCCCCAACCGGTCGCACTATGAGGGTACGGCCCCGGAAGTGGGTATCGACTAGGAGGGGCGCGGTCCTGTCACGCTTTTGGTTCCAGCGGCGACCCACGCCATCGTCCGTGCCACCCGACCGACTTGCCATCTGACTTCCTCTGCTCCGCCTCGGCATCGCGGTGTTCTCCCCCGGCTCGTCGGCCCAAACCAGCGACCCACAGGAGCGACTCACAGGAAGGAGCACGAGCAACGCCCGTAAGTACGTCATGCTTAACCGCCGATCAGGTGAACTGTGCGGCGAGGGAGGCCCGGGCCGTAACGACCTATGGGAACTTGAGACGCTCACCGCCGACCTGCCTCAGGCTCACCCACCGGGTTACCCGGAGACCCGCCTTGAGGGGCGGCAAGCCCACCGGCTGCGGGGATCGGCACGGCGGGCACACGGGCGAACGGATGAGCGCACCCAGACCCGGCAGTAACCAGTACGGGGCCGGTTTGGATCCGGGCCTGACCTCAACGTAAACTATGTGGTCGGCGCGGGCAGCGCGCCGGTTCTAGCGTGTCTGCAGGTATCTGCGCAGGCTTCCTGCTCAGCAGTGCGTCCTCGCACTCTTTGTGATGCCTCCCCACGTCGTGAACTGGCGGGTGCCCGCATCGCAGCAAGGCCGCTACCCGGCGGCATGGCGAACCACAGCAGGAACGCGGAGGACATGGGCAAAAAGGACGGAGCTATCGAGGTCGAGGGTCGGGTGGTCGAACCACTCCCCAACGCGATGTTCCGGGTCGAGTTGGAGAACGGTCACCGCGTTCTCGCGCACATCAGCGGCAAGATGCGCCAGCACTATATCCGCATCCTGCCCGAGGATCGGGTGGTCGTGGAGCTTTCGCCCTACGACCTGTCCCGGGGCCGCATCGTCTACCGCTATAAGTAAGTGCACCAACTACACCGAACAACTACTAGGACACAACTGAGAGATGACGTGAAGGTCAAGCCGAGCGTCAAGAGGATCTGCGACAAGTGCAAGGTGATCCGCCGCCACGGCGTGGTCATGGTGATCTGCGAGAACCTGCGCCACAAGCAGCGCCAGGGTTAAGCAGGGCACGACGTCGCTGGTTCGCAGCGCGAGAAGACCTCCCCGCGCCAGCCGATCCGTGTGGATGTGACGGTTCGACCGTCCATGAGGGATCGGTCCGCCCCCGGACGCCAGGCCGGGGCCCGCGAACGACGGTGCAACCGTCATGCGGGACGGACGGGGAGCAGACCTGGCGACGACGAGACAGGAGACACCGTCGCATGGCCCGACTCTCCGGCGTCGACCTCCCCCGCGAAAAGCGGATGGAGATCGCGCTGACTTACATCTACGGCATTGGCCGGACTCGTTCGCACGAGATCCTCAGCGCTACCGGGGTGAACCCTGACCTGCGCTCGAAGGACCTGTCCGACGAGGATCTGGTCCGGCTGCGGGACTACATCGAGGAAAACTACAAGATCGAGGGTGACCTCCGCCGCGAGGTCCAGGCCGACATCCGCCGGAAGATCGAAATCGGCTGCTACGAGGGCCTACGGTGGCGCCGCGGACTGCCCGTGCGCGGTCAGCGAACCAAGACCAACGCCCGCACCCGCAAGGGTCCGAAGAAGACGGTCGCCGGCAAGAAGAAGGCCGGGAAGAAGTAGCGCCAGGAGAAATAGTGCTAGGTCAACCACCCAGACTTTTGTAGGAGTGCAACCGCATGCCACCTAGAGCACGAGCAGGTGCCGGCGTCAAGAAGGTGCGGCGCAAGGAGAAAAAGAATGTCGCGCATGGCCACGCGCACATCAAGTCGACGTTCAACAACACGATCGTTTCGATCACCGATCCCACCGGTGCGGTGATCGCGTGGGCCTCGGCGGGCCACGTCGGGTTCAAGGGCTCGCGCAAGTCCACCCCATTCGCCGCGCAGATGGCCGCCGAGAACGCCGCCCGCAAGGCCGCCGAGCACGGTATGAAGAAGGTCGATGTCTTTGTGAAGGGTCCGGGTTCGGGCCGGGAAACGGCGATCCGATCGCTGCAGGCCGCCGGCCTGGAGGTCGGCACCATCCAGGACGTCACCCCGCAGCCGCACAACGGCTGCCGGCCGCCGAAGCGGCGCCGGGTCTAGGGCGCCGGGTCTCAAGGCACGCAGAGGAGAAGCTAGGAGATGGCTCGGTACACCGGACCCGCGACCCGCAAATCCCGCCGGCTCAAGACCGACCTGGTCGGTGGCGACCAGGCCTACGAGCGTCGGCCGTATCCGCCCGGCCAGCACGGCCGCGCGCGGATCAAGGAGAGCGAGTACCTCCTGCAGATGCAGGAGAAACAGAAGGCGCGCTTCACCTACGGCGTCATGGAAAAGCAGTTTCACCGGTATTACGAGGAAGCCAACCGCCGCCCTGGCAAGACCGGTGACACACTGCTGCAGATCCTGGAGTCCCGGCTGGACAACGTGATCTACCGGGCTGGCCTGGCCCGCACCCGGCGCCAGGCGCGCCAGCTGGTGACCCACGGCCATTTCCTGGTCAACGGTCAGAAGGTGAACGTCCCCAGCTTCCGGGTGTCCAAGTTCGACATCATCGACGTCAAGCCCAAGTCGCTGCAGACGTTACCGTTCATCGTGGCCAGGGAGACCCTTGGAGACCGCCCGGTGCCGGCGTGGCTGCAAGTTGTCCCGGCAACCCTACGGGTTCTGGTGCACCGCCTACCCGAACGTTCCCAGATCGACGTCCCCCTCCAGGAGCAACTAATCGTCGAACTTTATTCCAAGTAAATCCGCCCCCACCCCGATATGGAGCCATATCGGGGTGGGCGACCCCTCCACGACCCCGATATGGCTCCATGACGGGGGAGTGGACATGACGGCGTCATATAGCGGGCGCCAAAGGAGGAATGTTAAGTATGTTAATTACTCAGCGGCCTAACCTCAGCGAGGAGCCGGTCTCTTACAGCCGCTCGCGATTCGTCATCGAGCCGCTGGAGCCGGGATTCGGCTACACCCTGGGTAATTCGCTGCGCCGGACCTTGCTGTCGTCCATTCCGGGGGCGGCGGTCACCAGCATCCGCATCGATGGCGTGCTGCACGAGTTCACCACGGTTCCGGGCGTCAAGGAGGACGTTACCGACATCATCCTCAACCTCAAGGAGCTCGTGGTCGGCTCCGAGGAGGACGAGCCGGTGACGATGTACCTGCGTAAGCAGGGCCCGGGTGACGTCACCGCGGGTGACATCGTGCCCCCGGCCGGGGTCACTGTGTACAACCCCGATCTGCACATCGCCACCCTGAACGGGAAGGGCAAGCTGGAGATTGAGCTAGTCGTGGAGCGGGGGCGCGGCTACGTGCCTGCGGTGCAGAACAAGGCGTCCGGAGCAGAGATCGGCCGGATCCCAGTGGACTCTATTTACTCCCCGGTGCTGAAGGTGACTTACAAGGTCGAGGCCACCCGGGTCGAGCAGCGCACCGACTTCGACAAGTTGATCCTGGACGTGGAGACCAAGCCGTCGCTCACCCCTCGGGACGCGCTGGCCTCGGCCGGCAAGACCCTGGTGGAGTTGTTCGGCCTGGCCCGCGAGCTCAACGTGGATGCCGAAGGCATCGAGATCGGTCCCTCGCCGGCTGAGGCGGACACGATCGCCGCATTCGCCATGCCCATCGAGGACCTCGATCTCACCGTCCGGTCCTACAACTGCCTCAAGCGCGAGGGTATTCACACCGTCGGTGAGCTGGTCAGCCGCAGCGAGGCTGACTTGCTGGATATCCGTAACTTCGGCGCCAAGTCAATCGACGAAGTGAAGCTGAAGCTGGCCGGTCTCGGTCTGCAGCTCAAGGACAGCCCGCCCGGCTTCGACCCCTCGGCGGTGGCGGCAGACTACTCGATCGACGGGTGGGGCGACGTCAGCGACAACGGCTCCGACAACGGCACTGCCAACGGCCCCGACTACGACACTGACGACGGTCACGACTACGCCGAGACCGAACAGCTGTAGGAACCCGTGAGTGGCGATGCGGGTTATAACC
>JALZHU010000510.1 GCA_030860695.1 Actinomycetota bacterium
CCCTTGGCCGTGGTCGTCCTTCTGTCGCAAGAGGAATGATCAACCAAGGGCTTCACTCATGATCAACAGGGGTCGGCAACCAGACCCAGGACGTTAAAACTCAAGCTAGCTTGAGTTTTAACCTGTTCGGCGGGGTCGTGGGGTGCTGGACTTGGTTGTCCTGCTGGTGCTCGGTTTTCGTGGGTTTGTGCTGGTCACAACGTGAACGTCGTGTCGTGGGGCTGGTCGTTGGTTGGGCTGTCCGTTGGGGCGTCCTGGGCCTGGTCGGGTGGGTTTCGGTGCGCTGGCTGGTGAGCCGATTGTTGTGCGGAGGTGCCGAAACCCGCGGCGGACCCGAGCCGGGGTCAGTCGGCCAGGGCGGGTGGTTTTCTCCCAGGGACGGCGCAGGTCGGCGGTGAGATGGCGGGCGAGGCGGAGTTGGGTGTAGGCGGCCAGGATCAGCCAGGTCCAGCGGTCGCCCTGTTCGGGCGTGCGGAGTTTCGGGGTGGTCCAGCCCAGGGTTTGTTTGAGCATGCGGAAGGTGTGCTCGATGTCGAACCGTCGCAGAAACGCTTGCCAGAGAAGGTCAACCTCGGTGGCATCGAGATCGGTAGCGGAATGCCAGAGCCAGACCGGTTTCGGGATCGCTCCGGATGGCAGCCGGTCGACCTCGAGGCGGATGACGGTTCCCTCGATGATCGGGAGCTTCCCGATATGGGTTGCCCAGGCGGTGCGGTGGGTCAGGCGTGGGTGCAGCCGGTCCCAGGCGCGGGCCAGAGCAGCGCCGTAGAGCCGGGTGTCCGTGCGCGTGATCACGTCCGGTTCTCCCCAGGTAGCCGAGTCACCGAAGACGAACTCGTCACCGTGGCGACGTGGCCTGCCCATGGTGCCCGGCAGGTGAGCTGGCGTCGGGCGGCGGAGCACTCGGTCCGACCGCATCCGGACCATCACGCCCACCGGCAGATCACTCAGGAGGAACGCGAGCCTGGGGCCGTCGTAGCCCGCGTCGGCCACCAACAGGATTTCCGGGTCACCGGGCCGCCAGTGTCCGGCTTCGAGCAGCCGGGTGACAATCTGGCGCACCTGCTGGGCTGTCACGGTCGCGGCATCGTCGCCGGGAGCCAGCCGCACCGCGTCCAGTGGCGCGGTCCACGAACTGCGGCCCGTCTCCAACGCCACCACGATCGAGTAGGGCCAGCCGGGCACCATGATGTGGGTGTCCTTTCCTCGCCCGTAGGTGTGACAGAGAATCCGCTGCGGTGAGGTGTGTGCTTCCGGGCGCAGCCAGCAGGTGATATCTACCGCCAACACCAGGCGGCCATCAGCCGCTCGCGGCAACGGTCCCGCGACCAGAGCACGCCGCAGCCGATCGATGTCCAGCCGACCGTGCGCCAGACCGGCATACAAGCCACCGTGACCACGACGATGCTCACCGACCAGCGACAACTCCGGTAACGATCGCACCGGCCCATCCGCGCATAACACCGCGTCGACCAGCTCGAACGACGCGTCTGCCCGCCTCGTCAAGCATTGGTAGAGCTCCCGCCGGAAACGGAAGAGGTCCCCGGACACACCGGCAGAGCCGGCGTCGTGCACACTGATCAACTGAAGCCCTTGGCCGTGGTCGTCCTTCTGTCGCAAGAGGAATGATCAACCAAGGGCTTCACTCATGATCAACAGGGGTCGGCAACCAGACCCAGGACGTTAAAACTCAAGCTAGGCCTCCGGCCCCCCGGTTTCCAGCGTACGGGCGGGCACCGACAACGCGGGGTGGGCGGACCGTCGGCTGTGGACAACCGGTCGTGCTGTGGACCACCCCGTCGATGTCGATCTTTGCCGCGTGGTTCTGTCGGTGGTCGCCGGTAGCGTGGTTCGAGGGGGCCGGCGGCCGCGCTGGCTCAGAACTCGAAGCCGCCCGGTTTGCCGTTGCGGTCGGCGATCAGGCCCGCGAGCGTGGCGATCGCGATCTCCGCCGGGGTGCGGGAGCCGATGTTGAGGCCGATCGGGCGGTGGATGCGGGCGATCTCCGAGTCGGCGACCCCCATGTCCCGCAGGGCCGCGACGTGC
>JALZHU010000331.1 GCA_030860695.1 Actinomycetota bacterium
GATCTTGACCACGGTGATGGCTTCGGAGCTGAAGACGGCATCGAAGGCGGCGGTGAACTTGGCGTCCCGGTCGCGGATCAAGAAGTGGAAGGCGGTGATCTGATCACCGAGGTCCATCAGGAGGTTGCGGGCGGCGTGGGTGGTCCAAGCCGCGGTCGGGTGAGCGGTCACCCCGAGGATGTGCACCGTGCGGGTGCGGACTTCCATCACGAACAGGACGTAGAGGCGACGCAAGGTGATGGTGTCGAGGGTGAAAAAGTCGGTGGCCAGCAGCCCGGAAGCCTGAGCGCGCAGGAAGGTCTGCCACCCGGTGTCTGCTCGGCGGGGTGCCGGGCCGAGTCGGGCGGCGGACAGGATCCGCCGGATGGTGCCGGTGCCCACACGGTGCCCGAGTCCGGGCGAGTTCTCCTTGAATTCTGCGGTGGCCCCAGGAGGGATTTTCCTGTGCCAGGCGAAGCACCAGAGCTCGGATCTCGTCGTTGATCGGTGGGCGGCCTGACCGGTGGGGATAGGTCCAACTCTTGGTGACCAGGCGGTGGTGCCAGGCCAGCAGCGTGGCCGGGGTGACGATCCGATGGGTCCGCAGCCGGCGGGGGAGCAGCCGGGTCAGGGCGGACAAGATCGCCCGGTCTGGCCAGGTCAGGCGAGGCCCGCTGACCTGACGGCGCAGCACCGCGACCTCGTGACGCAGGATGAGGATCTCCACGTTCTTGGCCGCGGTCCTGCTCGCGAGCAGCCCGAGCCAGCCGAACAGCCTGATCGTGATCAGATACAGCAGTCGGAACAGCACAGCCCGCGATCATGCCATGATCACGTAGTGTCACCGAAGCATCAGCTCACCGCATGTGTGACGAGTTTTGGCACGGCACAGGGCGGGGCTGACCGGTTTGGAGAGGTCCAGCTCTTGGTGACCAGGCGGCGGTGCCAGGCCAGCAGGGTGGCAGGGGTGACGAGTCGGTGGTGACGTAGCGGGCGGGGGAGCAGACGGGTCAAAGCGGACAGGATCGCTCGGTCTGGCCTGTGAGGTTCCAGAAGTCGGCCTGTGGCTCTGACCTGGGTGGTCGGTGGTTTGGCCGCCGGAGCATGATCGTGCGCCGTGTCGTTGCGTCTGCTCTACCTGATCTTCCTCTGGCTGCTGAACCTGCTGTTGTTGCTCGGGCGTTCGTCGGCGTCCAAGGAGACGTCGAACTGCTGGTGCTGCGCCACGAAGTCGCCATGTTGCGCAGAGGCACCCAGGCCCCGCCTGGACTGGGCGGATCGAGCGGTGTTCGCCGCGCTAATTCAGGCCTTGCCGACGACGCTGCGCAGGCATCGCTTGGTCACGCCGGGCACGATCCTGCGCTGGCATCGTCGCCTGATCGCCAAGAAATGGACCTATCCCCACCGTCTCGGGCGTCCACCGCTCGACGACGCCGTGGCTGTGCTGATCGAACGCATGGCCCGAGACAATCACCGCTGGGGGTACCAGCGAATCCAGGGCGAGTTGCTCAAGCTTGGTCACCGTGTGGGAGCGTCCACGATCCGCCGTGTTCTTCAGCGGTGGCGGATCCCTCCGGCGCCGGTCCGGGACACCGACACGACCTGGCGGCAGTTTCTGCGCGCCCAGGCATCGACGATGTTGGCGTGTGACTTTTTCCACGTGGACTGCGCGGTGACACTCCAGCGGATCTACGTGTTCTTCGTGCTGGAGGTGCCCAGCAGGTCCGTGCACCTGCTCGGCACGACCACAAATCCAGACGGCCGATGGACCACCCAGCAGGTCCGCAATCTGGTGATGGATCTTGGCGATCGCGTCACCCAGTTCCGGTTTTTCATCCGAGATCGGGCTGGACAGTTCGCAGCATCATTCGACGCTGTTCTCGCCGATGTGGGCATCCAGGTGGTCAAGATTCTCTCTCGTTGCCCCCTCTTAACCGGCTAATCGCGAGGCGCCTCAAATCAGACGAATAGGCCTCGATTAGCCGGTTAAGAGGGGTTATCCGGGGCCGAAGGTGGAACCAATCTTCGATTGGCCGGATAACCACGGGCGAACTGCTTCGCCGAACGATTCGTACGCACCCTCAGAACCGAACTCACCGACCGAATGTTGATCTTCAGCCAGCGGCACCTGCGTGTCGTGCTCGCGGACTACGTTCGCCACTACAACGGTCGACGACTCCACAGCGCCTGCGAACTTCGCCCTCCGCAACCAGCCCACCCCGTGGCGGACCTCAGCTATGAACGAATGAGATGTCGACCGGTTCTGGGCGGCTTGATCAACGAGTACAAACGGGCCGCGTGAAGCCGCTGAGCACATAGGTGCCCGACTTCTGGAACCCCACAGGTTGGTCCTGCGGCTGGCCTCGGAGAACTCCTCGTGGGGTTATCGGCGCATCCACGGTGAACTCGCTGGGCTTGGCTACCCGATTGCGCCCAGCACAGTGTGGTCGATCCTCAAGCGAGCCGGCATCGACCCCGCACCGCGCCGCGATGGCCCCACCTGGAGACAATTCCTGGCCACCCAAGCACAGGGCATTCTCGCCACCGACTTGTTCTGCGTCGACACGCTGCTGGGCCAGCGGCTGTATGTGCTGTTCTTCGTGGAGCACGCCACCCGCCGCGTGCACCTTCTCGGAGTCACGGCGAACCCGAGCGGCACCTGGGTTGCTCAGCAGGCACGAAATCTGCTGATGGACCTCGGCGAGCGCGTGGCAGCTTTCCACTTCTTAATCCGGGACCGGGATGCCAAGTTCACCGACGTCTTCGATGCCGTGTTCACTAGCGAAGGCATCCGCATCCTGCGCACACCGGTGCGGGCGCCCCGAGCCAACGCGATCGCCGAACGCTGGATTGGAACTGTCCGCCGCGAGCTGCTCGACCGAATACTGATCCTCAACCGGCGCCACCTCGAACACGTACTGGCCGAGTACACAGCGAGGCTTATGCAGAACTCCTTGAGAACATGATCGACAGCTGGCATCCCGCAGGTCAGCGAGGTGATCACGGGGCCCGTCCCCGAGTTCTGCATAAGCCTCAGCGCATTTCAACCAGCACCGCCCCCACCGCGCCCTGCAGTACGCAGCACCACTTAGGTCAGTCCCACCGCCCTCGTCCCAGCCCGACCTTCGCCTCCGACGTCACGACCGGCTCGACGGACTGATCCACGAATATACCCAGGTCGCATGACATGGATGACCAATTCGGCACCCACAGATTATATCGAAATAGACCTAAGATTCAAGATCTCGTCGCGCTACGTCAATGATCAGCTTGTGACGCTCATTTGCCGGCACACCCTTGGCGCGAAGACTGCAATCCTAGACCTCAGTACGGATAATCCTAGCAACAGTGCGCGCTAAGGGAGTCCTTAACACCCACCAGATGATGGGTAGAGTCGGAATCAAAAATAGATATACGTAAACCCACTGCGCGACTGTGGACACGCGAGCCTCCGGAGAACCACACTCCGTTCGCGTGTCCACCGTCAGCTGTATTTCGATTACAGCAGATCACGCATCACACATCCAGCACTCTTTTTGAGCGCCAAGATTCCGGTGATACGAAGTGAGCCCCTTTCTTGTGAGGTATGTCCAGAGTCGCGTACAAATACATCCACACAATTGCCAGCGCGAGTGTCGCCTGGCAGGTCTTCACACTACCACGTGGAGGCCGTTGCGCTTCGTGCCCGATTTGACCAAGCGGTGGTGCCGCAGCATCTTGGGCAGCGCCCCGGACGAGCGCGGCGAATACTGCTCGATCCACCCAGTCCAGGCGGGGTTTCGGGTGGGCTCTACGTAGCACGGCGACTTCGTGACGCAGCACCAAGAGTTCGACGTCCTTGGACACCGACGAGCGGCCGAGCAACAACAGCAAGTTCATCAGCTGGAGAAAGCTTAAGTAAACCAGACGCAAGGACACGGCTCACGATCATGCCCTGACAGCCGAGCACACTGATCACGCAGGTCAGAGACGCAGGCCGACTCTGGAACCCCACAGGTGGCCAGAGTCCCCGTACGGCCCGAACGGGCACTGAGCAGCAGGAGTTGTTGGGGTTGGGCCTGGCCAAGTCACGGGCAGGGTGGGCGGTAGGGCAGGTCCTTTGAGACGTATTGTTCCCACTTCTCGGGGGTGAGGGTGTTCGTGGTGGTGGCGCAGATCCGTTGGATTGCTTGGTCGACGTTCATTCCCCATAGGCGAACGGTGTGGTCGGTGCTGCCGGTGGCCAGGGTGTGCCCGTCCGGGGTGAACGCCACGGAGTAGACAGGGTTGGTGTGGCCGGTCAGGGGTTGGCCCAGCGGGGTGGGGCGGGCCGGGTCGGTCACGTTCCACAACCGCACGGTGCGGTCGAAGCCGCCGGTGGCCAGGGTGTGCCCATCCGGGGTGAACGCCACGGAGTAGACAGGGTTGATGTGGCCGGTCAGGGGTTGGCCCAGCGGGGTGGGGCGGGCCGGGTCGGTCACGTTCCACAACCGCGCGGTGCGGTCGAAGCCGCCGGTGGCCAGGGTGTGCCCATCCGGGCTAAACGCCACCGCCAAGACACCGTTGGTGTGGCCGGTCAGGGGCTGGCCCAGCGGCGTGGGGTGGGCCGGGTCGGTCACGTTCCACAACCGCGCGGTGGAGTCGTAGCTGCCGGTGGCCAGGGTGTGCCCATCCGGGCTGAACGCCACCGCCATAACGCGCTCGATGTGGCCGGTCAGGGGTTGTCCCAGGGGCGTGGGGTGGGCCGGGTCGGTCACGTTCCACAACCGCACGTCCCCCAAGTCCGCGGCCTCGTCGCCGCTGCCGGTGGCCAGGGTGTGCCCATCCGGGCTGAACACCAGCGCGTAGACCGGCTTCGTATGGCCGGTCAGGGGTGGGCCCAGCGGGGTGGGGTGGGCCGGGTCGGTCACGTTCCACAACCGCACGGTCTGGTCCTCGCTGGCGGTGGCCAGGGTGTGCCCATCCGAGGTGAACGCCACCGACCAGATCCGGTTAGTGTGGCCGGTCAGGGGTGGGCCCAGCGGGGTGGGGTGGGCCGGGTCGGTCACGTTCCACAACCGCACGGTCTGGTCCTCGCTGGCGGTGGCCAGGGTGTGCCCATCCGGGCTGAACGCCACCGAGTAGACGGCGTTGGTGTGGCCGGTCATGAGCGTATGGGGAATGTTCCACAGCCGGGCTGTGTCGTCGAAGCTCCCGGTGGCCAGGGTGTGCCCATCGGGGCTGAAGGCCACCGCGAAGACCCAGTCGGTGTGGCCGGCTAGGGGTCGTTGACTCAGCGACGTGGGGTGGGTCGGGTCGGTCACGTTCCACAGCCGCGCCGTGTGGTCCTCGCTGGCGGTGGCCAGGGTGTGCCCATCGGGGCTGAACGCCACCGCCATGACGAGGTTGG
>JALZHU010000066.1 GCA_030860695.1 Actinomycetota bacterium
CCACTCACGGGTTGCGCGGAGCGCAACATGACCATCACCGTGAACGGGCAGCGATGGGAGCTGCCCGACGGCGCCACCGTGGTTGACGTGCTTGAGCGGCTCGGTGCGCCGTCCTGCGGTGTCGCAGTGGCCGTGGATGGCGCCGTGGTGCCGCGGGTGTCATGGCCGGGCACATCGCTGCTCCACGGCGCCCAGATCGACGTGGTCACCGCGGTGCAGGGAGGTTGACGCAGATGGCTGATGATCCGCTGGTCATCGCGGGGCGGGAGTTCGCGTCGCGACTGATCATGGGAACCGGGGGGGCGGGCAACCTCGCCGTCCTGGAGCAGGCGCTGCTCGCTTCGCAGACCGAGCTCACCACGGTCGCGATCCGCCGGATGGACACCGGTGCGCGCACCGGTGTCCTCGACGTACTCAGGCGGCATGGGATCGAGCCGCTGCCCAACACCGCAGGCTGCCGCAGCGCCGCGGAGGCGGTGCTCACTGCGCAGCTGGGCGCTGAAGCGCTGCAGACGTCCTGGGTCAAGCTCGAGGTCATCGCCGACGATCGCACCCTGCTGCCCGATCCGATCGAGCTGCTCGACGCCGCCGAGCAGCTCGTCGATAACGGCTTCACGGTGTTGCCCTACACCAACGACGACCCGGTGCTGGCCCGCCGGCTGGCCGACGCCGGATGCGCGGCGGTGATGCCGCTGGGCTCGCCGATCGGCACTGGGCTGGGAATCCGCAACCCGCACAACATCGAGATGATCGTGGCGCAGTCCTCGGTGCCGGTCATCCTCGACGCCGGGATCGGCACTGCCTCGGAGGCAGCCCTGGCGATGGAGCTGGGCTGCGACGCGGTGCTGCTAGCCAGCGCCGTGACCCGAGCCGATGACCCGCCGCGGATGGCTGAAGCAATGCGGCTGGCAGTGCAGGCGGGCCGGCATGCCCGGCTGGCCGGCCGGATCCCGCAACGGTTCTGGGCCCGGGCCTCCAGCCCAGAACGCGACCTCGATCACCTGCCCATGTAGAACTCCAACCGCACGGTTGGATCATGCGGCAGGAGGACCGTGCGCATTCCAGGCCGCCACTGCGCGGGCAGCAGGATGTACCGGTCGCTGGCCCGCCCCAGCAAGTGCAGCCCGTCATAACGGTAGTAGCGGCTGTCCTGATCGCCGATCAGCACGGTCTCCCGGACTCCCCCACCGCTGAGGTACAGCGGACGCGGCGTAAAAACGACGACACTCGGGAGGGACGCGGGTCGCTGTGCGATCCGCTGAGCCTCCTCGAAGCCGCTGAGCACCGCGTAATACGCCACTGACCATAACAGCGTGAGGGCCAAAAATGCCGTGAACGCAATCCGCGTAACGATGTCGATGACGTCACTGCTACCCAAGGGACGGGGCTGTGTATCGCTCGCAGCGCGCCACAGCGACGCGGCGTAGCCAATGAGGAGGACACCCAGCCCAAGTGACATGGGGACGAGTGGCCACCCGACCCGGTAAGTGACCACGCGAAGGAAACCAAGCAGGCCGACGATGGTCAACGCCGTCCCCGCTCCCACCAGGGGGATGACCGTTTGCTTCCGCCATCCTCGCTTCAGCAGCTGGATCAGCCCGAGGTGAGCCGGGATCGCGACGAGGATCACCAGCAGGAGCAGCGCAGTCGGTCTAAACGTCGCTTCGATACTGCGGAGCAGGTAATCCTGAAATGAGAACCCGAGGACACTGTAGTGAATGCCGAATGCCGCATATGTTGTGCTCGTGCGTGCCCAGCCGAAGTAGATCATCACCGCCGCGAACACGGTTACCGGCGCGACGACGACCTTTCCGGCGATTAAAGCCAGCCGTGACAGGCCATCGGCTGCCCCGGGCTTCCGGTCCTGCGTCTCCGGCTCCGCCATCGCGCATCGGTCCGATCATCCGGTGGGAGTGGTCGGCTCGCTGTCGCGTGTGGGCGTACCTACCGGCGGTCTGCTCGTCATCGGGGTGACTGACGTCGGCGTCGGCGGTCTGTTTGTGGTCGGTGCTGCTGACGCCGGCGGTCTGCTCGTGGTGGGTACGGCTGATGTCGGCGTCGGCGGTCTGTTTGTGGTCGGTGCGACTGATGTCGGCGTCGGCGTCGTGGTCCGTCGAGGTGATGTGACCGGCGGGGACGGCACCTGCGTGGTTGGTGTCACCGGCCTGGTGGTCGTGACCGGAGGGGCGCACCGCTCGATGGCACGAGACTGCCCCACCGCCCGGCAGAACTGGGCAAGGATCGCAGACCTCTGGCCCTCCGGAGCGGCCAGCAGCGCTCTTTGCAGGGAAAGCTCCGCTGCGTCCTCGTTACCGCTCACTCCGTACCCAGCGGCTTGAGTATTGAAGATCAGTGTGGCCATCTCATCACGCACGTCGTCCGGCACGACCTCGATAGCGCACTCGCCATCCTGGAGCGCTTGGAGTCCTGTCCCGATGTTCCCGCGATTGACCTCCGCTACGCCCTGGACCGCCTCGGCGACACATCTCGTCGCCGGGTCCGCCCCCGCACTAGCGCGCCGAGCTGTTTCCGCGGCGGCATCGAAGTTCCCGGCTCGCAGCTCACGGTCAGCCTCCTGCAGGAGCGCACGCGCGGGATCGGGGAAGTCCCCTCCGCCGGTGAGCGGGACGATCGTGCCGAGAGGAATGACGGGAGAGGACAATTCCTGGCCCACTTCGGCTCCAGGGTTGGCCCCCCGCCCGGCGTCGTCGCTCGTCGGGCACGCTGCGGTCAGGAGCGCGACGGCTGCGACCGGCCCGAGGAGCGCCGCCGCGCTGCGACCCCGGCCTGTCGCGGTCATCGATCTCCTAATCCAGGAATCCGGGGCATGATGCACCTTCTCTGGGTAGAGCAACGGCAAGGTCACCTGATACCGATCGAGGTAGATCCACGCGAAGTACTGTAGGCCGACCATGTCAGTCGTTTAGTGATTACGCAACGCACTTCTGAACGCTTACAGTCGCGGGCGTCACGTTACGTATGCGCCTGTTCGCGCCGGTACACTGCTCGCGCCGTTGCGTCGGTGTATCAGCGAATCATGCTTTGCAATTAGCTGGGGCAGGCCGACGCGGCCGAGGAGTTAAGACCGTGCCCGCAGCTCCGCGACCTCTGTGCGTAGCGCACGTAGTTCATCGAGGATGGCTGCCGCAGCGACGGCGTCCTCCCGATGGTGCTCAGCGACGTCGGCCTTCACGTCGCTTGCGACCTGCTCCTCCATCGCGCGGACCACCACGGCAATGAACAGGTTCAACACGGCGAACGTGGACAACAACATGTAGACGATGAAGAAAATCCAGGCCAACGGCTCAACCGCCATCGCCGAGCGTGCGACATTCGCCCAGTCATCAGTGGTCATTACCTGGAACAGGGTGAAAAGCGAGGTGCCAAGATCGCCGAAGCGGTCCGGCACGCCGTCGCCGAACAGCTGGGTGGCCATCACCGCGGCGATGTAGAGCAGCAGCCCGAGGAGCGCGGCAATGGACGCCATCCCGGGTACCGCGGTGAGCAGTGCTGTGGCCACCCCGCGCATACTCGGCACCAGCGAGACCAGCCGCAGCACGCGCAGGATCCGCAGCGCCCGCAGCACCGAGAAAGCCCCCGTGGCGGGGATCAGCGCGATTCCGACGATGATGAAGTCGAACACGTTCCAGGGGTCGCGGAAGAAACGCCACCCGTGGGCGGCGAGCCGCAGCATCAGCTCGACGGCGAAGATCGCCAAAGCGATCTGGTCAACCACATGCAGCAATCCGCCGGACTGGGCAACCACCCACTCGGACGTTTCCAGTCCCAGAGTGAGTGCATTGAGGACGATCACCGCGATGATGAACCGCTGGAAACGGTTGCTGTCGACGAAGTTGCGCAGGCGTTCCCGCCAGATCATCGAGGCCTCCATCGTCGATGCTCGCATGCTGTGGACCTTATGGGGCGTCACGTGGTGGTGTGTCGTCCGGTAAGCGAGGCGAAGATCGCCGTGCAGCGCATGGCCCTGGCTCCAGTTCGTCGAGCTGGCGCCGCACGGCGGGACGGCCGTCGCCGTCACCCCAGGATGGCTACGCTCCGAGGCCATGCTGGACCTGTCCCAGGTCTCGGAGGAAACCTGGCGGGGGCGACGGTGTGGGAGCCGCACTTCTGCCTCTCCTAGTCACACCTACGTGGGGCCGCGTTGTGGTCGCTCTTGCGTGCGACCTGAGGTTGTCCGCTGGCCGGGCAGGTCCTCTCGAGTGGGCAACTCACTGCCCCTCTCCAGCCGAGCCACCAACCCCACCTCAGCGTGACAAGCTCCTACGAGGGCTAGGCGGTTCGGGCGTGGGCACAACCCAGATGATCGACGATCAAGGACCCAAGATCGAGCCGGACACGCCGTGGCCGATCACCGGAAGCCGACCAAGATCAAGACTCTGTGGTGGGCCCCAGCTCAGCGGGCCCCAGCTCAGCGGCCCCATGAATAGACTACTGCGCAAAGCGGCAGGCAGATATCCGTGCTCACCAGGGAAGTAATGGGTAGCTGTGTCAGGGTAGGTATGCGCGGGCTTAACTTTCACTCGACGGAGCCTGCTTGGGCTCAGATTGAGGGTTATACCAACTCGTCTTGTCGTCGGGCAGCATTTTGTCCAGCACGCTACGAATAGCGATACCACAAGCTGCGCCTTTGCAATTTCTTGTGCCGACGGCGGCACAAAGCGTGGTGGCCCAAGGAGCGATTTTTCCGCGGCGGAATGTCATACTTGAAGAATATGAAGCCGATTACGGTAACAATCGCCACACCGGCCCAAATGAATCGAGCAATAGAGAATTGTGGAGTGTTTGGCAACGGCGCCTTTTCGTGAGAGCGGCTCCTACACTGACTATGAGCAACAGTATGAAGAAGCCAGCGCGGAGGTTTCTGATCATGATCCTTCCAAGTGAGCTGCGATCCCCACGTGTTACCCAGTATCGTGACGGCGCGTGACGATGTTACTCACAACTCGTGAGATGTCTCTTCTCCGTATGTCGGACTCCTGGATAGGGCGTGCTATCTCCTATCCACATCAGTGAGGTGGGCGGTGTCGTTGAAGCGAACCAATTTCCAGCACCGCCCACCTGTCTCCACCTCCGCTGGGCTCATCCACTCGGTGAGCGAGGTGTTTCCGATTGCTACGTCGAAGCTCCGCCGCAGCGGCAAGTTCCCCAACGCAATGAAGGATCCCTCGATCACGCCGCCGTGGCAGACGACAACCACGGTGGAACCGGCGTGCTCGGCGGCGACACCGGCTAGCGCCGTGCCTACCCGGGCGAAGAACGTCGCCCAGCTCTCGGCGCCCGGAGCCAGCGGTCGGAAACGGTCATGCAGGTGCTCCTCCGGCCGGTACCGCTCCCGGAACTCCTCCCAGGACAGACCGTCGGCTTCACCGATGTGGAACTCGCAGAAGTTGCAATTCTGCTCGACCTCCAGCCCGCCCAGGGCGGGTGCGACGATCTCGGCGGTCTCAACAGCTCGCGGCAGCACGCTGGTAAGCAGTACTGACGCGTCCGCCAGCTCGCCGGTTCTGGCCAGCCGATCCGCCAGCGCCTGCGCCTGTCGTCGACCCTGCTCCGTCAGACCCCGGCAGCCCTCGTGCCCGCCCACCATCCGATCGACGGTGGCGCGGCTCTCGCCGTGCCGGACGAGCACCAGCCGTGTCACCGAGTCCATGCGCGACACGATACGGACGCCGACCCGACCGGATCTCATGTCGCTCTCTCCTCGACTAGCCGAGCCAAACGACGCTGCAGCCCCCGAGCTCGACAGCAGAGCTGTCTAGGCCAGTCCAACAGCTCTGTCGAGATCGGGACGAGGAGCTGTCGAGCGAAGCGGATCCGGGTGGGATCAGCTGGGACCTAGGCGCCAGAACGGAGAAACTGGGCCCATCCCAGCGCCGAGGGGATACGCGTGGGCTACCGCCTGCTCGATGTAGCGCTTGCCGTACCCGACGGCCTCGCGCACCGCGGCGCCGCGAGCCAGTGCCGAGGTGATCGCTGCGGCCAAGGTGTCACCACTACCGTGGGTGTGTGGGGTGGCTAGCCGCGGACCGGTGAACGCGGTGAATTCGCTGCCGTCGTAGAGCAGATCCAGGCATTCCGGGTCGTCGCGCAAGTGCCCGCCCTTGACCAGCACCCACCGCGGCCCCAGGGCGTGCAGCTGTTTGGCTGCGGTGTACTGCTCCGCCCGGGAACCGACGTCCAACCCGACGAGCAACCGGACCTCGTCCAGGTTAGGCGTGACCAAGGTTGCTCGGGGGAGCAGCTCGCCGCGCAGCGCGTCCAGCGCTTCGTCGGCCAGCAGCGGGTCGCCGTGCATCGAGGCGGCTACCGGATCGACCACCAACGGCACTGAACGACCGATGCCCACCTCGTCGCACACTTCGGCCACTGCAGAGATGATTGGTGCCGCGGCTAGCATGCCGGTCTTCGCGGCGGCTACCCCGATATCGCTGGCCACCGCCCGGATCTGGTCGGCGACTGTGGACGGTGGGATCGCCATGAAGCCGGTCACGCCCAGCGAGTTCTGCACCGTCACCGCAGTGACCGCGACGCAGCCGTGCACACCGCAGGCGGTGAAGGTGCGCAGATCGGCTTGCAGGCCCGCCCCGCCACCGGAGTCCGATCCCGCGATGGTCAGCGCGATGGGGGGCGCAGCGGTCACGACCCGGTCACTGGCAAGTACAGCCGCCCACCGGCCGCGGTGAACTCGTCAGACTTCTCCTTCATGCCTGCCTCAATGGCCTCCACAGTGGACATTCCGTGCTCCTGCGCGTAGGCCCGGACGTCGGCAGAGATGCGCATTGAGCAGAACTTGGGCCCGCACATCGAACAGAAATGCGCGGTCTTTGCCGGTTCCGCAGGCAGCGTCTCGTCGTGGTAGGACCGCGCCGTGTCTGGGTCCAGCGCCAGCGCGAACTGGTCGCGCCACCGGAACTCGAACCGGGCAGCCGACAGCGCGTCATCCCACGCCTGGGACCCCGGATGGCCCTTGGCTAGGTCGGCGCTGTGCGCAGCGATCTTGTAGGCGATCACGCCGGTCTTGACGTCATCGCGGTCCGGCAGGCCGAGGTGCTCCTTGGGCGTGACGTAGCAGAGCATCGCGGTGCCCGCCTGCGCGATCATTGCCGCGCCGATCGCCGAGGTGATGTGGTCATAGGCTGGCGCGATGTCCGTCGCCAGCGGACCCAGGGTGTAAAACGGCGCCTCGTCACACCATTCCTCCTCCAGGCGCACGTTCTCTGCGATCTTGTGCATCGGCACGTGCCCGGGTCCCTCGATCATCACCTGCACGTCGTGGCGCCGCGCGATCTGGGTCAGCTCCCCGAGCGTCTTGAGCTCGGCGAGCTGCGCGGAGTCGTTGGCATCGGCGATGGAACCGGGGCGCAGACCGTCGCCGAGGGAAAACGTCACATCGTAGCGGCGCAGGATCTCGCACAGTTCCTCGAAATTCTCATACAGGAACGACTCGCGGTGGTGCGCCAGGCACCACGCCGCCATGATCGATCCGCCGCGGGACACGATGCCGGTCACCCGGCCAGCGGTCAGCGGCACGTAGCGCAGCAGCACACCGGCGTGCACGGTCATGTAGTCGACGCCTTGCTCGCATTGCTCGATCACGGTGTCCCGATAGGTCTCCCAGGTCAGCGCCGCCGGATCACCGTTGCATTTCTCCATCGCCTGATAGATCGGCACGGTGCCGACCGGAACGGGGGAGTTGCGCAGCAGCCACTCGCGGGTCTCGTGAATCCGCTTGCCGGTGGACAGATCCATGATCGTGTCAGCGCCCCAACGGGTGGCCCACACCATCTTGTCCACCTCCTCCTCGATGGAGGAGGTGACGGCCGAATTGCCGATATTGGCGTTGACCTTTACCAGGAACTTCTTTCCGATGATCATCGGCTCGGATTCGGGGTGCCGGTGATTGGCCGGGATCACCGCGCGGCCGCGGGCCACCTCGGAACGCACCAGTTCAACATCGAGGCCCTCGCGGGCTGCGATGAACTTCATCTCCGGGGTGGCGATGCCGGCCCGCGCCCACGCGAGCTGGGTCGACGGCTCGCGGGCTGCGATCCACTGCTCACGCAGCCGGGGGAGTCCACGGTGGACGTCAACGGTCACGTCGGGGTCGGTGTACGGACCCGAGGTGTCGTAGAGATCGAAATGCTCCCCGTTGGTCAGATCCACCCGGCGGGCGGGCACCCGCAGCCCGTCACCCACCTCGCGGTAGACCTTCCGCGACCCGGTGATCGGGCCGGTGGTCACGGCGGGCTCGATGGTGCGGTCGTGCAAGGTTGTCATGGATCAGCCTCCCTACGCCGGCATTACCCGGACAGGTTCTGCGGTCGACAGCCCCGGGCCGGTGCCCAGCTGCCCTCTCAGCCCGCTTCGGTGCGAGCTCCCGCGCGTTCAATTGATTACCCGACCGTAGTGCTCGGAAGAGCGAACCTGCAAAAGCTTCGGATGACGATTGATCGAGGCACCGCTAGTATCCGGTTGGTCGCCTTCGGTGACAACTTCTCAGGGGACGCCTTGGCCGACATTTCCGGCATCTCGTCGCGTCGTGTCGTCGTCATGGGTCAGGGATATGTGGGTCTCCCGGTCGCTATCCGAGCCGTTGAGGTCGGTTTCGACGTCGTCGGTTTCGATATCGACAAGACCCGTATCGATCGCCTCCGCAAAGCGGAGACTTTCATCGACGACGTCACGGACCGTGACCTCACGATGGCGATGAGTACCGTACGGTACCAGCTGACCAACGAGGAAGCGGCGCTGGCCGGTTTCGACATCGCGGTCGTCTGCGTACCGACTCCTTTGCGTGACGGCGCACCCGATCTGAGCTATGTCGAGGATGCCGCGCGCATCATCGCTCCACACATCACACCCAGGTGCTGTGTCATCCTTGAGTCCACGAGCTATCCGGGTACCACCGAGGAGATCTTCATTCCGATCCTTGAGGCCGGTTCGGGTCTGCGTGCGGGGCAGCAGTTC
This sequence comes from Actinomycetota bacterium, assembly GCA_030860695.1. Taxonomy (GTDB): domain Bacteria; phylum Actinomycetota; class Actinomycetes; order Mycobacteriales; family Pseudonocardiaceae. The sequence continues at coordinate 8,989 of JALZHU010000066.1, forward strand.
TGCGTCGGCTACAGCCCCGAGCGCATCGACCCGGGAAACGAGATCTGGCGTTTCCAGAACACCCCGAAAATCATTGCGGGAGTGGACCAGACCTCACTGCAGGCGCTGGCCGACTTTTACGGCCGGCTCGTCGAGCACACGGTGCCGGTATCGGGTCCCCGGGAGGCTGAGCTCGCCAAGCTGCTGGAAAACACCTTCCGCCACGTCAACATCGCCCTAGTTAACGAGCTCGCGATGTACTGTCACGATCTTGGGCTCGACGTCTGGTCGATCATCGACGCGGCCGCCACGAAGCCTTTCGGATTCATGAAATTCACGCCGGGGCCAGGAGTCGGTGGGCATTGCCTGCCGATCGACCCCTCTTATCTGTCCTGGCAAGTCCGGCGGTCCCTGGGGCACGCGTTCCGCTTCGTCGATATCGCCAACGATGTCAACGACCACATGCCCGACTATGTCGTGTCTCGCGTGATCAAATACCTCAACCAGCAGCATAAGCCCGTCAACGGCAGCAGGATCCTGCTCGTGGGGCTGGCCTACAAACGGAATTCGCGGGACACCAGACAATCACCGGCGATCGCAGTTGCCAAGCAGCTTGATGACCTGGGGGCCGACCTCCGGGCAATCGACCCCCTTATCAACGCTGATGAGGTCCCCGTCTTCATCCGGATGGTGCCCAGCGAGTCCGCTCAGATCACTGACGCTGACCTTGTCATCGTGCTTGCCGACCACGACGCGATCGATTGGGAGCTCTTCGAGCAGCACGCCGATCGTGTGCTGGACACCCGCAACCGGCTGCGCTCAAGATCTGCCGAGCGCCTCTAGGGGAGAGCCTTTACTTTTGCAGTGCTAGCCACTCCACACTTGCGGGTTAAGCAGCTGCTCTGGCTGTTCACCGCGCATCACTTTCAGCACGATCTCCACTGCCAGCGCCGCACTCGCGGTCCAGACACCATGGGTATTCGCTGCGCTGTATGGAGTGAGGACGACGTTGTCGAGCTCAGCCCAGCGCGGATCAGTCATCGGCTCGGTCGTCCAGGCGTCGATGCCGGCACCGGCGATCTCGCCGGATTTTACCGCGGCGTAGACGGCATCTTCGTCGACCAGATTTCCGCGTCCAGTATTAAATTTCCGCGTCCAGTATTAATCAGGAAGGCGGTGGGCTTCATCAGCGCCAGCTTCCCTGCGTTGATGATCCGCTCGGTCTCGGGCATGGCCGGGAGATGCAGCGTCACGAAGTCGCTCTGGCGCAACACTTCGTCCAGCGGCATCAACTCGATACCGTGTTTGTCCACGAACTCCATGACGGGATACGGCTCGTGGGCGATCACCCTCATGTCGAAGCCAAGCGCCCGCTGCGCGACGGCCCGGCCGATGCGGCCGAGCCCGACGATGCCCAAGGTCGCTTGCCACATGTCGACGCCGCGGTGCGGTTGCCATTCGCCGCGTCGCATGGCTCGATCGTGTCGCGAGATCCCGTGCGCCAGGTCGATCATCAACCCGATCGCATGATCGGCGACGCCCCCGTCGGTGGTCCCCGGAGTGTTCGCGACAAGCACACCGCGCTCGGTGGCTGCGTCGACGTCGACGGTGTCGAAGCCAACCCCAAAGCGCACCACCAGTCTCAGCTCAGGACAGGCCTCGAAGATCTCGGCGGTGTACACTTCCTGACCGGCGATGACAGCCGTGGCCCCCTGGAGGCTCTCGATCACCTCCGCCACCGGTGTGGTCCGCCGTCCCGACCCGACGCGTAGCTCCAGTCCGGCCCCGCGCAGCCGGGCGGGAATTTCGCCTACCTCCTCCTCGGGCCGAGTCAAGTTGACCGCAACCGTTGCCATTCTCCGAACCTCCCGTCGCACCACGGGGGTCAGGTGAGCTAGTGGCGTTCGGCAACCATGGTAGTTGGCGATGACCTCGGCCAAGACTGTTCGTGGTTTCTCATGTTCCGAGCCTGAGTCCCGCAGTGAGCCCACCGTCGACCGGCAGGATGACGCCGGTCACCCACGCCGCCTCGTCGCTGGCGAGGTAGACAAAGGCGTCTGCCACATCGCGCGGCACGCCCATCCGCCCGATCGGATGTAGCAACGCCATGTACTCGAGCACGTGGTCGGGATCAGGCGCCTCCTCAAGAGAGCGCCGCATCGACGGCGTGTCCACGAAACCGGGGCAGACTGCGTTGGCACGGACACCGTACGGCGCCCCCTCGAGCGCCAGGCATTGAGTCAGCATCACGAGGGCGGCCTTCGACGTGCAGTAGCCGATGCGGTCGGGCATCGCTCGAATGCCAGCGCCGGAGGCGGTCGCGAGGATCGCACCGCCGCCGTCCTTGAGATGCGGCCAGGCGGCGCGCGCGCTCGCGAACGCACCGTCGACGTTGATCCGCATAGCGTCGCTCCACGCCGCGACGTCGATACTCTCGACCCCGCCGACGGGCACCACGCCAGCGTTGTAGATAAGCGTGTCGAGTCCATCCAGCCGCTCGACGGCCTGATCGACAGCACGCGCGAGCAGTGATACGTCGCGCACGTCGACCTCGACGTCGCCGCCATGCAGGTCCGCCACCACGACGTCTGCGCCCTCGTCGCGAAAGCGCTCGGCGATCGTCGAACCGATTCCTGGGCTTCCGCCCACGACCAGTGCTCGTTTCCCCGCCATCCGCCCCTGCTCCATCAGGTCCTCCGTTCGCTGCGTCTGGTAATCGCTGGCGAGCACCGGTGGCACGTTGGAACAGCTAGTCGTGATTTCTTCCTTGGCTCTGTAACCGGGTAGCACAACGTCCGAGTTTCTCGCTGCCATCATCGGGTGGCGGCGGATGGCCCTCCTGTTCGCGGTTGCGGGTCGGTTGGGGTGGGTAGTGGCCAGCGGTGCTCGCTGTCGGGATGGTGGCACCAAACGTACTGGTCGATAGGGGTGGCGGTGATGCCGAACCGGTCGTAGGCGGGCCGACCGGCGCGTTGCCAGAAGGCGTAGACCTCCTCAACGCGGTCCCACAGCCGTTGCGGCAGCTGACACCACTGCTGCGGGCAAGCAGTGGCGGCGTGCATATGCTCAGCCGTCCACTGACGGACGACTTGCGCTTCGAGATGGTCGGCTACGAAGCCAACGTCGATGCTGGCGAGGACGTCCGCATCACGGACTGGGGCGTGCATCCGGAGCTGGCCGCACTGCGGCGGGATTTCTGGCTCTTCGACGCCGAGACGCCGGGTGCGTTTGCTCTGCCCCATGCACCACAACACCGTTGGCCATCTCATCGGCTTCGACATCACCGAGGACGCTGAGGTCATTGAGCAGTGTCGGCGAGAGCGTGACCTGGCCATCGCCTTGTCGGTGCCGCTTCACGAGTTCACCGCCGCGCTGGACGCATGAACTACCGGCCGGAGGCTGCATGATTCAGTGATGGCAAGCCGAGTCCCGGGCAGGCCTGCCGTCACCGAGCGCCAGCGTCTCGGGTCTAGGTCAGGGCTGCGCGAGCTCGCCGGGCTACGCAACGAAGACCCTTACCGCCGAGCGCGCATTGAGCCCGGCGACCATTTCGAGGATGGAACTGACTTAACCCGTCGCGTCCAGGCGGGGTTACGGAGTTGGATACCCTCACGGTTTCGGAGTCGGCCTCTACCAGGTCCTCAAGTCAAAGCTTGTACTGGAGCGCTCATGCACGATCCTCGGGTTCTGCTCGACCCGGCTACCGGGGCCGTGCGCAAACTCGCTCGGCGGGGCTACGAGCTCGACCTTGGGCAGTTGGAGAAGCTGCTGGCCCAGCGCACCTCGGCGATCCAGCGGATCGACCAGGCTCGCGCGGAGGCCAAGCAGGTCGCTAACGAGGTGCAGGCCAAGGCCAGGGCTGGCGAGGATGTCACCGACCTGCGGGAGCGCGCTCGGGCACTGAAGAGCGCGATTCAGGAGACTGAGGAGCAGCACCGGCAGTTCGAAGCCGACCTGCAGGAGTTTCTGCTAGGTATCCCCAACCTGCCCGACGACCGCCTGCCCGACGGCGACTCCGACGAGTTCGCCATCGAGGTCCGTACCTGGGGCAACCGTCCCACTTTTGACTTCGACCCTGCCGACCACGTCGAGATCGGGGAGCGTCTCGGGATCGTTGACTTCACTCGAGCGACGAAACTTGCCGGCCCGCGGTTTGCCGTCCTCAAGGGTGCTGGTGCCCAGCTGGAGCGGGCCATCACCACGTTCCTGCTGCAACTGCACACCCAATGGCATGGTTATACCGAGTATTCGCTACCGGCGTTGGTGACCCGCCCGACGATGACCGGCACGGGGCAGCTTCCGAAGTTTGAAGAGGACCTGTTCAAGACCGGCGTCGCAGATCGCGAACTATTCCTGATCCCGACAGCCGAGGTCCCGCTGACCAATCTGCACGCCGGAGAGACACTTCGGGTAGATGATCTACCGCTGGCCTACACCGCGCACACACCGTGTTTCCGGTCCGAGGCAGGCTCCTACGGGCGGGATACCCGCGGACTGATCAGAGTGCACCAGTTCTCGAAGGTCGAGCTCGTGCGAATCGTCGACGCGCAGCGCTCTGGCCAGGAGCTGGAGATCATGCTTGGTCACGCCGAGACGTGCCTGAAGGAACTTGGCCTGGCCTACCGCGTTGTCACTCTCGCCGCAGGCGACATCGGCTTTGCCGCGCAATACACCTACGACATCGAAGTGTGGCTGCCCAGCCAGCAGCGCTATCGCGAAATCTCCAGCGTGTCGGACTGCGGGGTGTTCCAGGCACGTCGAGCTGGCATCCGCACCAAGACCAGGGACGGCCAGCGCGGATTCGCCGCTACCCTCAATGGCTCCGGGCTGCCCATCGGCCGCACGCTGGTCGCGATCCTGGAGCAGTATCAACAGGCCGACGGCTCGGTTAGCATCCCTGACGTGTTGGTGCCCCATCTGGGCTATGACCGCATCAACGTCGACGGCACGACCACCGCGTGAGGACCGACGGCTGGCAGAGCTATGGCGGCTGGCAGAGCTATACGGCGGCGCGGTTGGCGAGCAGCGCGGCTGCATCGTAGTGCAGGCGCTTCTGCACCGGGGGATCCACCGTTGCCAGCACGTCAGCGATGTCCCGTCCCGCGGTGCCGGAGCCGAACAGGTCGCTGCGCTCGTAACGGCCGTGCGCGATCTGGGCGCGGACTGCTTCGGCGATCTCCAGTGGGTCGTGTGACGTGAACATGACGTTGGGGCCGCACTCGCGGTTGCGCTGGCGGGTGCCGATGTTGACGGCCGGCGTGCCGAGGTAGGCGCCCTCCCGCAGCGCCGCCGACGAGTTGCCGATCATGCAAGAGCAGTGTGTCATCAGCCGGGCGAAGTCCTCGGCAGGCAGGTTGCGGAAGAAGTGGCAACGCTGCGCGAGACCCTGCTCGCGGAACTGCCGGATGCCGCTGGCCACCTCGTCACTGCCTGCATCCACGTTTGGCCAAAAGACCAACGCCTGCATCCCGACCGACGAGACCGCGTGCAATGTCGCAGTCATCTGAGCAAGGCCGTGGCCGTACTCGGTCGTGACGCCGTGTTGCATCACCAGCAAGAAGGGCTGCTCCGGATCGATCGGTGACCCCTCGCCGCAGTGGTTGATCAGCGCATCGCGGCAGGTGCCCGGGCGGGTTCGGGCCACCAGGTCAATCGACGGGCAGCCGACATTGAACACGTACTGCGGGTCCTCGCCCATAGCGATGATGCGGCGGGCACTGAGCTCGGTCGCCGGGAAGTGGATGTGGGACAGCTTGGTGATCGCGTGCCGGACGCTCTCGTCGATCGATCCCGACACCTCGCCGCCCTGCGTGTGGGCGACGGGGATGTTCATGTAGGCGCCGGCGATGGCCGTCGCGATCGTCTCGAAGCGATCAGCAATGGTAACCACGATGTCCGGTTCAAGCTGCTCGAACGCGGTCGGCAACTCCAGCAGGCCTAGCCCGGTGGACCTCGCCATCATCGCCGGCGTCTGACCCTCAATGATGAAAGGAATCTTGATATCGGGAGTGAAACCGGCCTCGGAGAGCACGTTGACCGCACAGCCGAAGCGTTCCAGCAGCACCGACGCGGCGGCGATCACCCGCAGATCCAATGCGAGGTGGTCGCGTACGGCCTCGAGCACCGTGGTGATCCGCGCCAGATTGGCCCGGCTGGCAACGACGACGCAGATCTTCTTGCGACGGTCCGGCACGTCGGTGCCTCCTGACGACAGGGACGCGACTTGACAAGACCCGGCGGTCGCATCGTAGATGATTGAATTAGTCGTCGTAGTGATCCACGGCTGGGCCGACTTGTTGCCAGACCACCCGATCGGGCCCGTGAGTTTTCCCCGCCGCTGGGCACACAACCATCGAGACCTTTTGCCCAGAACAACACAAAGGAGAACGCCGGTCATGGCAGACACCACCAGCACCCCGACCCAGCCGTCTGGTTCCTCGGCCAAACCTGCCCGTACCAGCGGCGAATCGCCCCCAACCCGGCTCGCCGAGGACACCTCGCAGGGCAAGACCACCATCGCGTCGTCGGTGGTGCAGAAGGTCGCCGGGATGGCCGCCCGTGAGATCTCCGGGGTGTACGCGCTGGGCGGGGGGTTATCCCGCGCCTTCGGCGAGATCCGGGAACGCATCCCAGGCAGCGCCGGCGCCTCGCACACCTCCGGCGTGACGGTCGAGGTCGGCGAGAAGCAGGCCGCAATCGACCTCGATCTCATCGTCGAGTACGGCGTGTCCATCGTGGACTTGGCCAAGGCGGTACGCCGCAACGTTATCGGCGCCGTCGAGCAGATGACCGGCCTGGAGGTCATCGAGGTCAACATCGCGGTCCACGACATCCGTATCCCAAGCGACGACGGCAGCGAGGCACCTCCCCAGCCGGCCCGGGTGGAGTGAGCGCTCGCGACGGTAGTGGGAGAAATTCGCGACCATGAGCCCGATCTCCCCGTCCCCGCCCCCGCGGCGCCGGTCCGAGCGGTCCGACCACGGTCAGCTCGCCGACGCCGTTGCCGCAGCAGTGCGCGCCCATCCCGCGGTGGCTGACCTGGATGGCGGCCCGTTCGGCGCCATTGCCTGCTACCTCCCCGGTCGCCGGGTGGTGGGGGTGCGGGTCGGGGAGCCCGGCGAGCCAGTGGAGGTCTCCGTCGTCGCCCGCCTCGGCACCCCGCTGCCGCAGCTGGCCACCGAACTGCGCCGGGTGATCACCGCGATCACCGGGTCCAAGGTGATCGACCTGACCATCAACGACCTGATCACTGGCGACCCGACACCGAATTCCTGAATTCCCTCCTCAGCACGGAAGGTGCCCACAATGAACGCGACAAGCATCGGTCTGCTCACCGGGCTCATCCTCGGCCTGGCCGGCGTGATCGGCGGCTTCAGCGGCTTCCTGCTCACCCTGGTGCTCGGGGCGATTGGCCTGCTCGTCGGCCGGGTCCTGGATGGGGAGCTCGACCTCGGCCAGGTCCTCAGCGGCAAGGGGCGGGACCGGTGACCGCAGTCACCACTCAGCCGCTCCCCACTGCCGGCGCCACACCCGCCGCGCCGGCACCGCGCACTGCCGCCGGCCCGGACGAGCGGGGCCGGCTGAAGATCGACCCATCGGTGTTGCGCAAGATTGCCGAGCATACCGCAGACCTGACCCCGGGCACCCTGCCCGCCCCGCGCACCGTGGCCGGAGTCGGCCTAGGCAACACCGGAGCCACCGCGAAGGTCACCGTCACCGCTCAGCGGGTCGACCTGCATATGGAGCTGGCGCTGCGCTATCCCGGCCTGGTGCGCTCCACCGTGGACCAACTGCGCAGCAGGATCAGCGACGAAGTACGGCGGATCACCGGATACGAGGTCCGCTCGATCGCCGTGACCGTCACTGCCCTGCTGCCCGAGCCCAGCTCTCGTGTGCACTAGCGGTTTCCCAGCCAGGAAGGCACCTCGATGAGGATCCTGTTACGCGTGCTGTCCCCGTTGCTCGGCCTGGCCGTGGCTGCGCTCGGCATTTTCGTTGCGCTCGAGGTCATCTGGATCTGGGTGCGCCCCGCCAGCGGCCCACTGGTACTGCCCTGGCCGGCGTGGCAGGCGACCCTGCAGGAGTGGACCTGGATCTCCACACCGGTCCGCCTCATCGCCGCCGGGCTGATCATTGCTGGCCTGCTACTTGTCCTCCTGGCCCTGCGGTCCGGTCGTCGCGAGGTGCGGTTGATCAACCCAACGCCCGAGATCACCGTCACCACCTCTCCGCGGTCGCTGGCCCGGTTGGTCGGCAACCAGGTCCGCGCACTCGACCACGTCGTGTCTGCCTCAGTCACCGCCAGCCCCCGCAAGGTTTCGGTGCGGGCCGTCAGCGGACAACCCGCCAACGTTGTCAAACCCGGAATCACCGACGCTGTGAAGACCCTGCTGTCCGAGTTATCGCTGGTCCAGACCCCGCAGGTGACAGTGGCCGTGCACGACACCAGGAAGCCGGCATGACCACCGCCACCGCGGTCGGCAAGGCCACCGCCCGCGCGGCTGGCGCCCAGCGCGCCCTGGTCGGGCTGATTGGGTTACTGGGCCTGGCCACCGGCACCGCCGCCCTCGTTGTCGGCTCCGGCCTGCTCGGTGACAACCGCGCCGCCCGACCGGTACTCGACCCGATCGCTCTGGATATCGTGGGAGCCAACCAGACCCTCACTCGCGCCGCCGCCATTGCCGCCGGCGTGGTCCTGCTCGTCCTCGGGCTGCTCTGGGCCGCGCGTGCGCTGGCGCCCGAACGCCGCCCCAATCTCCTCCTCGACCCCAGTCCGGACCGTCGCCTCGAGATCAGCGCCTCGGCGATCGCTGACGCGTTGCGTGCCGATGCCGAGACCATCGACGGCGTCAACCGTGCCCGCGCCCGCATGGTCGGCAGCACCGCCGCGCCTGTTTTGCGGCTGAACCTGTGGCTTGAGGACGGCGCCGACGTCCGCGGCGTTTACCATGATCTCGACACTCGGGTCCTCACCCGCGCGCGCGACAGCCTCGGCATCGAGTCCCTGCCGACCGCGATCCGCATCGAGCTCGACGCCGCAGCCCCCGTCCGGGTCAGATAACGCTGGCCAGGAACCGGGCCGCGGTGCTCTCCAGCGTCGGCCAGTCCGGCTCGGTGCACGGTCCCGGGGCAAGCACGAAGCCTCGATGCCCGTCACCGGTCAATCGCTCGGCGATGATCCTGAAACCGGTGAGGGCGAACAACGCCGTCGCAGTTGCACGTGTCAGGTAGTAAGGGTGATCGATCTTGACCACCCGCTCGATGCTGCCGGTCCGGCGTAGTAGGACGTCGACGTCAACAATGTCGACGAACGCGCGGCCACCGGCAGCCATCATCTGGCGCAGTGCCGCCAGCGTGCCGCGGACATCGAGTAGGTGGTCGATCGTCTGGCACAGCAGCACGAGATCCCACCTACGCCCGCGCGGATCGAAGTCCTCGACGAGCCCGGCGATCGTCTCCATACCGGCGGCCCGCGCGACCGCGAGCTCGTCCAGGGATGGGTCGAGGACTGTCGCACGCGCGTTCAGGCGTGCGCCCAGTACGCTGGAGACCACTCCCGTTGAGCCGCCGACGTCGAGGATCGTGTGCGGCCGTGAGGGCAGCAGTGGGAGCAGGAACGCGGCAAGTCCGGCTGCGTAGTCACGCTGCTCCGGCTGCACGGTCTCGGCGTCGATGCGGCGGCCGTGGTAGGCCGACACCAGCGGACGATAGATCTCGGAGTAGAAGTGCGCGTACTGGGTGGCGCTCAGCCGCGGGCAGAGATAGCCCAACCCACAACATCGGCACACCACAAAGGTCGCCGGGTAGCCGTAGCGATCGCGCTCGGCGACCTCAACGGCGCAGCCACCCGCCGCGCACAGGTTGCACTCCGCGGGTCGTTGCGTGGCCAGCACACCGTAGTCGTAACAGAGCGCAGCAACTTGCTTTGTAATTGTCGATTGGGGCATGGCTATTGCTCCATTCGTGAACGCAGAGGAAGCGTAGAGTGAACATACTCGATTGGAGCCACCGTGTCGTGGTAATCGGGGAGGTTGGCCAGGCACACGACGGCAGCTTGGGCACGGCGCATGCGTTCGTCGATGCGATCGCCGATGCGGGTGCCGATGCGGTGAAGTTCCAGACGCACATTGCCGCCGCTGAGAGCCGGACGGACGAACCCTGGCGGGTCAAGTTCAGCTACGCCGACGACACCCGCTACGAGTACTGGAAGCGGATGGAGTTCACCGCACAGGACTGGGCAGGACTGCGGCGGCACGCGCAGGACCGGGGGCTGGCGTTCTTGAGCTCGCCGTTCTCACTGGAAGCGGTTGATCTGCTGCGCCGCGTTGGCGTCGCGGCCTGGAAAGTCGCGTCCGGTGAGGTCGCCAACCCGCAGCTGCTCGACGCGGTGGCGCAGACTGGGGCGCCGGTGCTGCTGTCCAGCGGGATGAGCGGCTGGGCTGAGCTTGACGGCGCCGTCGCGCGGCTACGTGGGGCCGGCGCCGGGCCGCTGGCGGTCCTGCAGTGCACGTCGGCCTACCCGGTCGCGCCGGAGCGGGTCGGACTCAATGTCCTGCGCGAGATTCGCGAGCGCTACGGGTGCGCGACCGGGTTGTCGGACCACTCCGGGACGATCTTCCCAGGGCTGGCCGCGGTCGCCCTCGGCGGGCGCGTGATCGAGGTGCACGTGACGCTGTCCCGCGAGATGTTCGGCCCGGATGTGGCGGCCTCGGTGACCACCAGCGAGCTTCGCCAGCTCGTCGACGGCGTCCGCTATATCGGCGCGGCGCTCGCGGCTCCCGTCGACAAGGATGAAGTCGCGACGGAGCTGGCGCCGATGCGCGCGCTGTTCGGCCGCTCGCTGGTAGCCCGCTGCGCCCTGCCGGCCGGGCACGTGCTCGCGGAGAGCGACCTGACCGCCAAGAAGCCAGCTGGCGGGATCCCCCCCGCGCGGCTTGACTCCCTTGTCGGCCGCCGCTTACGCCGCGCGCTGCATGCAGACGAGCCACTGCACGACGAGGACATCCAGCCGCTGGAGCCTGCAGAGGATTCCCCTTGACGGCGGCGCCCGATGCTAGTGTAGCGTCTCATTATTGATTTTCCACTTGCTGGAGAGCGACTCGTCCTCGGGTGACCTTGGCAAGGATTTGCTCGGCAGCGGCAGTCCAGATGAATGGTTTTGGGTTGTCGTTGTTGGCTTTCAGGTAGTCTTCGATCGCGGTGATGAGGTCGTTCACGCTGTGGAACACGCCCCGGCGGATGGCTTTATCTGTCAGGTCCCGAAACCATCGTTCGAGCAGATTGAGCCACGACGAGGAGGTGGGTGTGAAGTGCAGGTGAAACCGTGGATGTTTGGCCAGCAATTTTTTGACGTGGGGATGTTTGTGGGTGCCGTAGTTGTCGCAGATCATGTGGATGGCCAGTCCTTTGGGCACCTCGCGGTCGATGGTACGCAGAAATTTCAAGAACTCGGTGTGGCGATGCCACGGCAGGCAGCGGCCAATCACCGTTCCGGTGAGCACACTTAGTGCGGCGAATAGGGTTGTGGTGCCGTGGCGCTTGTAGTCATGGGTCATCGTGCCGGCTCGCCCCTTTTTCATCGGTAGCGATGGCTGGGTGCGGTCCAGAGCCTGGACCTGCGACTTCTCGTCCATGCACAACACCACAGATTTATCAGGTGGGTTTAAGTATAAGCCCACCACGTCGACGAGTTTCTCTTCGAAGTGGCGATCATTGGAGAGTTTGAAGGTCGTCACCAGGTGCGGCTTGAGCCCTCGCGCCGACCAGATCAGCTGCACCGACGCCGGGCTCACCCCGACCCGTTTGGCCATCGACCGGCACGACCAATGTGTCTGACCCTCCGGCTTCGCGTGCAGCGTCAAATCCACGATCTCGGCGACCTTCTCATCACTGATCAATGGTTTGCGGCCTCGCCCCTTGGCCACCTCACCGAATCCCACTAGTCCGTCTTTCTCGAATTGGTCACGAGGCCAGCACGGTCGGGCGAGACACTCCGATCACCTCGCTGATCTCGGAATTCGACACCCCATCACCAGCCAAGAGCAACACCTGGGCACGCTGAACCACGCGATGCGCCGCACTCTGCGACCTGGCCAGGGTTTCCAGAACTTCTCGTTGCTCCTCGGATATCGCCAACGGCGCCGCTGCTCTACTCATATTCCACAGCATAAAGCACTGTAAAGCCAATTGCAAGACACTACACTAGTTTCCGTCCAGGCGTGCGGCGATCTTCGCCATTTCCGTGTTGAGCGTGGCGAATCCCGCGCTCATCTTCTGCTCCAGAGTGGTCACGTCCTGTCGCATGCCGGTGATCGTCTGGTTTTGTTCGGTGAGCTCGTGTCGTATGCCGGTGATTGTTTGGTTTTGTTCGGTGAGCTCGTGTCGTATGCCGGTGATTGCTTCGCCCTGCGTGGTGAGCTCGTGTCGTATGCCGGTG
>JALZHU010000067.1 GCA_030860695.1 Actinomycetota bacterium
GGATAGGATAGGATAGGATAGGATAGGATAGGATAGGATAGGATAGGATAGGATAGGATAGGATAGGATAGGATAGGATAGGGAAACTGGATGACAGCCGCGGTCAAGTGCGCACTCGCCGAGCATCTGCGGCACTACCCTTTTGGGCATCAATGTAACCTCTGCTGCCACGCTGGGGGCTGCTCTTCCAAGGGCTGAGTAGCAGGCAAGGATCGCGTCACGTCCCAACGGGACTTAATTAGCCATCAAATCTGCTTCTAGCGAGGTGATCGTAATGTCTACGCAGTTACCAGATGACCCGGAAAAAACATGGAAAAAATTGGGTCCAAAGGGAGCGATAAGACTCTGCGGACCCTACGGTCAGATACCAGCGCATGCATATACGTGGCAGGTGAATGAGGTCGAGCGCGATACAGATTACTTGTCAAAGTGCATGAGGTTCTACGTCAGAGTCAAGGGGAACAAAATTGGCGCCATTCAGTGGGACCGCGATCAGGCCAATGCGGAGGATGCACGTGGCCATTTTGGAGCCAAGGGGGCGCTATTTAGCGAGGATCCCGGCTTCCGAGACAAAGACGTGTGGACTCAGGCTGGTGAATACTTCACTGGCGTGACCATCTACTACGACAAGAACCGTGTATGGGCGCTCCAATTTAAGACGAGCGAAGGCAGAACTATACCATCGCATAGTGCTATACCCAGCGAAAAGGAGATCGACGTGCAGCAATTTAAAAAACTTCAATGCTCCGAATGTGCCGCAGAGCCCAATGAGCATATAGTCGGCTTTTTTGGAAAATATGATCATCAGGCCACCATGTTTTCCCTCGGTGTTGCTTTTCAGGTGAAGGCATGAGTGTGTGTAGCTACGGTAGGTCGGCGACGCCTAGTGTCGTGTCTTGCAATTGAGTTTACAGTCTATTACACTAAAGGTATGAGTCGAGCAGCGGCGCCGTTGGCGATATCCGATGGGCAACGAGAAGTCCTGGAAACCTTGGTCAGGTCGCAGAGTGCGGCGCATCGTGTGGTGCAGCGAGCTCAGGCGTTGCTCTTGGCTGGTGATGGGGTGTCGAATTCGGAGATCAGTGAGGTGGTCGGAGTGTCTCGTCCGACCGTGCTGGCCTGGCGTAGCCGTTCGAAAAAGACGGGCTAGTGGGATTCGGTGAGGTGGCCAAAGGGCGAGGCCGCAAACCCGCAAACCATCGATCAGTGATGAGAAAGTCGCCGAGATCGTGGATTTGACGCTGCACTCGACACCAGAAGGTGAGACGCACTGGTCGTGCCGGTCGATGGCCAAACAGACGGGGGTGAGCCCGGCATCGGTGCAGCGAATCTGGTCGGCGCGAGGGCTCAAACCACACCTGGTGAAAACCTTCAAACTCTCCAATGATCGCACTTCGAAGACAAACTCGTCGACGTGGTAGGTCTGTACCTCAACCCGCCCGACAAGTCTGTGGTGCTGTGCATAGACGAGAAGTCGCAGGTCCAGGCCCTGGATCGTACTCAGCCGTCGCTGCCGATGAAAAAGGGCCGGGCTGGCACGATGACCCATGACTATAAGCGCCATGGCACTACTACCCTGTTCGCCGCGCTGAATGTGCTCACCGGGACAGTGATCGGCCGCTGTCTGCCCCGGCATCGCAACACCGAGTTCTTAAAGTTCCTGCGTATTATCGACCGCGAGGTGCCCCAGGGTTTGCAGATCCACATGATCTGCGACAACTACGGCACCCACAAGCATCCCAACGTCAAAAAATGGCTGGCCCAACACCCGCGGTTTCACCTGCACTTCACCCCCACCTCCTCATCATGGCTCAATCTGGTCGAACGGTGGTTTCGGGACCTGACCGACAAGGCCCTCAGTCGAGGTGTGTTCCACAGCGTGAATGACCTCATCACCGCGATCGAGGACTACCTGAAAGCCAACAACGACAACCCGAAACCATTCGTCTGGACTGCTACTGCCGAGCAAATCCTCGCCAAGGTCGCTCGTAAACATTCACGTCCAGGATTCGTGGGTATGGCGAATCGAGGGTGCTCTTCGTTGGTGGGGTGTGGTGAGTGGATAAGTATTCGGAATTGTTGTGACGGGTTGTTGTCGCGTCCACCGGTGTGGTGGGGTTGAGACACGCTGGCTGTGGTGCGTGATCTGCGGTTGTTGAGGGTGTTTGCTGTGCCGCGTGGCGGTTGCGGCGGGCGTTGTCCCAGGTTTGGAGGGTGCTGAGGCGTCCCTGCGGGACATGCTGGCTGCTGCGCTGGAGGCGAATCAGGAGATGGCGCGGCTGGCGGCGGAGTTGCGCGAGGAGAACGCCCGGCTGCGTGCGGAGAACGCGCAGCAGGCAACTGAGCTGGAGAATCTTCGGGCTGACCTTGCGGTTTTCCAGCGGATGCTGTTTGGGCGGTCCTCGGAGCGGTCTGGCTCGGAGCCGGATTCGGGTGATGGTGATGGTGATGCCGGTCGCGGTGGGGAACGCCGGGGTGGTGCGGGTGGCAGCGGTGAGAAGAAGCGAGGTCCGGGGGCGAGGGCAGGGCGGCGTGATTACTCGCATCTGCCCCGAGTCGAGGTGATCTGGGATTTCGCGGGCGGCGGGTACTGCTGCTCGGTGTGCGGTATGCCGTTTGCGTTGCTGGGCGAGCATGTGTCCGAGCAGCTGGACTGGGTGGTGATCGTGCGGGTGGTGGCGCACTGCCGCCGCCGGTACCGCAGGGTCTGCGATTGCCAGGTGCCGGCGACGGTGATGGCGCCCGGCCCGCCGAAGGCGATCGGCAAGGGCTTGTTGTCCAATGCCTTCCTCGCGATGCTTTTCACGGAGCGGTACACGGCTGGGCGGAGTATGAATTCGCTGGTGAAGGGGCTGGCCAGGCAGGGCGCGGACGTTTCGCCGGCTACCCTGGCCGGCGCCTGTGCGCAGGCAGGGGCGCTGCTGGCGCCGGTCGCGGACGCGATCACGCAGCGGTCACGGGGTTCCTGGCACCTGCACGCGGACGAGACAACGTGGCGGGTCTTCGCCCCGCGCGATGGGGACGGCCCGGCGAAGTGGTGGCTGTGGGTGTTCATCGGCCCCGATACCGTGTGCTTCGTCATGGACCCCACGAGGTCCGGGATGGTGCTGGCCCGCCATGTCGGCATCGACGAGGAGACGGGTCGGCTCACGCAGGACGAGGACGGCGGGCCGCGTCGGCTGGTGATCTCCAGCGACTTCTACGCTGTGTACTCCTGCGCGGGGAAGAAGGCTGACGGGCTGGTCAACCTGTTTTGCTGGGCGCACCTCCGGCGGCATTTCGTGCGGGCCGGGGACACGAACCCGGCCCAGTTGCGGTACTGGACACATGCGTGGCTGGAGCGGATCCGAGACTTGTACGTCGCCCACGATGAGCTCATGACCGCGTGGAACGAGGCCACCACGCCGCGGGACACCACAGCGGCGGCCACCCGGCTGGAGCAAGCCCGCGCCGCCTGGGACACGGCCATCACCGCGATCGGTCAGGCACGAAAAAAGCAGATGGCCGCCCCCGGCTTGCAGGAGCCCGCGAAGAAGGCGCTCGCCACCCTGGACCGCGAGTGGGACGGCCTGACCGCGCACCGCGAGTGGGACGGCCTGACCGCGCACCGCGAGTTCCCCATGATCAGCCTGGACAACAATGCCGCCGAGCGAATGATCCGCGGCCCTGTCGTGACCAGGAAGAACGCCGGCGGCTCCCACAACGAGGACTCCGCCCGGCTCGCCGCCGTCATCTGGACCGTCACCGCGACCATCCAGATGGCCGGCCTGAACCCCCTGACCTATCTCACCGCCTACCTCGACGACTGCGGCCGCAACAGCGGAAAACCCCTGTCAGGCCCCGGCCTGGAACGCTTCCTGCCCTGGAACGCCAGCCCCGAAGACCTCCATGCCTGGGCACAGCCCCCACGCCCCGGCTAACACCACAGCACGAGAACGCCTTTACCGATGTGACCACCACGAACCGCCACATCGACCGTCGGCATGCCCTTCCACAGGACTTCCGAATACTTACGTGAGTGGTGGTGTCGGGTGCTTAGGTGGGTGCCGGAAGCGGTGGTTTCCAGGGGTTGCCCGTGATGGCTTGGCGTAGTGCGGTGATGACGTTGGTGCCGTGTTTGCGGGCGGTGTCGAGGTAGCTGCGGATATCGAGTCGGTCTTGGGTGATTTCTTCGCTGGCGAGCCGACCGGAGATCTTTTGCTGGGTCTTGGTGGGTCGCAGGTCACGCTCGCTGATGTTGTTCGTGGGCCAGATCCGGGTGTCGAAGCAGAAACGCAGGACGTTGCGTTCCTGGTCGCGGCAGAACTCCAGCAGTCCCGTCCCGGACGCTGCGTCGTTGATTGGCGTGGCCCGGGCACCCGCGGTAGCTGCGCGAGGCCGACACGGATGGCGTGGCGGAACTCGGTGATCAGCGGGTCGCAGACATCCTCGCTGATCTCGGGCTGGTTGTTGTCCCGGGCGGTGTGCCAGGCGCGGATCAGGCCGCGCAGCGCGCGTTGGGCTTGGCCCGGCCAGTACTCGTGGGGGTAGACCTCGGCGGCGTCGGTGAAGTCACGTAACAGATGCGCGGTACAGGCCTGATGCCCGGCGAGGTGCTCCCAGCGGGGATGGAAGTAGTTGCGGTAGCGGTCGTGCACGGCTATCCCGGCGAAGTGGGGCAGGATGCCGGCCGCAGCGAAGGAGTCCAGATCCCGGCCGCCCAGGTGATAGACGGTGGCCTTGTCGGTCGAGGCCGACAGCACGTACTTGTTCTGCCCGGCCGGGCCGACGCGCAGCGTGGTCTCATCAAAGCCGACGACCCACGCCATCATGATCAGCGTCTTAATCATCGTGACGACCTCGCGCACCGCGGCGGCGCATCTGGTCAGCATGCCGTGCACGAACCCGTCGGAGGGCCCAGCTCCGCCGCCCAGATCGGCGATCAACTGGACACACCGCTGCACGGGCACGTGCTGATAGATCAGCAGATAAACCACCAGCGCCTTGAGGTTGACTCCGTAACTCGACGGTGCCGCCGACACCTCGGCCGGCAACGAGCCGACATGCTCGGCGCCGCATTCACATCGGACCCGGTACACATCGTGTTGGCTGACCCTGATGCGCACCTGCGGCAGGTCGTGCACCTGATGAGACCGCTCGATGCCCACCTCATGCGCAGTGGCCAAATCCGCCCCGCACCCGCAGCTGCCCTGTGGTCGGTGCGACACCCACTCATCGGGGACACTCACCCACGGCAGCGCACTACCCTTGGCGCCCTTCTGCTTTCCCCGCTTGCCACCCGAGTGAAGCGTCCCAATCAACCGCCGTATCGACTCTTCATCATTAAAGACCCGGTCCACCACCGGCATCTCCTCCCCAGGACGCAACACCCCCACCACGATCGTGTTCATCGAGACATCCATCCCCAGATGGACCAACTCCCCCGATGGCATACTGGCCCTCACGGTCGACTCCCCTTCTGTCTGTGGCTCCGTCCACCGCCCGGTTGCAAGCACCCACCAGCGTCGGACGATCCACGACACAAGCCAACTGGCTACCGACAGAAACCGGAGCCGGCCGTTTCATGCTGACTTACGGTCGCTCGCGGACGAGTCACTCTCCAGCAAGTGGAAAATCAATAATGAGACACTACACTAGCCTTGACTCGCGCAACCACCAGACTGGAGGTCATCATTAGTTGATCTTTAGCCCATGCTGATCGACTCATACGGACTCGTCGCGCTGTTTCAGCTGACCACTCGCTGACGATGACCGCACGTGAGCCCCAGCTTGGAAGGCTGCGCTCATTGCGCCGTTAGAAGCCCTCGATCGGTGGTCAGGCCTGGTCACGGGGTACCGCTGTTGACCGTGGTTGACCGGTGTTAATGGCACGCTAATGGCACACGCGGACAAGAAACCGGAACTGGGTGACGCGATCGCCGAGATCCATCACGAGGTTGCGAATTTGCTGTGTGGTCCATCGGCCCTCGGGGTTGGTGGTCGTGCCCAGCAGGTGCACGGATCGGCTGGCGACCTCCAGGACGAAGAACACGTAGATCCGTCGGAGTGTCACCGCGCAGTCCACATGGAAGAAGTCGCAGGTCAACATCGTCGAGGCCTGCGCGCGCAGGAACTGCCGCCACGTCGCGTCGGTGTCGCGGACCGGTGCCGGAGGTATCCGCAACCGCCGCAGGACGCGGCGGATCGTTGAGGCCCCCACGCGGTGACCGAGCTTGAGCAACGCGCCCTGAATTCTCTTGTATCCCCAGCAGGGATTTTCCCGGGCCATGCGCACGACCAACGAGGCCACAGCCTCATCGACAGGCGGACGTCCGACGTGATTGGGATACGTCCATTTCTTGGCGACCAAGCGACGATGCCAGCGCAGGATCGTGCCCGGCGTGACCAACCGATCCCCCCGCAGCATCTGCGGCAACCTCCGGACCAGCGCGGCGAACACCGCTCGATCCGCCCAATCCAGGCGCGGTGTCGGGTTGACTCTGCGCAGCACGGCGACTTCATGCCGCAACACCAGGAGTTCGACGTCCTTAGACGCTGACGGGCGCCCGAGCAACAACAGCAGGTTCAGCAGCCGCAGAAAGATCAGGTAGGGCAGACGCAAGGACACGGCTTACGATCTGTGAGTGTCGTTGCGGTGCTCCTGGGTGGAGGACCACCAGGCTCGGCGCCGGTGACCCGATGTGACTCACTCACGATCGGGGAACGGATGGCCATCGCCGGGCCGGCAGGGCGGTCAGGACTGTGATGGTGCCCTGGTTAGCGGCAAGGCCCCTATCGGGACACGCCACGCCGGTCTGGCGACAGCAAGCACCGCCCCAAGCCGAAGTCGACAGATCAGACCCAAGACACCCTGGTCAGTCATACCGCGGGTCAGACCCCGGCCCGAGACGGCACCGGAGATCCTCACAGTCCTACCGTGACGTGGAGGAGCTGCTGGCCGAGCGGGGCATCACCGTCGATCACGTCACCATCTATCGCTGGGTGCAGCGGTTCGCGCCGTTGTTGATCGACGTGGCGCGGCCATGCCGGCACGCGACGGGTGACCGGTGGTTCGTGGATGAGACCTACCTCAAAGTGGCTCGACGATGGGTGTACCTGTACCGGGCGATCGATCAGTTCGGTCAGGTCATCGATGTTGTGGTCTCGGAGAAGCGGGATCTGGCGGCCACCCGCCAATTCTTCACCCGCGCGCTGAAGCACGGCCCGCGCCCGGTGGAGGTGACCACTGATCGTGCGGCTGCTTACCCGCGCGTGCTCGATGAGCTGCTATCCGCCGCCTGCCACGTGATGGATCGATATGCGAACAACGTGATCGAAGCTGACCATGGCCGGCTGAAAATCCCGGCTACGGTCGATGCGTGGTGTGAAGCGGCTCCAGTCAGCGCGAGTGATCAGCGTCGGGCACGCTTTCGTTCAAAACGTCCGTCGCGGCCACTATAAACTCGGCGTTGATGTCCATCCCAGTGTCGGCTCCCAGCGGCGTTCGCCGAACTTGCCCTCGCCATCTGACCGGAATGCCAGACGGGGAATCCTACCCACGCTCCATCAACGCAACAGCAGCGCCCTGCGCATCCTCACCGCCGCCGGCCGCCTCATACGCACCGCCCGACGCCAACGCCTCCCACATCGACCCAACCTGGCTCTGGGCCCGTGAGATTATCACCGCTCATACCCGCCTGGCCACCCTCACGCCCTGACCCATAACACCGACCCAAGAAAGGACCTGGAGCACCGGCCAACACCGCAGGGCCGGCAATCTACCCTGCCCATCACCCGAAACGACACCCAACGAGATCAACCGGAGAAATCAAAGTCACCGCGACGACACGTCACCCCGCCCTGCCCGTGCCCGGCGCCCCGCCACAGTGCGGTGTGACGTCCGTAGGACATCGATGCGTTCGACATTGCTGGCATGATCAAGAATGCTGTCATCGGAAGGCGAGGCGCGATACCGCGGGGAGGTCTGAACATGGGGGACGGACGGATGCGCCTGTCTGAGGCACTACACAGTGCTCTCGCGAAGGCCATCAGCATTCAGCGGGCGCCCATCGCCGGCTATGTTGCCCGGCTGCGCCGAGGGCGATCCGATGCGACCCCAGCAGAGATCATTGCTGTTCTGGAGAAGCGGTATTTGACGGTAGTCACCGGCACCGGAGCCGCCGTGGGTGGTGCCGCAGTCGCACCAGGTGTCGGGACTGGCCTCGCCTTCGCGCTCAGTGGCGGGGAGACGGCGGTGTTTCTCGAAACCACGGCGCTGTTCGCACTGGCCGTCGCCGAGGTGTGTGGTATCCAAGTTGAGGACCTCGAGCGACGCCGGACGTTGCTGCTGGCCGTCGTTCTCGGCGACCACAGCGCTATGCTGGTGGAGAAGATGGCCGGCCGAACCGGCCAGCACTGGGCGGACCTGCTACCCGAGGTTATCCCGATGTCCTCGATCACTGCGATCAACACGACCCTTAGTCGCTGGTTCCTGACCAAGTACGGAGGCAAGCAGGGGGTTCTGGCGATCGGCAAGATCGCACCGTTCGGTATCGGAGCGGCGATCGGGGGCGCCGGAAACCGCGCGTTCGGCCGCGTGGTGGTAAACGCAAGCCGGCGCGTGTTCGGCCCCGCCCCAGCCAGCTTCACAGACCAAAAGTGAGGCAGGAAATGAGCGCAGTAACGGTTGGGTCCCATTTTTGGATGGGCTGTGTGTCCAGGAGTTTGAATGCCACAAGGAAGGAGTTCGTGGTGTAACCGAGCGAGAAGTGAAGGATCGTCAGAAGTACGTACTGTCCGCCGAGGGAAGGCTCCGCCTCTTTGTCTCTTTTTCCTCTCGCCATGATCTTCTGAACTTAACCCCGAAGAATTGGGTATGGCCGAAGAATCGGTATGGAACACGTGAGGCACGATCAGATCAAACGTGCGGTACCGATGAGCAAAGGCCACCTGTAGACTCTCGCCCAGATGCCCTACTCCACTTCCAAAACACATCAAGGACTGTGCAAGGTTCTTCAGCGATCTGCACCTCGCGTACATCACAGCACCATCACAGGACTGACATCGTCGCAGGTCGCGAGTTTGGCAGCGCCCTCAAGTGAATGACTTTATTTATTACGGCCACACTAATTGTCAGAAGATTCTTAAGGGCCCGGGTTTACAAGGATCAGCTGAAATTGCTGGTTTTTCCGGTGCCACGATCGTCAAACAGAATGATGGGAGTGCTGTTATCGAATACGTTCCCCTGTACATCAAGCACCTTATTTCCCGACCTGGCAGAGATCTTGAAAAAACCGCTTTTCACTGATATAAGATGAAATTGCTGACTGTCAGTGTCACGGTCGTCCTGCAGAATGATAGGGGCGCCGTTCTCGAATTTGCCCCCCCGCACATCGAGCACCTTATTTCCCGAATTTCTTGACTTGACGGCGATCTCGAAAAGGTCGCTACTCCCGTTTATTCCTACAGGTATCAGCTGAAATTGCTGGTGGTCCCAGCCATGGTCACCATACAGAATGATGGCAGTGTTGTTGGTGAGACTTTCCCCCTGCACATCGAACACCCCCACTTGGCAGCGATCTTATAAAATACGGACATTGTGAGCTTCCTTCACGAGATATTCACGGATCGATAATTTAAGAAAGATTACTACCGGCGCGAACATACCAGCCGGTTGGCTTGTATTCAAGGAGGTTCCCTCTAAGGGGGTCACCTCAACCCCGTACCCAGCTGGCACTGGGGCTGGCCACCTTCCTCACCGACCTCCATCCACCTTCACCCGACCTCGGCGAGAGCTTCGCAAGCAGCTAAGACACACCGATCATACTTCTCCGGTGTGTTATGGCTACGTCAGGCATTAGAGTCGAATATAGTCGACCGCGTCGTGAAGACCGAATCGGCTACATCGTTGCGCTGCTGAACCCCGCCGTCGCCATATCAAGGCCTGCCAGGAAATCTACGAAATTGTCATGTTCATCGTGGAGCGCGCGAAGCGGATTGCTGCGTTCGTCGACGCGATCCTCAACTCGATTAGCGCGATCTCTGCGGAAACGTTAGCGCTGCCATCGAGAAGATCGAAGCGCGCCTGTCAGAGGCTTCACGCTCGCAATCGGCTTCTTCGCCCGGCTCGCCCACCTCGGCGCAATCTCCGGAAAAGTGCTCCCGATCATCGCTGCGGTGCGCAATCCGATCAAGCGTGTGGTCGACGGCATCGTCTTTGGCGCGGCCGAGGTCTTCCGGTGGACACTCAGTCCGGCGCTTGCGTTCGCGAGCGCGAAGGTGCAATAATTCGGCAGGGATCGGGTCCAGGGCAAGGTCGAGGCGGGCAAGTCAAGGGCCATCTAGAAGGCCGAAGCGCTGGGGATTCAAAAGAAGGCGCCTCCCGTGGCCGACGCCGCAACGCCTAAGGAGAAATCGAACCAGATTCGCGTAATGGTGCTAACTGACGTGAGAGCTGAGGCTGCGAAGGGTCGGAACCCCGAGTAGATGGCCTAGGTGGTATGTGACGTGGGCGCACGGCTGCGGTCGGAAGGCTTGCACGGCTTGAGGGGGTGTTCCAGACGCAGATGGCCTCTTCACTATCTGAGCGGCGGCGAGCGACTTCCCGCCGCTGGCCAAGCTCGACGACTTCCGCGGTCGCGTGCCGCGCTGCAAGATGACCCTGTTCGCTGAGCTGCCGTTCTCGCAGCCGGTCAACGTCACTGAGGCCCAAGTGCCGGCTCACGGTAAGGACGGCGAACCGTTACCGCTTGACGAACTCGACTCAAGATTCACAGCCGCGGTGCGGGGGTCGTGATGCAACCGACACCGATCGTGGTCCGCACGGCGACAGGGAACATCACCAACCTCGACAGCTACAATAACGTGTCCCATGCCGGGCACCACTTCGTCTCGTGGTCTTGGGCCAGAAGGACCTCCCGCTGATCGAGCGGATGCATCTCAATGTTCGGAACTTCAGCCCTTGCACACGCTGGTTGGATGGCCTGCTGCGTCTCATCCAGCAAATCGCCGTGGCTCGGAAGAGACCGTTCACTGGTGCGACCGGCGACGTGGTGCTGACCTGCCCAACGACGACGGCAGCGCGCCAGGGCTGAAGTTCCGGAGGTTGAGATGCATCGTGCCGCCCATGTACCGGCCACCGCTGTGACCAATGTCCACGCCTGCCTGGTGCACGAGGCTCCGGACTGCGTGACGGACCTCGTGATGAACCTCCGGTGCCTTGATCCGGAGTCCGAGATCCTGCTCTACGACGGCAGCGCGCACGGGCAGCTGCTCGACGCCGTCCGCTTGCCCGGCGACAACGTGCACGTGCACCCTCGGCCGCGACCCATGCGGTGGGGTGCGCTGCATGACTTTGCGCTGGACTGCCTGCGATATGCATTGGCCGAGCTGCCATTCGACGCGATGACGATTGTCGATTCCGACCAGTTACTGCTTCGCCCCGGCTACTCGCAGCGGCTGACCGAGGTACTGGCGGATACTCTGTGCACTGGATGCCTCGTCAATGCTGTTGATCCCCAGCCCAGACCGGCAGCGGACGGTCCGGTGGCAGATGCATGGCGAGAACGCAAGATGTGGCAGCCGTACCTGCGGCGCTTCGCCTCGGGCGAGGAGCTGTTCCCGCAGTGGACGTTCTGGCCCGGCACCGTCTTCACGGCAGAGGGCGTGCGCCGGCTGCTCGAGCTCTGGGACGACCCTGAGCTGGCGTGGCCCGTGGCCGGCACAGGTATCACCGCAACTGAGGAGATCATTCTGCCCACGCTGGTCGCATTGTCCGGTGCGAGCGTCGCAGTCACACCTTTCCGGCGTGACTGCGTGCAGTTCCGCCGCTCCTACTCGATCTCTGAGCTGGAGCGGGTGGCGCGCCTGGACGACGCGTTCTGGCTGCACCCCGCCCCACGCATTCTCGACGATCCGGTGCGGGCGTGGGTGCGCAAGCGCTACGCCGGGTACCGGTACCGCCCGTCGGCGTTCGGCGGTGACGCGCGCACCGCGGCGCTCGCCGCCACGCCACTCGTATCATGCCTGATGCCCACAGGGGCGCAGCCTCTGCTGGCGTCCCTGGCCATCCGGCAGTTCGTCCGGCAGACCTACCAGAACCGTAAGCTTATTGTGGTGGACGATGGCGACCATCCGGTCGAGGATTTGATCGCCGGCCTGCCGACGGTGACCTATCTGCGTCTGGCCCACCGCACCGGCCGGGCCGCGAAACGCAACGTGGCCGCATCGCATGCCCGGGGTCAGGTGTTGGCGCACTGGGACGTCGACGGCTGGAGCGGCCCGACTCGGCTGGCTGACCAGAAACGCGAACTGCTCAATGACGCCACGGACGTGTGCGGCCTGCGCGCGGTGCTGTTCTACGATCCACCCAGACGCCGCGCGTGGCGCTACGCCTGTCCGCCGCACCGCCATCCGTGGCTGGCCGACGCGACGTTGTGCTATCGCCGCGAGCTCTGGGAGGACAACCCGTTCCCGGAGACCGTGCCGGCGTGGCAGGAGGGCTTCTATTGGCCCAATCGAGCGCGCCGGGTTGCAGCGCTGGACGCGCCGCCCTGCTACGTCGCGCTGCTCCCGCCGCAGGTCCTCCCCTCCCCGGATGCCCCGGGGTCCTGGTGGAAAAGCGTCCCCCTAAGCGCCGTCCACCGCGTTTTGGGAGACGACACCCGTGACTACGAGCTCGTGTCCATGCATGTGCCGGCCGGTGAGGCAGGTCTGCCATGAGCGTCGAGACACCCCCGCTCCTGCGCACACTGCCGATTCTTGCGGCGATGCGGGATATCGTGGGCTGGTTTTCTGAGGCGGAGGCGGACTTGCTCATCGCGGCCGCCGCGGTCGCGATCCGGAGCGGCCCGGCGCCCCGCCACCTGGCCGAGATCGGCAGCTACTGCGGGCGCTCGACGGTGGTGCTGGGGCGCGTTGTCCAGGCCCTGGGCGGTCCCGACGACCGGGTACATGCGATCGACCCGCACCAGGGAGTGGTCGGTGCGGTGGGGCAGGGCCTGTGGTCGGGTGAACCCACTCTGGATCGGTTCCGCCGCGCCATCCACGACGCCGGCCTGGATGGCGTCGTCCGTGCCGTGGTGGCCCGGGTGGAGGACGTCGTTCTCGACGTGGCGCTGTCGCTGCTTTTCGTCGACGGACTGCACGACTACTCCTCGGTGTGCGGTGACATCACCCAGCTGCAGCGGCAGCTCAGGCCGGGCGCACTGCTGGCGTGCCACGATTACGTCGATGGCTACCCCGGCGTCCGACGCGCCGTCGACGACCTGATCACTAGCGGTGCCTACGAGCTTGTCGAACAAGTGGAAAGCCTGGTCGTGCTGCGCAAGCTCGGCGAACCGGGAGTCCCACCGCTTCATCCCATTGTCGAACCTGCGCTGAACGTGGACGGTTGGTACGAGCGTGATGAGTTGACCTATCTCGCGTGGACGGCCGCTCGCGTCCTGTCCAGCCGGGCCGAGGACGAGGGCGATCTCGTGGAGGTCGGGTGCTACCTCGGACGGGCCACTGTAGTACTTGCCGGTGTGGCCAGGGCAGCGGACGGCAGCTCTGGACGGCCGCGGGTCACCGCCATTGATCGATTCGACGGCCTACTCGGCGGGATGGGAGAACAGACTTGGCAGGGCGAGCCGACCCGCGAACGATTCTCAGCGAACCTGTCCCAGCTCGGTCTAGACGGCGAGGTCCGCATCCTTCCCCGGGACGAGGCACCTGACGCGCTGCATCGTAAGGTGGCCCTGCTGCTGGTCAACGACCTGCACGACTACGCCAGTGTGGCAGAGGACTTGCACGCCTTCGAGCCGCACCTAAGCGCCGACGCGGTCGTGGTGTTCCACAACTACGGTCCGCACTGGCCCGGAGTGCGTGCGCTGGTGGACGAGCTGGTCCGCAGCGGCAGGTACGCATGGCGGACGCTCGTAGGCACCCTCGCGGTGCTGGACCGGATGGCCGCACCCGTTACGACGTCCCGGTCACACATGGGTACGTTAAGCCTGCGCTCAACGCGGAATGTGGCGGTGATGACAACGGTCGCCGACAAGGCTTTCTTCCTGCCGATCTGGTTGCGCTATTTCTCACGGTTCATCAGCCCAGAGAACTTGTATGTACTCGACCATGACTCCACCGCCGCCGGCAGCGGCTTCGTTCGGGTTCCAATACACAACCCAATGATCGACAGGTCCCGGCACCAGGATATCGTTCAGGCAGAGCAACACCGGCTGCTGCAGCGCTACGACGCGGTCCTTTACACCGATGTCGACGAGATCGTCATTCCAGATCCCGCCTACGGTGGCCTCGACCGCTACCTCGATGAGTTCACCGACGACTTCGTCACCTGTCGGGGCTGGGAAATACTGCACGATCCCGAGTCGGAACCGCCCCTTGATCCCGACTGCCCGATCCTGGCACAGCGGCAGTGGTGGTCCCGCAACCCGGCCTACGACAAGCCGCTATTAGCCCGAGTGCCGATGTCGTGGACCGACGGATTCCACGGACGCACAGACGGCGCAGTCAACGACGACCCGCGGCTGTTCCTCATCCACCTGCACCGTGCTGACTACGATCGATGCCTCAAACAGCACCATCAGCAGGTCACACGCACCTGGGTACCGGAACAGGTCACCGGAGGATGGGGCTACCAGAACCAGATCGTCGACCCGGAAGCCTTCGCACGCTGGTACTTTACCGATGCCAACGGCTGCACCCTCAAGCGCCAGCTCATCCCGCACAGATGGCAAAACGCCTTCTGAGACGTCTTTGCAGTCCTCACTGGAAGCGGTGCACCGGGGCCAACCCCGATCTTTTGAGCCGCCGGGTGACGTGTTGATGGCCGTTGATCCAGTCATGCGTTCGTTTTGGCCGGCTACACCAGGCAGTCCGCAACAGATTAACACTTGCCCACAGCTCGGGAACCGTTGAAGGCGATGTCAACCGCATCAAAATGATCAAAATGCAGACGTCCGGCCGAGCCATCTTCGACCTCCTACGCAAACGCATCCTGCTCGCCGCATGACGAACACAGCCAGCTTGATCACGGAAAAGCGGACCAGACTCAGTTTTCATGCCGTCGACAGGGCAGGATGGTCAGATCCAGATCACGGTGGAGATGATCTCCCCACGGCCTCCGGTCTCACCGCCTTCCATCCGACGAGGCACTGACAGGTTCGGACCAGTCACTGCTGTTCACTAAAATTAAATCCCGCTCGCCACCGATTGAGTGGATCATCAATTATCGTCAGCGGCGTGGCCACCGCCTGGTCCTTCAGGCCGATCACATCCGAAGCTGATCACGCGGTGGGCTGTCTCCATGGTCACGACGCGTCGCCTGATATCACACACTGCGGCTGCCGCGTACTAGGACGCGGATCGCGTAGCCATGACGCGTACAAGGTTATGAACAGCACAATCCGCGTTAGAGTGAATCTCCTTGGTTGTGATACGACCGGTCGGTATGTTGGAACCTATCCACGGTGTTGGTTGGTGACATGTGTTTGGACGTGGTACTCGCACAGGCGGGGGTGGTGGTGCGTAGGTAGGTCCGTGCGGTCGCCAGATCCGCGTTCCGGGTGATCCGGTCGTCATCTTCTCCTGGGCCGGGACACCGGGGCTACTAGAAGATGATTACCTTCTAAATGAATTGGCCTGGGCTCTCTGAAGGGGAGTGGGGATTGCGATGACTTCTCCTGCTAAGGTTTCTCCGGAGACGATTTCTCTGACAGTGACTAAAAGTGGTGTCACCTACGATGATGAGGTAACGGTTGGGATTGATCCGAAGGGGACAATCCCCACAATCGATGTGTACTTCCTCTCCGATACTACTGGCAGCATGGGTGACATCATCAAGAAGGTGAGAAAAGAAGCTGGAACAATATGCACCGATTTGCGTAAAAAAGCCCAAGAAGCCAAAGATGTCAACGTAGACTTGCAATTTGGAGTTGGCAATTACAGGGACTTCGACATGAACAACCCTACTAAAGAGGATAGGTTCCATCATCAGCTATCTCCGTCCGCCTTCGGCGACGCCGTAGCTGAAATCGGCAAATGGGAGCTCGCCAATGGTGACTCTACCGCTGAAGGTCAGTTGTATGCGCTTAACCAGCTTGCCGAGCCGCCCGGTGGTAAGTTGATCGGCTGGCGCCAGGGCGCGAAGCGGATCGTGGTGTGGTTCGGTGACGCTCCCGGCCATGACCCTATCTGCAAAAAGGTCTTCCCCGACCTAGACGATGATATTACCGAAGAATCGGTCATCAAGAAGCTGCGGGCGGAAGGGATTATCGTACTAGCTGTCAGCGTACTCAACGACCCAAAAAATCCAACAGACAAAAATCCGGGTCTAAACGGTGACCCCATCAAATATGCGCAGGACGGAAGCAGAAATATCTTCAAGGGTTGCGGGTTCGGCGGAACGCCGGGACAGGGAACGCGCATCGCGCAGCAGACAGGGGGCGAATTCACTGACGGCATCCAGGTAGACAAGATCGTCGAGACCATCATCCACGTGGGCGGGATGGAGGTGGCAAGAGTCGGCAAGCTAAGTTGGATTCCCGACGGAACGATTGCACCGTTTGTGATTCCTCCGCCAGCAGGTGAGACGCCCGTGAAAGCTGGTCAAAAGGAGGTGAAGTTCGGGGTTAAATTCGGTAGTGTAGGCGTGTCCACTGACGCGGGGCCGGGGAGCAAGGTCGTAGGTAATGTGGACATTAAAGCCGATGGTGTACTCATAGGGCAGCAGAAGGTTACGATCAGCACCCCTGACCTCACCGGCAAATATTTAATACAATCCGAGGTAAACAATAAACTGTATCTTCAGATCAAGGACGTATGGGGTTGGGAGGTCAACCTGGCCGAGAAGAAGGAAGGTCAAAACTCAACGTTGCAACATTGGCAACTAATCACCGCCCGGCCCGGAGACACCTACCTAATCAACAACTTGCACCCACGCGCGGACGAAAAGAAAGGCCGGTTCCTTGAAGTCGCCGATGGAGAAGCCCGAGAGAACGCAAATTTATTGACCCGAGAGGGAGGCCCTGAACTTGACCAGCACCTCAAAAACCAAGAGTGGAACAAGATCCCTTATAATCATCAGTGGCGATTGATCCCTATGGGCGCGGACAGCAACGGTGTCATCTACAGAATCCAAAGCTGCGCCCCACGCCAAAAAGGCGAAGGCGAGAAATTCGACTATTACTGCCTCGACGCCTACGAATCCAAGCCAGATCACCCAGGCGACCCCCGCCTGACGCACTACTGGGCTAATCAACCTCCTTTCCACAAAAAGCACGGCCAGCACTGGCGACTGGTGGCACTGTAACCTGACTCGCTCACGACGATACCAACCTATACCGATGAGGAAGATTTCCCACTAATTTCCCCTGACTGGCAGTAAGCACACAATACCTCAAACAGTTGGGTACCTCGATAGAGTATCATTCAAAAGTCTCCGCTAACGACGCACAGACCGGTATAGTTGCCCCGAGTCAAGCCACCGGACAGTATGCCGAAGCTGGTGTTCCACAAACGCCGTGCATGCAATAGCTCGGCGCCGAGAGAAAAGAGAAGTGCAGTGCTAACCGAACAGTACTAACCGAACGTTTAAGCTCACGAGGGCAACGAACCGAGTAAAAGCGGTGATCTGGGAAGATACTGAGCCCCGCACCTGTTAACCAACCTCCGACGATAGAGGAACACTCGTCGCAGGTTACCAAAACTGTCAAAGCGGAGCGTCAAAAGCTTATTCTGGGGGAGCGAGCCGCAGGGCATGTCCGGATTGACCTGTACTGGCATTGGTTTAGTCATCTTGACCGCTGCTGGTTTGGCCGTCAAGAGCGTGCAAAAGACCAAGAGCGTGCAAAAGACGCAGGAACGCAAGTCGAAACGGCACCCCCTAACCCCAGCGGCACGCACCCAACACTTCAACACGCTGGAACCTAATCCGGTCACCGTGGCGGTGATAGTACCGGCTCACAATGAGGCGGCCACAATCGAGAAGACCATACACTCGTGCCTGCACCAAACCTATCCCGTCTCGCAAGTGATTGTGGTCGCCGATAACTGTACCGACGCAACCGCAGCTCTGGCTCAGGCCGCAGGCGCCACAGTGATCGAGGGCAGCGGAGGATCCAAAGCAGCCGCGCAAAATTTGGCGCTGCCGCATGTGACCGCTGACCTGGTTGTGGCCCTGGATGGAGATAACACTCTCGACGCTACTGCAGTGGCCCACCTGGTGACCACGATGCGCGCAGGACACGCCGGAACCTGCGCTGCGGTGCTACCCAAGGACACCACCACAATCTACAGCCAGTACCGCACGCTATATCACGCGCTGTCCAACGGATGGACAAAAAAAATCCAGGACATCTTGGGGCGTCAGCTGGTGTTAAACGGCATGGCCAACTGCCACCGCACCGACGTGTTAGCCACGATGGGCGGTTACCCCGACGACAGCGTGACAGAGGATTTCAACCTCACATGGGCGTTGCACCGGCATGGATACCCAGTGGCGTTCACACCCAAGGCATTTGTGTACACCCAAGAACCCACCTCGTTCCGAGAACTGATAGGCCAAATGCACCGGTGGACAGCGGGGTTCGCCCAATGCATGGTCACCCACCAAACCCCGCTGGTGGACCCAGCTTCGTTCATCGTGGTCGTCTCCCTGGCAGGAGACGCACTAATGGGAGGACTGGCCATACTCACATTCCCTCCGTTTTTTGCACGCCATGGAATAAGTGCGTGCTGGCGGTGGTGGAGCTGGCTGTGGATACTGATCTCGGTGGCGACCATCGGGGTGGCAATCAACCAACTCGGAATACGCATAACCCTGCGCTGTCTTCCAAGCTGGTTCCTCCTCCAAACCGTCACCGGCCCGGCTACCACGTGGTGGCTGATCCAAGAATGGATCCTAGGCCGTCACCTGACAACCTGGACCGGCCGGCACGGACGCAAAGCCACCCTCACTCCCATGTCACACCGACGCAAAATAGCATTGGCCACCGCCGCAGCACTCACTAGCGTAACGACCCTCGCGGCGCGCCGCCTCAAGGCGGCCAGAACACCACAACCACCGCGGACAGGTCCACCTCGCCACTGAGGGCCCGGTGCCACCAGGATCCCCATGCATGCCCCCTTGTCCATGGACATGACGAGCCAACTTGCTCCCCCGTCTTCTCCCAAACCTCAATCCACTCCAGGACCAAACCAACCCGGCCGCAGGGTCCTGCGCCGGTGAGCCACAGCCGACCCCGGAAACCTACCCCAGACCAACCCGCCCGCGGATGCTGTCAACCCTGGCCCCACCAGACACCGGGCCACACCCCCAATAACATCCCTCACACCAGGTCACGCCACCACTGGGGAATGAACTCCGGATGAATAGGCATAGAGCTGCCGCTGTCATGGAAAAACCAGGACGAAAACCAAGCTGGGTCAACGATCCGATTTTGATAACCCCAACTCCGGTCCCGATCCATTTGCGCGAGCGGAAAACGGACGCGGTCTAGGTGGCGGGCCAGGCATATGTCGTAGTCCATGCGGTGAAGGTGAATGAGGTACAGGTGCGGGTCGTTATTTGTCTGGCCATCGTGACGTTCATGAAACCCGCCGTTCCACAACATCGGTACGCTCGCCAGTAAAGACTTCGAATATACCGGATTGGCATACCACATGAAGCGTTGCCCCAACACGGGCCTGGTGGGATCGAACGGTGGCTCGTGGTCTTTTTGGTGGAGAACCTCATACCCTTGACAGGTAACAAAATCTTCATCGAAACGGTCGATGTACGTTCCGAGGTCGTCAAGGCGGGGATCAGGTGCGACGATCTCATCGACTTCTGTGTACAGCACCACATCGTAGCGGCCAACCAGCTCATGCTGATAAGATTGAACAACATCGAGCTGCCAACCAACCCCGAACTCTGGGTGTGACACCGGAACCCGCACGAAACCATGACCCTTGGTGGACCCGTCCGTGCTCTGATGATCGAGAACATACATGTCTTGCGCCGAAAAAAACTGGCGGTAATAGCGTAGCCAGATCGGCAAGAAAACACTCTCGTTGCGTACTATCGTCATAACCGCCCGAGAAACCGGGCCAGCATCACAGGCAGTCAGCACCCACCGCTGCTGCATCCCGTTCCAGTACCCAATCTGGGTGATCTCGGCATCATCACGCCGTGTCCCATCCTGTAGATCAAGAGCCTTACCACTGTGCACGTTCATGATGGCATACTCATGCTTACCCTCGCCCACCGGAGCCAACCGCCACAGCTGATGCGCACCACCATTATCCCTTGATAAACAAACCCGCGCTTTATCCTCGCATGATCCCCCGGTGACCTCCAACACCATACCAGTGGCCACGCTTTGTATCCGGTATTGATGCCTGACCCCCACCACTGGGATCAGCCTCCACCGCTGAGTAACATCATCACTATTTTTCCTCGAGCATTGACCAACCTTAGTCCCCTCACTAGCCTGGGCAGGCTGAAGAACTTTGCCGCTGCTCAGGCTCTTGATGGTGACCTCCGACGTGAACAGCGCCACACTTACCTCCCGAAAAGTAGGATCCAGCCGACGGATTAGATAACAATCGGATGGGATTGACATCAAATGATCCACATGCTGTTGACTTTAGCGTAACCACCACCAAACACACGATAGCGCGGCCGCAACGTTTGGATGGGATCGCCAGCACCCTGTGGGGTTCTAGAAGTCGGTCTGTGCCTCTGAGCTGTGTGATTGGAGTGCACGGCCGACAGGGCATGACGCTTCTATTTGCGTCAAGATCTTTTAGTGCGGTTCCGCCTGTTGTGTGAGTCGGTGCGCATGTGTGAGTCGGTGCGCGCGCATCAGGTGCTGGCCGCTGTGGTGGCGGGGGTCATCGCTGCGGTGAGGGCGCGAAATAGTTGCCGGGCGATGTACCGCTTGAGGCAGCGGCGGATCTCGCGGTCACTTTTGCCCTCTGCCCGCCGGCGCGCGGGCATCGTCAACTTGGGAGGTGGCCTGGCGACTGGGATGATCGGCGGATCGTCTACGTGGAGGGTCGAGGGGGGCTGGGCTGGTGGGCACCGGTGCGCCGTCGTACAAGGGGTTCCGGTTTCCGGCGGAGATCATCAACCACTGCGTTTGGCTGTACTACCGTTTCCCGCTCAGCTTCCGCGAAGTCGAAGAGATGATGTTGCAGCGCGGGATCGTGGTCTCCCACGAGACCGTCCGGCAGTGGTGCGCGAAATTCGGCCAGATCTACGCCAACGCGCTACGGTGCCGCCGGCCACGTCCCGGGGACAAGTGGCACCTCGATGAGGTGTTCATCAAGATTAATGGAACGATTCATTATCTCTGGCGGGCG
>JALZHU010000332.1 GCA_030860695.1 Actinomycetota bacterium
CCGGCACGCGCCTGGCGACCGGTGGTTCGTGGACGAGACGTTTGTGAAGGTCGCTGGGCGATGGGTGTATCTGTACCGGGCGATTGACCTGTGGGGTTCCAAAAGTCGGCCTGCGTCGCTCAGCTGCGCTGTTGGTGTGCACGGCCGGGCAGGGCATGATCGCGAGTCGTGTCGTTGCGTCTGCTCTACTTGATCTTCTGCGGCTGCTGAACCTGCTGGTGTTGCTCGGCCGCTCATCGAAGTCGAAGAACATCGAACTCCTGGTGTGCGCCACGAAGTCGCCGTGCTACGCAGAACCAATCCGAAGCCTCGCCTGGATTGGGCAGATCGCGCAGTCTTCGCCGCGCTCGTCCGGGCCCTACCCACGATGCTGCGGCGACATCGCTTAGTCACACCGGGCACGATTCTGCGCTGGCATCACCGCTTGATCGCCAAGGAATGGACATATCCACACCGCGTCGGCCGCCCGTGTGGGTGCCAAAAATTCGATGAGGCTACGCGACCTGCGTATATTCGTGGATTATCCCGCCGAGTTGATCGCGCCGTGTGATCTTGTTCTCGGTATTGTTCGGCTGGGGGAGCGCTCGTAGCGGAGCGGCGTGACCGAGTGCTCGGTGTCGCGATGGGTGTTGAAGTGGGTTTCATACTCGGCTAGAACCCGCATCAGGTGTCGGGCGTTGACGAGGAGCATCCGGTCTAGGACTTCCCGGCGGAAACTGCCTATCCAGTGTTCCATGATCGCATTTGCACGAGGTGCCTGGATCGGCGTCTTGATGATCTGAATACCCTCGCTGGCGAAGACTGCATCGAACATACTAGTGAACTTCGAGTCCCGGTCACGGATCACGAACTTGAACTGTTCCATCCGATTACCGAGGTCCATCAGCAGATTCCGCGCCTGTTGGGTGATCCAGTCTCCGGTCGGATGGGCAGTGACGCCGAGGATGTGCACCCGGCGGGTCGCGTGCTCCATTACGACGAAGCAGTACAGCCTAGTAAGCAGCACGGTGTCGCAATGAAAGAAGTCACATGCCAAGATCCCACTGGCTTGAGCGCGCAGGAACTCACCCCAGGTGGGGCCGGAGGGCGAGGGGACGGGTCAATCCCGGCGCGTTTGAGGATCATCCAGACTGTGGAGGCGCCAATCTGACGGCCCATGCCAGCGAGTTCTCCGGTGATGCGGCGGTAGCCCCAGCCCGGGTTCTCGGTAGCGAGGCGCAGGATCACTTTGTGCAGGAGCGGTGAGGTGGGTGGGCGACCGGACCTTCGACGCTTGGTGGTCCATCGTCGTGTGATCAGGTCGGCATGCCAGCGCAGGAGCGTGCCAGGGGTAACGAACAGATTCCGGCGAAGGGCCTGGGGAAGCAGTCGGGCCAGCGCGCTGATCAGAGCGCGGTCTGCCCAGGACAGGCGAGGGCGTGCGACCTGCCTACGCAAGATGCTCAGCTGGTGGCGCAACACCAGGATCTCCACGGTCTTGGATGCTTCCGACCGCGCGAGGAGCCCGATCCCGGCACTGAGCTGGCAGAAGATCAGATACACGAGTCGTAACGTCACAGACGCCGATCATGCCGAACCAAAGCGAACACGCATTACACCAGGTCAGCCCCGCGGCCGAGTATCCGGCACCCACACGCACTTTAGCGGCGCCCCACGACACTTCGAGGTACGCGGACGCACGGTCAATCATCGTTCCCACAGCAGTAATGGCAGGGACCCGGCGCCTGGGACGTCAGCCGATGCGGGCATCGGCGTGCCGGGTCGCCTGGTGCACTAGCCGCAGGATGCTGTCGGGGGTGTCGGACTGAGGGGCGTGGCCCGCGCCGAGCAGGGGTACGAAAGTCGCGCTCGGTGGGGTCAGCAAGTAGGGGGGAGTCTGCCCGCTGGCGATGATGTCCGCGGTGCCCTGGGCGAGGATCACCGGGCAGTGTACGTCGCTAAACCCGGTAGGGATGTCGGCCAGCATGCCCCACCACAGCAGACGCCAGAAGTCCTCGCATGCGCCGAACCCCTCCCGAAGCGCAAGGGCCTCCTGTTCCGAAGCTAGCCACGGCTGCGATCGCAGGCCCGCGAACAGCGCGGCACGGCCAGCGGGCAAGCGCGCCAGAGGTCCAATCGCCGCGTGCAGCATGGACATGAGCAGCCGAAGAATGCTCATTGCGGCGCCCTGGTAAATCCGCTCATGGGGCAAGTTGAGGCCAGATGGTGAGATTGCCACAATTGACAGCGCCCGCTGGCGTCGCGCGAATTCCAGCGCAAGGCGTGCGCCCAGCGAGTTGCCCAGGACGTGCACCCGGCCGATGCCCAGCACGTCTAAGTCCGATTCGATCGCGTCGGTGACGGCACAGAGCGTCGGTCGCTGCGATAGTGCGGGCGAGTGGCCTTATCCCGCCAGGTCCACGGCCAACATGTCGTAATCGGCCTCCAACCCCGGCCGCAATGCCCAGAAGTCCTCGCGGGTGGTGCCGAGGCCGTGCAACAGCAACAGGGGTTCACCGGACCCGGCGCGGTCCCAGGAAAGTTGGGCTCTCATGTTCGTTGTCTTCCTCTAGCCTTCGGCTCGGGATGCGCGCCTTGCTGTTGGGTGTGACGCCGGCACCTTGCCAGGGGCCCACCGCTCCGCGTTGGCCGGCCATTGCGGACTCGCGCGTATGCAAGCCCTGATGTGCCTAGGTCACGGGCTGGCCGCCGGTGACGCCGAGGACCTCAGCAGTGATGTAGCTGGATTCTTGGGAGGCGAAAAAGACGTAGGCGGGAGCGACCTCGGCTGGCTGTCCGGCCCGCTGCAGGGGCACCTCTTGTCCGTGGGAGTTCACCTTGGGCTCGGGCATGGTCGCCGGGATGAGCGGTGTCCAGATCGGTCCCGGTGCGACCGCGTTCACCCGGATGCCCTTTTGCGCGAGCATTCTGGACAGTCCTTTGGTGAAGTTGACAATTCCAGCCTTGGTGGTGGCGTAGTCCAGCAACTCCGGGGATGGATCCGACGCTTGGATCGAGGAGGTGTTGATGATGCTCGCGCCGGGTTGCATGTGCGGGATTGCGTGTTTGCACAGCCAGAACATGGCGTAGAGATTGGTCTTGAGGACACGATCGAACTGCTCGGTGGTGATGTCGTCGATCCCGCCCGTCTGGACCATCTGGTAGGCGGCGTTGTTGACCAGAATGTCGATGCGTCCGAACTCCTGTACCGCCCGGTTGACCAGCTGCTGGCACTGCTGCTCGTCCACCAGGTCACCGGGCACAGTCACGGCGCGGCGTCCGGCGTCTTCGATCAGCTGTGCCGTCTGCTGCGCATCGTCCTCTTCCGAGGCCAGGTAGGAGATCATGACATCAGCGCCTTCCCGGGCGAACGCGAGGGCGACGGCCCGGCCGATACCGGAGTCACCGCCGGTGATCACCGCAGCGCGGTCGTCGAGCCGGTGGCTGCCGCGGTAGGAGTTCTCGCCATGGTCGGGTGTGTCTTGCATCGCGCCGGTGTGGCCAGGGTAGTCGATTTGATCACCGTCCGTGTTAGGCGGCGCGTACTGACGGGTCGGGTCCTGGCTGGTGTACTGGTCAGATGACATCACGCTGCTCTTTCCTCGAGGTTAGGGGGTTAGTCAGCACAGCTGGGCCCTGCATCACGTTGCCGCCGACTGCTCGGAAGTCAACGTGCACAAGGGAGTAGGGGCGATGGTCAGGACCAGAGGTCGGCCAGCGGGCTAGTGTCGAGCTCGCGGAGCAGCGCTCGGCAGTCCTCGTATACGGCGACCGCGCCAGCCTCGATCAATTCGGCAGCGCTGACGCCTCCGCTGAGCATGCCCACACAGGCCACCCCGGCCTTGCCGCAGGCCTTGACGTCCCACACGGTGTCACCGACATACACCGCCCGATCCGGGGTCACTCCCGCCTGTTGCAGAGCGACGTGGATGAGGTCCGGCTCCGGTTTAGCCGCCTCCACGTCCTGCGCGGCAGTGATCTCCGCGACGACGTCCTCGATATCGAGGACCGAACGCAGCACCTCCAGCTCATCAGGAGCAGCTGAAGTGGCCAGCACCACGATGACGCCACGCTGGGCCACCTCCGCCACCAGATCCCGCGCGCCGTCAAAGGCGCGCAGCAGCTCCGAACTCTGCCGATAGCGCTCACTGTGATGCTGTTTGGCCTGCAAGCTGACCTCATCAGAAACCTCACCCAGCAACACCGCGAGCAACTCGGAGGAACCCATCCCCTGCCCACGGTGAATCCGCCAAGCGTCCACGGGATGGCCCACCGCCTGTAATGCGTGCAGCCAAGCGCTGATGTGAAGGTAGCTGGAATCGACCAGGGTGCCATCGATGTCGAACAGGACCGCACCTGGCGAGTGGGAAAAACCGGTGTTAGTCACTCGGCCGTTGCATCCCTTCGATTAAATGCCGCCGCGAAACCGATCAACCCCGCGACTGGTGTGCTCGCCAGCTGGTTGCGTTCGTTGACCCCCGTGTGCCCAGACGTCCCAGCTCCACTCGGACTGGCCAGGCCACGGTACTGCAGCTGATCGATGACCTTAAAGTAACCGATGCCCAACAGTGACGCCACAGGTCAGCGCCGTGGATGACCAGTTCGGCACCCACAGGGCAGGATGCCGAACTTGGCGAACGATTCCAGGTCCCGACCGCCCAGGTGGTAGGCGGTGGCGTTCTCGGTGGAGGCCGAGAGCACGTACTTCTTCTGCCCAGCGTCGCCGCAGCGCAGCGTGGTCTCGTCGAAGCCGACGACATGCGCCAGCGTGATCAGCGTTTTGATCGCTGTGACAACCTTGGCCACCGCCCTCGCGCACCGGGCCAGCATGCCGTGCACGAACCCGTCCGAGGGCCCGGTCCCGCCGGTCACATCAGCGATCAACTGCACGCACCACTGCACCGGAACGTGCTGGTAGACCAGCAGATACACCGCCAGCGACTTCAGGTTCACCCCGTAGCTGACGGCGCCGTCGACACCTCCTCCGGCAACTGGCCGACATGCTCGGCGCCGCAGCCACAGCGGACCCGGTACACGTCGTGCTGCCACACCGTGATGTGCACCTCGGGCAGGTCGTGCACCTGGTGAGAGCGCTCGATGCCAACATCGCGCGCGGCGGCCAGGTCCGCCCGCACCCACAGCAGCCTTGCGGTCGATGCGGCACCGCCTCGTCCGGCACCGCCACGTTGGTAGCGGGCACCGAGGTAGGTTTTGTCCTTGGTGCGGGCCGCGGCCATTGCGGCGGTTCCCAGCGCGCCCCTGAGCCATCGGTTGCCGTGCCGGGTCTTGCCGGATTTGCGTTTGC
>JALZHU010000068.1 GCA_030860695.1 Actinomycetota bacterium
AAAACCAACAACGACAACCCGAAACCATTCATCTGGACTGCCACCGCCGAGCAAATCCTCGCCAAGGTCGCCAGGGGACGAGTCGCTCTCCAGCAAGTGAAAACCCAATTATGAGACACTACACTAGGTGGTGGTCATCGACTTCGATGGGTTGCACCGCGGCGAGGTCATCGGCACCACCGTAGGTCCTAGGCGACCGTGGCCAAGTATCAAGGTGGAGTCGGTTGGGACGGCGGTGGGGTCCAGCGGTCCCAGCGCGCGATGCGCGGGTCGCCCGGGTATGACCCAACCATGAGCGTCGCAGCCGCGGGCTGCGGCTCCCTTGGCGGCTAATTGCAGCAACCGTTCGTTGGGTATGGCGTTGCCGTAGGCGAGGTATCCGAATATTCCGCACACTTACGCCCACCCCGCCGCTCGGAGCCACTGTTGGGCTTGGGGTAGGTGGGGTGCGGCGTCGCGGACGATGTCCGGGCGATGTCCCACACTTCCTGGAAACCGTGCCAGGTGGATTTTGTGCCCAGCCGGGCCGACCATGGCGTGGGTCCCAGCGCGCGGGGCCAGCTGTAGCAGGGGGGCACGGGGATCTGTTCGCGGTGGATCAGTGACCACATCGCCTCAGGTGGCCAGCTCGCCAGGGGTGAGTACCGGTTGACACCGGTCCTGTCGCGCCAGGTCAGCTCCCGGCCGGGGCCGTAGGCGTAGCTGCCTATTCGACGGTGACCCAACAGCAGAATGCCGAGCTTTTCGGCGTCGTAGTAGGTGGCCTGCCCTTGCTGGTGTACGACTCGGTGCCAGTGCAGTCCGTGGCGGCCTTGCGGGAACAGCATGTGTGGATATCGCGCGAGCCATTGCAGGTTCTGGCCAGTGCGGATAACGGTCATACCGTCGGGCATCCGGTCGGTGATCCACCGCAGGTACCCCGGAATTCCAGATCGTCGGTGATCGTGAGCACGGAGCGTTCGATTCCGGTGAACCATGCGACGTAAGCAAGGACGAGACACTCTTTGGAGCCATTCCACACGAACGCGGCCGGTTTGGTGCCGACGGTGCGAAAGATGTCATCGACGGTGCGGTCGAGCAGATTGTTCAGCTTTGAATCCGGCCAAGCCTGCCGGGCCTTTCTCATCACGGCAGCCCAAGCGATGTCGTCTTGGTGGCTCCGCTTGAGGCCAGGCCGGACGAGCGGTTCAACGGTGGCGGTCATCGCGGTGAGTGGTTCCCTTCCTCAAGTGGGATCGACTAAATTCACACCGACGCGAGGCTGCGACGGAGCGCTTGCTGCTCGAGGTAAACCCGCCGCTGGCAATAGTCGTCGTTGTTGATCAGCATGAAGCCGGGGGCGCCAAGTAGGAGCGGTTCGTGGTCGTCGTGAGCGCCGAGCGTCACCCGCACCGACACCACCGATTCCACCGGTGCCTGCGGCTGGGGACCAACCGGCAGCCGCGACACGCCGGCCGGGTCGCCCGTGCGCAGCGAGATCAGAAACGGGATAAAGGTGGGAAGGCTCACCTCATCCCACGCCAGCTCGGCGGTTGTCAGGTAATCCCACCAGCGCGACAGCGCGGTCGCGTACGAGCGGATCGTGTTCGGCGACGAGTATTGGGTACCCAGCAGATACTCCAGAAACTCCTCAACTAGCCCAACCAGGAGATGATCAGACCCGACGACGGTCCAGGCGGTCCAGGTTCGTTCGGAGCCCAGCTCGACTCGTTGAATCGCCACCCCGGCGATTCTGCTGATGTCGCTGACGTTGAAGGGCAACCCAGATAGCGACACGCCAACGATCACTACAACGAGCGAACCCCACGTTGACCGACGCCGCGGAAGTGCCTTAGCGGACCCCAGATACAGCGGCATTGTTGCGTTGATGGAAAGCGGGCAGGGTTGACCACTGTGGCGTCCGATCAGATGGCGAAGGCGAGCTCGGCGAGGGCCGCCGGGAGCCGATGCATCGGGTCGGCATCGACAGCAAGTTCGTAGTGGCCGCGGCGGAGGCTGTGGATGAATGGTGTCTGGTACTGCTTATCCGCGCCGAGCGCAGCTTTCCTGGCGGCGCTGCGCGACCACGCCGGCTGAGATCGTCATCGAGCCGGGCAGAAATCGATCGGAGTGTAAGCGCTCACCTGTCTGCGTGACCAGGCCAGTTACAGCACCATCGGCGGCGTCGACATGCAGGGGGGAAGCCAACGCCTCGGGTCGTGGCGCATCAACGACGCAATCACTCAACCTGTCCGGGTTGGCGATCCGCCAACGCAACAGCACCCCCGATCGAAACCGGTCGGAGCCGGGCCCGGCCTGTGATAGAGTACATACCGACTAGTCGGTTCCTATGCAGTATGTGAACGTTCGGAGGGAGAAGGAGTGGCGCATGTAAATTAGCCACGACAATGCCTCGCGACTATAACGGCTAATTCCTTCCCCATTGAGTGATCATCTGCAATATACGTGCACATACAGAAGGGAATCATCCGCACGTGACATTTCATTTCCACGAGATCCGGGACAGTCTTCGTTAAATCAAACAATTATGAGCAGGCGGTCGCAAGGAGGTGAATTGTGCATTGGTGTGGTCGTTCCGAGCACTGGTCGGCTGGCCAAGCTGGGCAATCCGCTGTCCTTCGTTGTTGATCTGCTCGCGCCGAAGCTGCGCCAGATAACCAACGGGGGACGACGGTGGGAAGTCCGTCTGGCTTGCCGCGACAGCCACTCCGAACCAGACGCCGCACGGCAGGCCGCTGCGGAGTTGATTTATCAGGAACAGGCACAGGTGGTCATTACCATGGCCGGCACCAGAGTCCTTCCGGCTGTGGCTGACACCTGTGAGGCGTTGGGCACCCCGTGCGTGTCTACCACCTTTCCGTGGCAAGCCTACTTCTACGGGCGCGGCGCCGATCCCGATCATCCGTTCCGGTTGACTTATCACTTCGCCTGGGGCTTGGACGACATGGCGGCGGTCTTTGCCGAGATGTGGGAGCACCTCGGTAAGTCGGTAAGAATGTGATGGTTGGCTGCCTGTGGAACAACGACCGGCAAGGAGACTTCCTTCGTCATCCTCGCTACGGCTTCCTACCGGCGGCTGCCTCGCGCGGCCACACTATGATCGATCCAGGTGGTTACCAGGAGCCTGCCACCGAGTTCGGGCAGCACATCACCCAGTTCCTGGACAAGAGCGTGGACATCGTCACTTACGCGGGAACCCCTGAGGATCTGGCGCTGTTCTACCGGCAGGCCGCCAAACGAGCACTGCATCCGAAACTGGTCACCTCTTCCCGCTGGCTGGCCTATCCGAACAGGGATCTGCGCCACACCAGCATCGCCACTGTGGTGTATTGGACTCCCCGGCACCCGTTCCGCTCATCGCTGGACGGCACCACCCCAGCCGAACTCGCCGAGGCCTACGAGCGGGCAAGCGGCAACCATTGGCTGCAGCCCCTGGGCCTTGCCTATGCGCTGGTCGAGGTGGCTGCGCACGCCCTATCGACCGCAGATGACCCCACCGACCGCACCGCTGTCGCGGAGGCCGTTGGACAGACCCGTTTGCACACCATGGCCGGGCTGTTGGACTGGACCGCTGGGCCGGTAGCGAATGTCGCCCTCGTACGCTTGATCGGCGGGCAGTGGCAGCCGGGGTGGGAGCATCCCTTGAGCTCCGTGTCGTGGCTAACTCGCGGTTCC
Source organism: Actinomycetota bacterium (assembly GCA_030860695.1). Classification (GTDB taxonomy): domain Bacteria; phylum Actinomycetota; class Actinomycetes; order Mycobacteriales; family Pseudonocardiaceae. The sequence continues at coordinate 3,676 of JALZHU010000068.1, forward strand.
CGGAAGTGCCCATCGACGGACAACTGCAATTCCCGCACCAGACTCCTGAAATCGGATGCCCGGTTTGCTCGTTGGCGCATTGATTGAGGATCGTTACGATGAATGAGGCATCCTCCACTCCGGAGCAGGAGCACATCCTTGCCGATGCCCAGGCGGTCGCGCTCATTCTCGACCCGACGACGTACGGTGAGAGCGTAGAGGAAATGTTGCAGGTGTTGACCCGCGAGCCGTGTTATCCCTTGGCCCCGCGGCAGCCGGGCAAGATTTGCTTGATCTGGCTGAACACCATCCGGACACGCCGGCGCCGCTCAGCGCCAGACATGATGACGTCGCACGGCTCGTCTACACCGGGGGAAGCACCATCGCCAGCCCGCTCACGCCAGGCCTGCCACTTGTAGACCGGCACGGTCAGCCACGCAGCAGATTGACGTCACGCACCGCGCCGGTAGACGCCGAGGTCGCCATTGCCGCGTAGGCCCGCAGCGCAGCGCTCACCGGCCGCTCTCGGTCTCGGGCGATGAAGGCACCGTGCTCGGCCAGGTGCCGCTCACGGCGAGCTCGCAGCTCGTCGAGACCCACGTTTAGGTTGATGCTGCGCGCCGGGATGTCGATCTTCACCTTGTCGCCATCCTTCACCAGGGCGATCACCCCACCAGCAGCCGCCTCCGGCGAGACATGGCCCACGGACAGTCCGGAGGTGCCGCCGGAAAACCGCCCATCGGTGATCAGCGCGCATCGCTTGCCCAGGCCACGGCCCTTGAGGAAGGCCGTCGGGTAGAGCATCTCCTGCATGCCAGGCCCGCCACGCGGCCCCTCGTACCGCACCACCACCACGTCGCCGGCGGCCACACCGCCATTCAGGATTGCCTCAACCGTGGCCTCCTGGCTCTCAAACACCTTCGCCGGACCGGAGAACCGCCAGAGATCCTTATCCACGCCGGCGGTTTTTACGATGCAGCCCTCCGGCGCCAGGTTGCCCCACAGCACCGCCAGTCCGCCATCCGCGGTATACGCGTGCGCCACATCGCGGATGCAGCCACGCTCGGCGTCCAAATCCAGGCTCTCCCACCGGTTGGTCGTGCTGAACGGTTCGGTGGTGCGAACCCCACCGGATGCGGCATGGTATAGCTCCACGGCCTCTGGCAATGGAGTGCCGCCGCGGACGTCCCACCGACGTAAGTACTCGACCAGTGACGCGCTGTGCACGCTGTGCACGTCCCGGTTCAGCAGGCCGGCCCGGTCCAGCTCGCCGAGGATTGCCGGGATACCGCCCGCCCGGTGCACGTCCTCCATGTAGTAATCCCCGTTTGGGGCCACCTTGGCCACACAGGGGACCTGGCGGGAGACCTCGTCAATCTCCTTGAGCCCGAATCCCACTCCGGCCTCCTGCGCCGCGGCGAGCAGGTGCAGCACCGTGTTGGTGGACCCGCCCATCGCGACGTCCAAGGCCATCGCGTTGGCGAACGCGCCTTGGCTCGCGATGGCGCGGGGCAGCACTGACCCGTCATCCCCGTCGTAGTAGCGCCGGGCCAGTTCCACCACAGTCGTGCCCGCGTCAGAGAACAACGTGCGGCGGGCCGCGTGCGTGGCAAGCAATGAACCGTTGCCGGGCAGCCCCAACCCCAGCGCCTCAACCAGGCAGTTCATCGAGTTCGCGGTGAACATGCCAGAACAGGACCCGCAGGTCGGGCAGGCCGAACGCTCGATCTCGCCGAGCTGATCGTCGGAGACCGCGTCGTCGGCAGCGGCCGACATCGCGTTGATCAGATCCAGCCGGCGGCGGACCACGCCATCCGCCGAGACGGTACGGCCGGCCTCCATGGGACCGCCAGAGACGAACACGGTCGGGATATCCAGCCGCAGCGCGGCGAGCAGCATTCCAGGTGTGATCTTGTCACAGTTGGAGATGCAGACCAGGGCGTCAGCGCAGTGCGCGTTCACCATGTACTCCACCGCGTCGGCGATCAACTCGCGGCTGGGTAGCGAGTAGAGCATGCCACCGTGGCCCATCGCAATGCCGTCGTCCACTGCGATCGTGTTGAACTCCCTCCCCACCCCGCCGGCAGCGGCGACCGACTCGGCGACGATGCGGCCCACATCGCGCAGGTGCACGTGGCCAGGCACGAACTGAGTAAAGCTGTTCGCCACCGCCACAATCGGCTTGCCGAAGTCGTCGTTGGTCATGCCGGTCGCACGCCAGAGCGCACGGGCGCCTGCCATGTTGCGTCCATGCGTGACCGTTCGCGACCGCAGAGGAGGCATAACGCTGTGTCCAGGGAGTGGTCCACTAGTCGGGACATCATCCTCTCACCAGGGACGGCCCTATGACCAACCGTGGAAGGCGGGCGGTGCCGCCGTGGTATCCAGGCTGCCTACATATGCCTACGCGGCGACGGGCGCGAACCGGCCTGCGGGTCAACTCGACGAAATTGTGCAGGCCGTCAGCCCGCGCGTGGACCTCGTGCCCACGGCGGCACCGCCCGCCTTCCACGGTTGGCCGCTGTCCGGCCGATCCTGGGGAGCACCAGGTTCCCGCACTGGTCGAAGACGGATACCGGGTGATCACCTACGACCGGCGCGGTTTCGGCGCCTCGTCCCAGCCCTGGGACGGGTACGATTACGACACCTTCGCCGCCGACCTGCATCAACTCATCGGACACCTCGACCTGACCGGCGTGACCCTCATCGGGTTCTCGATGGGCGGCGGCGAGGCCGCCCGCTACGTCGGCCGGTACGGCACTGAGCGCGTCACCAAGGCCGTGTTCGCTGCCGCCGTCCCGCCGTACCTGTACAAGTCCGCCGACAACCCTGAGGGCGGTATCGACGACGCTACCCTCACCGGCTTCCACGACGGCATCCGAGCCGACCGCGTCGCCTTCGTCGACCAGTTCGTCACCAATTTCTTCGCTGTTCGCGGCCGCACCGACCTGGTCAGCGAACCGCTGCGGCGCTACCACGCCGCGATTGCCGCAGCCGCGTCACCAAAAGGCACCCTCGACTGCACGACGGCGTTCACCAAGACCGACTTCCGCGGCGACCTCCAAGGATTCACCATCCCGACCCTGGTTATTCACGGCGACTCCGACGCGATCGTGCCCTTCGAGGTCAGCGGCCGGCGCACCGCCGAAGCCGTCAACGGCAGCAAACTCGTCCTCGTTAAGGATGCACCCCACGGACTGAACGTCACCCACGCCCAGACCTTCAACGCCGAAGTCCTGGCATTTCTACGCGGCTGACCGCGGGGATGGCCGCACACTTGCCGTTCATCTCCGTCCCGGTGGCTGAACTGCTCCGCGGGGCCGGACTGGGCCGGGGTGTCCGGTTTGGCGGCGAGCATGCCGCCCGCCGCGACCGGCTCGTCGAGGGTCGACCTCGCCGCCTTCGCTGCCATCCTCGCCGTCGTTGATTTCGCGGGTGTGTTGTTCGATCCGGAGGATGAGGAACAGTCCGACGCCCCCGACCAGGACGAACACGACTACGGCAAGTGTCAGGATCAGTCCGCCCGCTACCCGCATCGCCCAACCGCCTGCCACCACGCCGGCGGCGGGCAGCCCTGCAGCTAGAACAAGTTTCGTCACGGCGATTGCGGTGCTGGTGGGCGAACGGGTCGGGGTATTGCTGCGAAGGCGCGCCCGGAACCAGCGGCTGGCGAACTCGGTTTCGTCTGTCTGGCGGTCGAATAGTGGATCGGCACGCGGGCCCGGCTCGCGCTCAAGCTGCGTCAGCTCACCTTGCTCGGGCTCGTCGCCCTGGTGCAGGTTTTCATCCATGGCGCGAACTCCTTGCGCCCGGGCCGCTACATCATGTGACAGGCATCCCCATGGGCAAACTACCAGGGTGAGCAGCTGCTGTACAGTTCAGGGTCAGACTCTATATGGCTGCTACATGTCACGTAACCGGCTCTTCTATGTATCGGATGGTTGACAACTGTGTAGTAGACCCGTCAGTATGGCTGCACTTTATCTGAATGGAGTACAGCAGTGAGCCGGGTGAGAAGCGGCACCAACCGCCCCAGCTAGCAGCTCTACGTGGCCAGCCAAGCGGCTCGGCTGCTACGAGCGGCTTGGTACTGCTCAGAGGAAGGTTGAGGCAAGATGCCACCGACGAGAGGCCACGCGACCACCGATCGAGACCATGCAGCGGCCACCGCCGGCCGGGGTCACGGGACGCTGGAACGAGTGACGGTCAACCTCACCCCTCGAGCCTGGAACGCTCTAGAGGCAACTGTCCAACGTACGGGCGACAGCAAGACCGACACCATCAACCGGGCGCTGCAGGTCTATAACTACCTCGACGAGATCATGCACTCCGGCGGCGCGGTATACGTCCAAGACCCCAACGGGAAACCCGAGCGACTCAAGATCTTCTGATCGCGAAACCTGGTGCTTGCCGGTTTTGACGCTTCCCGATGGCGCGGACCGCTACATCAACGCCGAGGCTACCGGGCCGGCACCGCTGACCCCTGAATCCGGATCCGCGCGCAGTCGTTGTTGAGTCACTCAGTCCTGAGGTTAGGTTGCACCGCTGCCTTGAGTTCGTCTGCCTGTGTGGTGATTGTGTGGTGATGCGGTGATGATCTTAGATCCAGGGGTGAAGGGGGTATCAGAAACCCCAACACCAACTCTGTTGTAGTGCACGGACTGAGCCGAACTCAGATGGCGACATAATCATGAACCCCACGATCAATACTCCGATTGAAGAGGCAGCGGCGGCACTGGCCACCGCAGCTGCGTTGCCGATGACCGCCACTGGCGAGGAGACCCTGACACTGGTCTGGGACCTGGCGCGGATCGCCCGCCACCTCGGCGAACTCACCGCGGCCGCCCGGGACCGCTGGGCGGCCTGGGGCACAGTCACACCGCATCTGCAGCAGGCCGAGGCCTTCGCTGCCGAGATCACACGATGCCTTAGCCACGCAGCCGGCACCTACGCCTTCAACACCACCCGGGCCGACACGACGATCATCCGGCTAGCACTCCAGCCGTAGATTGTGATCTTGCAGTGTGTCGGTCCCGGATCCAGGGCGACCACCGAATGATCATCCTCGGTTGTGTCGACGTCAGAAGATCACGCGATGGCTGTGGGGCCGCAGCGACGTGACCAAGGGCGACGAGCGCAGTGAAGGCGTGCAACGGCCCTGGCTTCGGGGGAATGCGCCGCCTGCTGGCCTTCACCTGCGTCGTTGTCTTCATCGACACGCTGTTCTACGCGGCGATCACGCCGCTCTTGCCGGAGCTGAGCGAGCGGTTCGAGCTGTCGAAGTCGGCCGCTGGCGTGCTCGCGGCGGCCTATCCTGCTGGGACCTTCGTGGGCGCGCTGCCCGGCGGATGGCTCGCCGCCCGGGCGGGTGCGCGGACGACGGTGCTGCTGGGTCTTGGGTTGCTTGTGGGGTCGAACGTCGCCTTCGCGGTCGGCGACAGCGCCATCGTGCTCGACGTCGCACGGTTCGCCCAAGGCGTGGGCGGTGCCGCGTCGTGGGCGGGGGCGCTCGGCTGGCTGATCGAGGCGGCACCGCGCACCCATCGCGGCACCATGATTGGCACGGCCCTGAGCGCCGCCGTCGCGGGTGCCCTATTCGGCCCGGTGCTCGGGACCGCCGCCGCTGCGGTGGGAAAGGAAGTCGTGTTCGGTGGGGTCGCCACCGCGGGCGCCGGGCTCATGGCATGGGCGGCGCGAATGCGGGGCGTTCCTTCGAGCGGCGACGCCCGGCTGCGCGCACTGCTGGCTTCCCTGGCCGACCGGCGCGTTGTGGCCGGCATCTGGCTCACGACGCTGCCGGGCGTGCTGATCGGCACGATGTCCGTGCTCGCTCCACTGCGGCTCGACGAGCTCGGGGCGGGAGCGGGCGCTATCGGCGCCGCCTTCCTCCTCGCCGCGGCCCTTGAGGCAGCGGTGAACCCGCTCGTGGGCCGTCTTTCAGACCGCTACGGTCGGCTCGTGCCCGCCGCAGCCAGCGTCGCAGGCGGCGGGCTCGCCATGGCCGTGCTGCCCTGGCCTGAAACGGCGCTGCTGTTCGGCATCGTGGTCGTGCTGGGGGCACCACTGATCGGCGCCCTGTACACCCCCGCGATGGCGATTCTCAGCGACGGCGCGGAGGCACTCGGGGTCGCTCAGGGGTTTGCCTTCGCCCTCATTAACCTGGCCTGGGCGACCGGGCAGACGACGGGCGCGGCAGGAGGCGCGCGCCTGGCTGAACTCGCCGGCGACCGCGCGCCTTACCTACTGCTCGCCGGCGTCTGCGCCGTCACGCTCGGGCTGCTCTGGCGGTGGGTCGCACTGCACACCATCGATCCCGCAGCCAGCTAGCCACAGAATAGGTGCTGAGTCACCCTCGTGATCGCGATACGGTCACGTATGTGATGGCTAGTTGTCAACGTGATGCTTAATGATCTCGCAGCGACTGCACCGCAAGTCCCGCGCTCCTTGGCACAGCAGCAATAATTGATATGGTGTGAACTATTGTTCAGAGCCTGAAATGATCCGCCGGCAGACGCCTACTCTGAACCGTGTGCACCGACTCAGCTACCTCATTTTGTACGTGTCTAACTTGCCCGCGTCGGTGGCGTTTTATCGCGACGTGGTCGGCCTCCAGCACAAGTTCACCGACGCCGGATACGCGGAGTTTGCCACCGGGGAGACCCGATTCGCGCTCTACGAACGGCGCCGGGCGGCATGGCTGACCGGAGAAGACCCGGTACCCGGACCTACTGGCGAAGTGGTGTTCGTGGTCGAAGACGTCGACGCGCAAACGATGCGCCTCATTAGTCTCGGCATCAACGTGCTCAGCGGACCCGCGGACCGACCCTGGGGGCACCGCACTGTGCACATCGCCGACCCCGATGGGTTCGTCGTCGAGTTCGCCCAGCCTATTCCGCGCACCCGTTCCCGCAAGGAATGACGTGCAGCACTAGACCCGCCACTCCTAGCAACCATGGGCCTAGCGTCGCCCGGGCTACACACCGAGATCGTCGGCGTGGTCAGTGAGGGCGCACGGGTCTACGCCGGTCGGTCGCCGCTGGACGCGTCGTGCCGGCCAAGCGCACGGCGACCTTCATCGACGGTGTCGCCTGCCGCGGTCCTGGCCGAGGGCATCAATCAAAAATCGCGATGTCATCGCAGCGGCGCAGCGTGCAGGGGCCGTGGTCACCCGCCCTGCGGCCAAGACGTTCTATGGCGGCTATGCGGGGGTCTTCACCGATCTCGACGGCCACGCCTGGAAAATTGCGTACAACCCGGGCCTGCCACTGGTAGAGGACGGCTCGATCACCGTCCCCGACTTCAGCAACCCATAGCTCCTGGAGAAATAGTCCAGTGGTTGAAGGCCGGCGCCCGTCAGGTCCGGTGCTTCCAGTTCCCACACGAGATCACTAGGCCTGCCAGCGCGCCGTCACGTGGTGGCGCCACCGCGCCACAAGGGCATCGGCCGGTGCCCGACGGCCACGTCGAACGCCGCAGAGGCCAGCAGCCGTGTCGAGTCGAGCACGGGCAGCGGCGATGAATGAGCGTCGATGAGCAAGGGGATCTCCGTACAGGCTAACGCCACGGCGTCACAGCCGCGCTCTCGGAGCTTCTCGATGATCCGCGCGTAGGTTGAGCGGTCCTGGTCGGTGAAGATCCCTTCCACCAGTTCACCGAAGATGATGTCGTTGACGACCTGACGGTCGTCGTCATTTGGGATGGCGGCATCGATGCCATGTCGAGCCAGTGCTCGCGGGTAGAGGTCGCTGACCATCGTGTACTTCGTCGCCAGGATGCCCACCCTACGTCGCCGGTCGCGGGTGGCCTGCTCGACCAGGACATCGACGATGTGCAGCCCCGGCAGCGCGAGTGGCGCGCCCACGGATTCCAAGGCGAGGTGAGCGGTGTTGTCGGGGCAGACAAAGAAATCGGCGCCGGCGTGGGCGAGGCGAGCGACGCTGGTTGCCAGAGTGGTTCTGATAGCGGCGAAGTCCTGCGCGTCCCACGCCGGCATGCTGCGGCCCAAGGCGATGCAGTCCAGCGTCACGTCCGGGTGCTGATGCGGTCCAAGCCGCTGAGATCCCTGCTGGCAGAACGTGCGCAGGCACAGCGCCTGCGCTCCGACGGGATTGACGGGTGATCAAGCGGTGTTGGCCGGCGGAGGGGTGGTCCCGGCGACGAGGCGCAGCGTGAAGCCGTCCGGCGCGTAGCAGAACGTGACCCGGCTACACATCTGGTTGGTGATCCACAGCCCGAGTCCGCCGCGTAGGTCGTCCCTGCCGGGGAGAAAGCCGACGTACGGATCGGTGGTGGGCGCGGGCGCCGTTCGTCGCCTCCTTGCTCGCCGTGGTCATGAGCCGACTATCTCCAAGCCGGGAACATCCGCCCAGCCGACTTCCAGTACTCGTTTCAGCACGCAGGGCGAGTCGTGCAGCACCAGGCGCCAGGTCGGGGTCAGCCGTGCGGCCAGGGTGACCAGGGATCGGACTCCAGCCACTCCGATGAAGTGGAGGCCACCAAGGTCTAGGTGGACGTCCTGCGTAGCTGGCAGCGCGGCGAGCGCCACATCGAGCGCGTCCTGGTTGGTCAGGTCCAACTCGCCGCTGAGCCGCCAGCGGCCGCCGCCCTCGGCATACAGGCCGGCGCCCAGGTCGCCATTGCCGCCGTGGCGCAACGGATGCACGAAGCGCAGCGCCGCGGCCGCTTCCTTCGCCACGTGGTGCTGGTCGTAGCCGCACAGCAACGATAGCGGGGTCGCTGCCACCATGGCGTCGACGAGCAGCTCGTAGCCGGCGAACCGGCGGGCGTCGTCCCGATTCGCCCCCAGCGGCGAGGCCTCAGCAGCCAGGCGCAGACCCCGGTAACCGGCCTCGACAGCTGCAAGCGCCTCGCCGTTGAGGGCCTCGATCTTCCTGGCGGCCTCGAAGGTCTGCATGGGTCCGTAGGCGTGGGTCAACGGCAAGACCCTCAGCTGGCCGGAGTCCAGCATGGCGTCGCGGGACGGCAAGCCGGTCAGGTCATCGACGAGCTTTGCCTCGACCTTGTCGGCGACGTACCAAAGCCGGTCATGGCCTTGGGCGCCGTCGTGCAGGTAACGGACCGCCACGTCCCGCCACGCCTGCTCGCCCTCGTACATCCAGCACAGGTGGTCACCGGGCCCGTAGCCAACAGGCGCGCTGACTGGGCCGGAACGACGCACGGCGCCCACACTATCGTTGTCCCACGTCCTTGACCCGTCCACTGCGGTGCCGCAGGTGCCGCACGAGGCCAGTGGTCGTTGAACCGAGGTTTTTCGATGGCCTGCAGGGGTTGGGGTGCCCGCCACTGGGGTAGTCGGTCCCCGGTCAATCGATACAAAGGAGGCTGGACGATCATGGGCATCGCCGACGAAGCTAAGGGCAAGCTGAAGGAGGCGGCCGGGAGCGTCACCGGCAGCGACGACCTCCGCAAAGAGGGCCAGGCGCAGCAGCGCAAGGGCCAGGAGGAGGAGAAGGCAGCCCAAGCGCGGGCGACGGCTGAGGCGCACGAGCGACAAGCCGAGAGCTTCGAGCGCTCGGAGCAGGACCGCCAGGGCACCTGACGGGACGTTCCCGACGGCCCCCGGCAGAACTGCGGGGGCCGTCGGTGCTTCGCGTCCGCGCGGAGCTGGGAGGCATCAGCCGACGATTAAGTGCGGGATCGGGCTGCGGGGTCGGTCACTCCACCGGGGCAGCTCAGGTGATCGACGTCCCAGCCGGCGAGTCGAGCGCCGGCCTGGTAGGCGCTTTCGTAGAACTCCAGTACCGCGGCCCGGGGGTCGGCTTGCCCACGGGCGTCGTCGTACGGCAAGACGGCCAGGTGGCCGCCCCGCTGCTCCACCCATCGTGCGGCGACCGGTTGCAGCGGCTCGTCGGCCAGCCCCGCCGGCTCCGGAGCGGTGTAGGAGTAAAACGCCGGTGCGGGGAAGTTGTCATCGCCGAACCAGAACCCGGAGCTGATGACCTCCCGGGAGTAGGCCTCCCGGGTAACCGGGTCGACGCTGGCGGGTTGGTCGATACGGCGGTCGGAAAACCGGGTAACTGCAAGGTCGAAAGTGTGCCAGAAGTGATGCACCGGGCTGATCTTTCCGGAGAACCCGCTGGCGAACTTCTCCAACACGAGATTGACTTGGCTAAGCACTTGCCAGTAGCGAGTGGCCCACACCGGGTCGTAGGTCGAGTGCTCGGTATCCTCAGCAAACGGTCTGTCTGCATCCGGCAGGTCAAAAGGGCAGGGATGCTCAATCGCCGCGTCAACGCCAAGCGTGTTCAACGCCTGCACCATGTGCTGATAAAAAGACGCCACCGACTGGCCAGCCAGCGGAAACGACACCGCCTGACCGGTAATCGAGCAGACAAACAGTTGATGAGCCACGAAATCGAAGTCAATCGTGAATATCGGGTCGCTACCCATCGGACGAGTGGTTATACCCCGCCCAGTGAGGTGGAACGGCACATTCCACCAGTGGTTGCGCCGCACGCTAGCGGCCAGCCGGACCTTGCCGACCACTTGAGCGAACCGATGCAAGGTCTCCTTGGTGTCGGCCCAGGCCTTCAGCGGCAAGGACGGGAACAACTCCATGGCTTCAACCCTAACCCGTCAAGACGGGGGCAGCCGCTCCCGCGACGGCGGTGGCCGGGTCGCCATGAAGGTGTGCGCCGTCTTCTCGAACGGGTTGCCGCAGCCGGCTGCGTTGAGGTCATTCCACGAGCCGCCCTGCGCCGATCCCCAGATGGCGCCAATCGTGACGTAGGTGAGGTAGAAACCGAACTCGCCGATTGCCGCCACGGTCCGGCTGTGCGTCGATTCGTGTCGAGCCAGGCTGTCCGGCACGCTCTTGTCCGGGTTGAAGTGGCCGGACTGGGTCCAGGCCACGGCACCGAGCGTCAGCGCGCCGCCACCAGGACCCACTCCGATGAACAGCATGCCCCGGCGGAAGTCCACCTTGCCGCGTCCGATCACCACGATCAGCGTCGCCACGAGGCCGGCAGTGCTCAACAGCGGCGATTGCACCCACTTGATCAGGAAACTGAACAACCACGCCACCGTGCTGTCGGTGTTATCCAGCAGTGGGCAGACCACGGCCCCAAGCAAACCCGCCGTCCCGACGATGATCAGACCGAGAGTGGCGGCGGTGGCCACGTTCACGCCGAGCCCGAACAGCGTCCAGACGCCAAGGATGATGCAGGTCCAGCCGAACACGGCGAGCACGCCGCCGATCGCCCCACCGATCACCCACAGCAGGAACTCGTCCCAGGTCTTCACCCGGTTGGCTGTCGCGCCCACCACCCCGAGGATCGCACCGACGACGGTGATCAGCAGCGCGACCAGGAAGGCCACCCACCCCACGGGGCTGACATAGTTGGCCGGGGTACCGGTAGATCTCGCACTATCCGATCATAGGAGGACGACGTGCCCGGTGTGCCCCCCGAGAACCTTGCAGAAACAGACTTGCTCCGCGAGCTGGAGCATCTCCACACCACCCGCCACCGCACTTTCCTGCACGGCGCACCTCATGCGCTGCGTGAACACAGCAACCGCACCGCACAACTCGAGGCGGAATACCTCCGGCGTCATCCCGAACGAGAAGTCGACCCGGCGCGTACCCGGTCCGGCGCCCGCGGTGAGGACGGGAGCGAGAACACCCGCTCCTGACGGCGCCGGGTCCCGGGGAAGAGCCCTCCACGTCGAGATGAGTGACCGGAGCGCCTGACACGTCCGCGGATCTGGTGCGCCCAGCCTACGCTGGTATGGCGGCTGGAGCAGCGGCTCCTACGTGTTGTGACTGGAGGTCAGTGATGACTGTCGGATTTCTGTGGATGGGGGCCATACTCGTTGCGATGGGGTGGTTTGCTATCGGCTGGGTCGCCCGCGGTCAGGAGAACCGCAAGTACGCCGAGAGTCGCCTTCGGCATTTCGCGAATCAGGCGCTCCAGAACCAGCACGAGCTCGTCGAGGCTCGCACTCGGTGGGAGTCCGAGCGGGTGCCCGAGCAACGCCCAACCGTGGTGAACGTGTACGTGGCCGCGCCGAGTGTCCCGATTTGGCCGCAGCCGCCGGTGATCGACGCGCAGGTTGTGCCCGCGCTGCCGACCGGGGAGAGTGCCCATGGTCATTGAGCCCGGATATGCCGCGACGAGCAGCGTCCAGTTGCCGGGCAGCGATTGCCGCTGACCCCGTTCGTCCGTGGCTTACACCGACATCACCGACGCGCCCCGCACACGGTAGGTTGATCAACTCGGCTTGCTGCGGAATGTCCCGAGTGTGGAGGAGTCGGCACCGTGCCAATCAACCGGCGTGCGTTTCTGCATTCCGCCGGTCTTGGCGCGGCAGCCGCTGCGCTGGCCGGCTGCGCTGGCGGGCAGACCACGTCGCCTCCGCAACCCCAGCCGTCCGGAACTGCTGAGACAGCTCTCCCACCGATCGACTTTCCGGCTCTGGCCAGGAAGCTGTCCGGCCCGTTGATCACACCGGGCCAGCCAGGCTATGACCTGGCCCGTCGGTCATTCAACCCACTGTTCGACAATCGGACGCCAGCTGCTGTCGCACAGTGCCGGCGCATCGAGGACGTGCAGGTGTGCGTGTCGGCCGCCGTTGAGGCCAGGGTGCCGATCGCGGCTCGCAGCGGTGGGCACAGCTATCCCGGCTACTCGACCCCGGACGACGCGCTGATTGTCGACCTGTCCGGCCTGGCTAGCGTGCAGGTCAACGCCGATGGGACTGCAGTGATCGGTGCCGGTGCGCGGCTGATCGACGTCTACACCGCGCTCGCCGGGGCCGGGCGGTGCCTACCGGCCGGCTCGTGCCCGTCGGTCGGCATTGCTGGTCTCACGCTCGGCGGCGGGATCGGCGTGCTGTCCCGCAAGTACGGGCTGACCTGCGATCGACTGGTGTCAGCGACCGTGGTGACGGCCGACACCACGTCGCGCACGGTGTCGGCGTCAGCGGAGCCGGACCTGTTCTGGGCGTTGCGGGGCGGCGGTGGCGGCAACTTCGGCATTGTCAGCTCGCTCACCTTTGACACCGTGCCGGCGCCGGAACTGACCGTGTTTCAGCTCAATTTTCCCGCCGGCTCAGCGCCTGACGTCCTCGGCAGCTGGCAGCAATGGATCATCAGCATGCCCGACGACCTGTGTTCAAACTGCAACATCACCGGCGGCAGCCCGCCGGGCAGCACGATCATCGGCTGCTATGTCGGCTCGGCAAGCGCGCTGGATCCCCTGCTTACCAACCTGATTGACCGGGTCGGCAGCCAACCGACGGTCCGCACCATCGCCCAGCACGGCTATCTCGACGCGATGCGCTACTTTGCCGGCTGCTCGACCAAATCGACCGCCGAGTGCCATGGCCAGGCCAGTGGCGAGCACTGGAATCGAGAGGCGTTCGTGGCCTCGTCTCGGATACTGCCTGCGCCGGTGTCCGACCCTGTCCAGATTGTCTCGGCGTGCAACGGCCAAACCATGCTTTTGCTCATCGATGGACTTGGCGGCGCGGTCAGCAGAGTTAAATCAGCTGACACCGCATTTCCCCACCGGGAAGCATTAGCTACCGTGCAGATCTACCGGAAGACGACCCCGGCCGACTGGGCAGCCGCGGCCTCGTCAGTAGCCGAGGTGCGGGACCAGTTCGCTGACATCATCGGCGGCGGCGGGTACGTCAATTACCTCGATGCCAGCATGCCGAACTGGGCGCGGGCCTACTACGGCGACAACCTGGCCCGGTTGCGCCAGGTGGCACAGCGCTATGACCCCGACCGGCTGTTCACCTTCCCCCAGTCCCTCACCAGCTGGTGATCGTTCAGATACCAGCGACGACCGGCACCCTGCTGTCGCGTCGGACGACTTCGCGCCGTGACCCTCTCAAAGGAGAACTGATGAATTCCCGCACTCTCGGCCGTAATGGGCCAACCGTGTCGACCCTCGGTCTGGGTCTGATGGGCATGTCTGACCTGTACGGCCCCACCGACGACGCCGAGTCGATCGCCACCATCCATGCCGCCCTCGACGCCGGAATCACCCTGTTCGACACCGGTGACTTTTACGGCGCCGGCCACAACGAACTACTCCTGTGTGACGCCATGCGCGGCCGTGACCGCGACCAGGTCGTGATCAGCGTGAAGTTCGGTGTCCTACGGGATCCCGACGGCGGCTGGAACGGCAACGATGCCCGCCCGGCCGCGGTCAAGAACTTCGCCGCCTATAGCCTGCGCCGGCTCGGCACAGACCACATCGACATCTACCGCCCCGCCCGCCTAGACCCGGCCGTCCCCATCGAAGACACCGTCGGAGCCGTGGCCGAACTCGTCCAGGCCGGGCACGTCGGCCACATTGGCCTGTCCGAGGTCAGCGCCAACACCCTGCGCCGCGCCGCCGCCGTACACCCGATCTCGGACCTTCAGATCGAATACTCCTTGCTCTCCCGTGGCATCGAGACCGATATCCTGCCCACTGCGCGTGAACTCGGAATCGGCATCACCGCCTATGGCGTACTGTCCCGAGGCCTGCTCAGCGGTCACTGGACACCGCAGCGCGAACTCACCGCAGGCGACTTCCGCGGCTACAGCCCCCGGTTCCAGGGCGAGAACCTCCAGCACAACCTGCGACTGGTCGACGAGATGCGCCGCTTCGCGCACGCCAAGGGCATCAGTGTCGCCCAGCTCGCTATCGCCTGGGTCGCCTCCCGCGGCGCCGATATCGTCCCCCTCGTCGGCGCACGCACCCGCACCCGGCTCGCCGAATCTGTGGCCGCTGCCGACCTCGACCTCACCGAGGACGACTTCACCGAGCTCACTAAGGCCATCCCCGCCGACTCCGCTGCCGGCAGCCGCTACGCCGCCTCCCTCATGGACGCGCTCGACAGCGAGAACTGATCAGCACGTCGACAGACAGGACTGGGGACCGCAGGCCGTTGTCGGCTCTCCGACGTGCTGACAGCCTAGGAACATGACGAGCGCACCGCCCGGGGCGGCGTCGCGGACAGGATCGATCAACCTGGTGGCTCAGCTCTCGGGCCCAGTGCGGCGGTTCCTGCGCACCGAGGCGGCCAGCGCCGGGTTGCTGGTCGGCGCCACCGTGCTCGCCCTGGCGTGGGCCAATTCGCCGTGGGGCGGGTCCTACGCCGCGCTGTGGTCCACGGAGTTCTCCCTGCGGCTGGGCTCGGCGCAGGTCACCGAAGACCTGCGGCACTGGGTCAACGACGGCCTGATGTGCTTTTTCTTCTTCCTGATCGGCATGGAGGTCCGCCGCGAGCTGTCGATGGGTGAGCTGACCCAGCGTAGAAGGCTGACCGTGCCGGCGCTGGCGGCCATCGCAGGCATCGTCGTGCCGGTGCTGCTCTACCTGGCGATCAACGCCGGCAGCGAGGGCGCGGTCGGCTGGGGCATCGCCATGGCCACGGACACAGCGTTCGTGCTTGGCGCCCTGGCCCTGATCGGTCCGCGCTGCCCGACGCAGCTGCGCGTCTTCCTGCTGTCGCTGTCGGTTGTTGACGACATCGGCGCGCTGAGCGCGGTCGCCTTCTTCTACTCCGAAGACGTCCGCCCCGGCGCGCTGCTCATCTCGGCGCTCTGTGTGCTGGCGTTCGTGGTGCTGGCCCGGCTGCGGGTCTGGCGCGGCCCGGCGTACTTCGCGGTAGGCGTGGCGCTGTGGCTAGCGATGCACGCCTCGGGCGTGCACACGACGATCGGCGGCGTCGTGCTCGGGCTGCTGGTCAGCGCCTACCCGCCGCGCCGGGACGAAGTCGAGCGGGCCGGCACCCTCGCGCGAGCATTCCGGCAGTCGCCGCAGCCGTCGCTGGCGCGCGAAGCCAAGCTCTCGGTGGAACGCGCGGTCTCGCCGAACGAACGGATCGGCGCTCTGCTCGTGCCGTGGAGCAGCTACGTCATCGTCCCGGTGTTCGCCGTGGCCAACGCCGGGGTCCGGCTCGACGCCGACCTGCTCAGCCGCGCGCTCACCTCACCGGTGACCCTCGGCGTGGTCGTCGGGCTGGTGGTAGGGAAGCTGGTCGGGGTCGGGCTGACGGCGACCCTCGCCGTCCGGCTCCGGGTCGGCGCGCTGCCACCGGGAGTGAACCTCGGCAGCGTGTGGGGTGGGGCGGCGCTGTGCGGCATCGGGTTCACCGTCTCCCTGTTCGTCGCCGACCTTGCTTTCGACGACGCGCGGCTGCGCGAGGAGGCCACCGTCGGGGTGCTAGCGGCGTCCGTGGTCGCGGTGGCCCTCGGCACGGTGCTGTTCCGGGTCCTCGACCGCCGGTCCGGGCCGGCGCCGACGCGGCCGACTCGGCTGGACCCGCCAGTCGACCCCGACATCGACCACGTGCGCGGCCCAGTTGACGCGCCGCTGACCCTCGTCGAGTTTGGCGGGTTCGAGTGCCCGTTCTGTGGCCAGGCAACCGGGGTGGTCGAGGAGCTGCGCGCGCAGTTCGGCGACGATCTGCGCTATGTGTTCCGGCACCTGCCGCTGCCCGAGGTCCACCAGCACGCAGAGCTCGCCGCCGAAGCCGCCGAAGCCGCGGCCGTCCAAGGGGCGTTCTGGGCCATGCACGACCGGCTGTTCGCCCACCAGCACGCGCTCGACGCACACGACCTGCTTGACCACGCGGCCGCGCTGGGGCTGGACCTGGAGCGGTTCGCCCGCGAGCTGGGCGCGGGCGTGCACGGCCAGCGCGTTCGCGACGACGTCGCCAGTGCCGAGGCCAGCGGCGCACGAGGGACCCCGACCTTCTTCGTCAACGGCCGGCGGCACGTCGGACCCCACGACGCCCGCACGCTCGCCCAGGCACTCGAGCAGGGCGTCGAGGTCAGCCCACCGCGGTAGTCGTCACGCGGGCCGGGGCAGCACCGTCAGCACCCGCATGACATGGTCACGGAACTCCTCCATGTAGTCCTTGAGGACGGAGACCAGCGATTCGTCCATGACCTCGCCGTCGTCGCGGAAGGTCTCCGGCGAGTAGCGGATGTAGGCCTCGGGCGAGGTCATCTGCCGGGCGTTGCAGAAGCTGAGCACGCCGCGGAGGCTCTGCTGGGCGACGGCGGTGCCGATCGCGCCGATCGACGTCCCGATCACGGCGGCGGGGATGTGGTGGAAGGAGTTCTGCCCCCACGGCCGTGATGCCCAGTCGATGGCGTTCTTGAGCGCGCCGGGGATGGAGCGGTTGTACTCGGGCGTCACGAACAGCACGGCATCCGACCGGGCGATCGCGTCCTTGAGCGCCATCGCCTCGGGCGGGTAGTCGGTGTCGTAGTCCTGGCTGTACAGCGGCAGGTTGTCTATCGGGATCTCGGTGAACCGGAGCTCGGCCGGCGCGACGCGGATCAGCGCGCGGGAGAGAATCCGGTTGATCGAGGTGGAGGACAGGCTCCCGACGAAGTAGCCGACCTTGTAGCTCGTCGCTGGTTCCGACATCCGTTCCTCCCTCGCCGCCACGTCTGCCACGGCCGCGATGCGTATGCCTGGCGTCCTCTGCTCGGACACGGAAGGGGTTTCGACAGGATGACACGGCGCCTGGTAACCGGCAGTCCGGCGAGGGGACACCCAGCAGAAGACGGCGGAGCCGGTCCCGGCGACGG
>JALZHU010000511.1 GCA_030860695.1 Actinomycetota bacterium
TCCCACCAGCCGACCCGAGTCCGCGAACGCGCCATGAAAAAGTTCAGCAGGGCATGCGCAACGGTTTCTGTCCGCGTTCAGTGCGATATCGCCGCACTTCCGACCCCGCCGTCACCGCCTCGGCGCCGAGGAATACCGCCGCAAGATGACCATCCGGTTCGCCACCTGGGCTGAGGTCACGGGCACGGCAGCCGCCTGACCGACCACACCGGAGACCCACCCGGGCCGATCCAACCATGCCACTGCGAGCAACCCGGCGATCCTCTCAGTCACGAGGCAGGCAACCAAGTTGACGATGCCCGTCAAGTGGCTCAACGGTGGCCGCGGCAGTGCCGAGACTGTGCGGGCGCACGCTGAGGCCATGTGGGCAGCAGACGGCCCGATCTTTACCTTCGGAATCCACCCGGCGAGCCGCGACACGCTCGCCGGAACCATCGACGTCCAACTCCACCACCCCTACGCCACCCCGGAGCAGGCCAACCTCGCCTTCGGGCTGTATCCAGCGTGGCGCGGGCGGGGTCTGGCCACTCGCGCGGTGCTCCTCGCCGTCCGGTCCCTTCACGAGCGCACCAACATCAAGCAGGCGCTCATCCGCGTCGACCCGGCAAACACGGCCTCGTCCGCTGTCGCCCGACGAGCAGGTTTTCGACTCGCTGAAACGACCTTCCAGGCCGAGCGGGGTGAACTCGACTGGTTCATCCGCAACGTCGGCTAGTTGACGGCAACTCGACGGGTGCCCTCGACATAAGCCTGTTTCTGAACGCTCACGCCGTCGACGACGAGCAGGTGTCCGCCAGGGCGGTCTGGCACACAGCGAGCGCCTCCACGTACTCAGAGACGCGGCCCGCCTCGACGCCCGCTCTGACCTGCCCGAACCGGTTAACGTGCGATCCGGTTCCGTTGCACTTCCACCTCCGCGTGGCAGGCGGCACCCCGTGCTGGATGGTCGGCGATGACCCCGAACTTGACATTGCCGGCGGCGTGGCAAGCGGCATGCGCACCATCTGGATCAACCACGGTTGACAGTGGCCTTGTGCCGACCATCGGCACGATCAAATCAGACAGACACCGCACAGGCTCTCCCTTTCCTCAGCACGTTCTGACCTTCGTGGCGGCGAGCTCATAATCCGTCTCGGAGGAACCACTTGCGGGACGTGCGTCACAGGACACACCTCCCGATCTTGCGCCTTCAGAGGTTCTCAGCGTCGGGATAGGAAGAGCCAGGACTCTGCGTGTCGAGCACGAGGCCCATGGTCACCACGTCCCATAGTTCACCGTTGGCCCGACGGTAGTGGCGGCGCAGCCGACCCTCGACGGCAAAGCCGCGGGAACGGTAGAGGGCTATCGCTGCAGCGTTGTGGGGCCACACCCCAAGGTCCACCTTGTGCAGGCCGGACTCGCGTGCCCAGCGCAAGCTTTCATCCAGCAGTCGACCACCAATGCCCTGCCTACGGTGTTGGCGGGCGACCATCATGCCCAGCGAGCCCACGTTATGTTGCGCCTGGATTCCAAGGTTGCCCACAATGACGTCTTCCCTGGCTGCAAACCAGCACGCAGCTTGCAGCCTCGCCGATTGATGTGAGGATGCTGGACTGGCGTTGGGCGACGTCAAAGCCGGGTTCAGTGCCGATGCTGTAACGTTCCTCCGCGACGGCGGTGAACAGTGCGATGATGCCTGGCACATCAGCTGGGCGAGCTGGACGAATAAGGATGCCCGGAAGCATGGGGCGACAATATGACGTCCACGCCGGAGGTCGCCTCTGTATCGAAAGCGACAGCTGGACCGGAGCAGATGCTAACGAAGGGCACCCAGGCAACGTATCGCCCGGTCTTGAAGGATCGGGGAACGCGAAGGTCACACCCCTACGGGGCAAGGGTGTCCCGTAAGGCAGTGATGCCCCTATGGATGTCAAGCCACTGATCTCTTGACTTCGGGTGGGGACGTGATGATCTGATAGATCTCGCGGGTGATGTAGCGTTTCAGGCATCGGATGGCTTCGCGGCGGGTTTTGCCTTCGG
>JALZHU010000512.1 GCA_030860695.1 Actinomycetota bacterium
GAGTCACCCTCGAACCCACAGCCTGACCCACCGCCAGCAAACACGTCACCTTCACACCAACCCGGCTCCGCTCACGCTCCGCCGGGTAATGAAGCACGCCGTCCCCGACATAATTTTCGGATCAGTGGTCTCGTTGTCCTCGGGCTCAGAGATAGGCACTGACCGGCCGTGTTCGTCCAGGAGTGCCATGGCTCGGGTGATGACCGGACTCACCTCGTCGCGGTCGTCGTCGAAGGCGATGTAGAAGGTGTTGACCAGCTCGAACCGGTTCGCGGTCAAGCCTGTGGTGACTGCGGTGCCCCGGTCTTCACCGGGGCGTAGCTCGGTTGCCCGGATGCCCTGTCGGTACTTCCCTGAACCAAGAAGCCCGTCGTTGGCGACCTGATCGGCTACCGCGAACGCAACCCCGTTCGAACAGTTCCGGGTCAGGTCTTTCGGGATGGACGCGGCGGTCGGCGATTGGGTCAAAAACAGTAGGGTGATGCCACATTTGCGGGCTTTTTTGACTACTTTGATGGCTAGCGGTCCGGCTTCCCCGCCGAATCGGCCATGCTCGAACATCTCGTGGCATTCATCGAAGATGATCACCACTGGATGCAACCCTTTGACGCTGCTGGCTAGTTTGCGGGTCACCTTGGCCGCCCCGTGGCGTTCGAGGAGTTTGCCGCGTCGGGTGATTTCCTCGCGCAGCTCACGTAGCTCACCGTGTGGGGTTCCAGAAGTCGGCCACCGCTGCTGACCAGGGAGATCGGCGGGCCGGCTGACAGGGCATGATCGACAGCCGTGTCATTGCGTCTGCTCTATCTGATCTTCCTCCAGCTGGTGGGCCTGCTGGTGTTGCTCACCCGTTCGTCAGCGTCTAAAGACGTCGAACTCTTGGTGCTGCGCCACGAAGTCGCCGTGCTGCGCAGAGCCAACCCGAAGCCCCGCCTGGACTGGACGGATCGCGCGGTGTTCGCCGCGCTGGTCCGGAGGCTGCCGCAGATGTTGCGGGGGCATCGGTTGGTCACGCCGGGCACGATCCTGCGCTGGCATCGTCGCCTGATCGCCAAGAAGTGGACATATCCCCACCGCATCGGGCGTCCGCCCCTCGAGGACACCGTCGCCTCGTTGATCGAACGCATAGCCCGGGAGAACCCCAGCTGGGGATACCAGCGAATCCAGGGCGAGCTGCTCAAACTCGGCCACCACGTGGGGGCCTCGACGATCCGCCGAATCCTGAAGCGAGTGCGCATACCCCCGGCGCCGGTCCGGGACACCGACACGACCTGGCGACAGTTCCTGCGCACTCAGGCGTCGACCATGCTGGCATGTGACTTCTTCCACGTGGACTGCGCAGTCACCCTGAAGCGGATCTACGTGTTCTTCGTGCTGGAGGTCGGCACACGAGCCGTCCACCTGCTGGGTACGACCACGAACCCGGACGGGACGTGGACCACCCAGCAGATCCGCAACCTGGTGATGGATCTCGGCGACCGCGTCACCCACTTCCAGTTCCTCATCCGGGACCGAGCCGGCCAGTTCGCCGCATCCTTCGATGTTGTCCTGGCCGATGTTGGCATCCGCGTGGTCAGGATTCCTCCGCGCTGTCCACGGGCGAACTGTTTCGCCGAACGGTTCGTCCGTACCCTGCGAGCCGAACTCACCGACCGCATGCTGATCTTCGGCCAGCGGCACTTGTGGGGGCTGCTCACGGAGTACGTTCGGCATTACAACGGTCAACGACCGCACCGCGCCCGCGACCTTCGCCCACCGCAACCGACCCACCCCGTCGCGGAGCTCAACCAACAACGGATCAGGCGTCACCCGATACTTGGTGGCTTGATCAACGAGTACGAACGCGCGGCGTAAAACTACTGCTCAGGGCAGGTGACCGACTTTTTGGAACCCCACAGGCCCGCACGCGGCTGGGTGAGGCACCATTGAGGCTGTTGTTCGAGCGGATCGCGGTGCCAATGGCCCGGCCCGGTACCCGCGGGGCGTGGTTTCATGGCCTGCGGGTGATGGCCCTGGATGGCC
>JALZHU010000333.1 GCA_030860695.1 Actinomycetota bacterium
TTGATCCTCCGACAGCTTGTGGCCTGGCTCGGACTGCTGGCCCGAAGTTCCGCGTCGAAGAACGCGGAGATCCTGGTGCTCCGGCATGAAGTCGCCGTACTCCGCTGCCAGGTGAGACACCCTCTGTCAACCCCCTGTCTAGGCAGCGTGTCGGAGGGCGTGGTTGCGGTTGGCTTGGTGGGTTGCCTCGTCGTAGTGGATGCCCTTGGTCAGGCAGTGCCAGAGGATTTGCAGCCAGCGGTTGCTCAGGGCGCGCAGAGCGGCATGGTGGCTTGTGCCTGCGGTGATTTTCTGATCGTAGAATTCATGGGCCCAGGCACTTGGGGTGAGGCTACAGAAGGCCCATTGGTGCATGGTGTCACCAAGGTAATGATGGTGTGCCAGGCGGGCGACGACGAAGTCGCTTTGTCTGACCGGCGGGTGACCGGGGCGAAGCCGGCGTAGCAGTGCAGTGCGTTGGGCGTGTCGTAGTGGTGGATGTGGTCGCCGATCTCGCCCGCGATCCGGGCGGTGAGACGGTCACCCAGGCCTGGCATGCTCAGGTAGATCTCGTCGCCCGGGAATGCCTTGCCCGGGTCGGGGTCGGTCACGGTGTGGTCGCGGTGCGGTCCGTGGCCTGCCGAGCAGCAACTCGGTCATGCGTTGTTCCCAGTTGCGGCGGGCCTGGTGGAGTGCGAGCAGTTGGCTGGTGGCCAGGCCGATGGCCGGTGGCTTTGGCCCGCACTAGATGGTCTCGGACCGCACGGGTCGGGGTGGCCAGGGCTGCAGCGACCCGGTCGGCGAAGCGCTCGGGTCAGCCGTGGTGGCTGGCGCGGGCGAAATCGACTAGTGTAGTGTCTCATTATTGATTTTCCACTTGTTGGAGGGTAACTCGTCCGCGGGCGACCTTGGCGAGGATTTGCTCGGCGGTAGCAGTCCAGATGAATGGTTTCGGGTTGTCGTTGTTGGCTTTCAGGTAGTCCTCGATAGCGGTGATGAGGTCGTTGACGCTGTGGAACACGCCCCGGCGGATGGCCTTGTCGGTCAGGTCCCGAAACCACCGTTCGACCAGATTGAGCCAGGAGGAAGAGGTGGGGGTGAAGTGCAAGTGAAACCGCGGGTGTGTGGCCAGCCATTTTTTGACGTTGGGATGCTTGTGGGTGCCGTAGTTATCGCAGATCATGTGGATCTGCAATCCTTTGGGCACCTCGCGGTCGATAACACGCAGGAACTTCAAGAGCTCGGTGTTGCGATGCCGGGGCAGACAGCGGCCGATCACCGTCCCGGTGAGCACGTTCAGCGCGGCGAACAGGGTGGTGGTGCCGTGACGCTGATAGTCATGGGTCATCGTGTCGGCTCGACCCTTTGTCATCGGCAGCGATGGCTGGGTGCGATCCAGGGCTGAGACCTGCGACTTCTCGTCCATGCACAACACCACAGACTGGTCGGGCGGGTTCAGGTACAAACCCACCACGTCCACAAGCTTGTCCTCGAAGTGGCGATCATTGGAGAGTTTGAAGGTCGTCACCAGGTGGGGCTTGAGCCCTCGCGCCGACCAGATCCGCTGCACCGACGCCGGGCTCACCCCCGTCTGTGTCGCCATCGACCGGCACGACCAGTGCGTTTGACCCTACGGCTTTGAGTGCAGTGTCAAATCCACGATCTCAGCGACCTTCTCATCACTGATCGATGGTTTACGGCCTCGCCCCTTGGCCACCTCACCAAATCCCACCAGCCCGTCTTTTTCGAACTGCCCACGCCAAGCCAGCACGGTCGGACGAGACACTCCGACCACCTCACTGATCTCAGAATTCGACACCCCATCGCCAGCCAAGAGCAACACCTGGGCCCGCTGCACCACACGATGCGCCGCACTCTGCGACCTGGCCAGAGCTTCCAGGATTTCTCGTTGCCCATCGGATATCGCCAACGGCGCCGCTGCTTGGCTCATACCTCTAGCATAAGCTAATGTAAAGTCAATTGCAAGACACTACACTAGAGACAGTCCCAAATGCATGTCCCACTCGCCTGGCTGTAGGTGACAATGATGTGGGTGTGATGTGGAAATCGATGACGTCGAGACCTGAGAGGCGCTCATGACGGAACGGGTGGAGCTGGCACAGGTGATCAGCCAGTTGCGGCAGGAGCTGAGCGCGGCGATGCGGGCGGGCGCGGACGAGGACCTGCGTTTCGAACTCGGCCCGGTGGAGCTGGAGCTGACTGTCGCGGTCAACAAGGAAGCGGGCCCGAACGCCACGGTGCGGTTCTGGGTGATCGAGCTGGGCGCGGACGGGAAGGTGGCGTCGCAGGCTGCGCAGCGGATCACGCTGACTCTCGATCCGCGCCACAGTGGGGCGACAGGAAAGCCGCTGATCTACGGGTCGGAGCAGGCCGGCGAGCGTTAGGGTTCGCACCGTGAGCAAGGAATCGGTCCCGCCAGGGCGCGGGATCGTTCCTGGGCAGGTCGCGGAGATCATCGTCACACTGGACGAGGGGCCGGGACGGCGGGGGTCGGGGTACCGGGTGGGGCCGACCGCGGTATTAACGGCGGCGCATGTCATCGAGGGCGCGGCGTCGGTACTGGTGCGCTTCGATGCCGACCTGCCCGGCGAGTGGACAACTGAGGCGATCTCGTGCTGGTCTGACCCGCCTTCGGATCTCGCGGTGCTGACTATCGCGCCCCGCGAGTGCGAGGCTGCGGTGGCACTGGCCCGATTCGGCCGGATCGGCGCTGACCGGGCAGCGGTACTGGCGACGCGGACGGTGGGCTTTCCCCGGTTCAAACTGCGCATCGACGCAGGTCTGGCCGGGCTCCCGTACCGGGATTCCCATCAGGCCGACGGGTCGATGGCGGTGCTGTCCAACCGCCGCGAGGGCACCCTGGAAATCACCGTACCGGCGCCTGAGCGCGACCCCGATCCCGGCGTGTCGCCGTGGGAAGGCATGTCCGGCGCCGCAGTTTGGGTCGGGGAACGTATCGTCGGCGTGATCACCGAACACCACCGCTCCGACGGGCTCGGTCGGCTGGCTGCCGCCCGTGTGGACTCCGCCATCGCCAGGCTCGACCACGGACGGCGGGCTGAGCTGCAAATGCTGCTCAGCCTGGCTGACGTGGTGCCCGATGTGGTTCCACCCTCGGCGGGCGACTGGGTGCGGACCGCTTACCAGGCGCAGGTGCGTGACATCGCCCCCGACCGGCTGCTCGACCGCGACGCGGAACTTGACGAGCTGGTGCAGTTTTGCGCCGGGGACCAGCCGTATGCGTGGTGGCAGGCCGGACCGTGGGCAGGCAAGTCGGCGCTGATGTCCTGGTTCGTGCTGCACCCACCCGCCGGGGTTGATGTGGTGTCCTTCTTCGTCACCGCCCGGCTTGCAGGCCAGTCCGACAGTAATGCCTGTACTGACGCATTGATCGAGCAACTCGCCGCCCTCGTAGCCGAATCCCCTGCCAGCTTCTCACAGCTGGAGCACGGCGCGGCACGATGCTGCGGCTGCTGGATGAGGCAGCAAACCGAGCACGGGAGACCGACCGCCGCGTGCTGCTGGTGATCGACGGCCTCGATGAGGACAGCGGCACCGCCGACGGCCCCAGCATCGCAGCGCTACTACCCCGTCGGCCCCCACCTGAGGTCCGCGTCCTGGTCGCCAGCCGTCCACACCCCCCACTTCCCGATGATGTCGCCGGGGACCATCCGTTGCGCACGATCAGCCCGCGACAACTCATAGTGTCCGAGCACGCCCGTAGCGTCGAGCATCGCGCCAAGCACGAACTCAAACAGCTTCTGGCGGGGGAACATCTGCAACGGGAAGTGCTGGGGCTGATCACAGCCGCCGGTGGTGGTCTCACCTTAGGTGACTTGGAAGAACTCACCCAACGACCACCCTTTGCGATCGAGCACTTGTTGGGTGGGGTCTTCGGCCGGAGCGTCGGCAGCCGGACTGGAACCCCGTCCGCCGGATACCCCGACGAGCGGGTGTACCTGTTCACCCACGAGACGCTGCGGGTAGTGGCCGAATAGCAGTTCGGCACCAGCCTGGTCGCCTACCGCGACCGGCTCCACACTTGGGCCGACAACTACCGCCAGCAGGGCTGGCCCACCGCTACCCCGCATTACCTCCTACGCAGCTACCCCCGCATACTCGCCAATCCGAGGGACCTGATACGCCTCGTCGCCTGCGCCACCGACCCAGCCCGCCACGACCGGATGCGCGACCTGACCGGTGGTGACGCCCTTGCGTTCACCGAGATCAGCACTGCGCAGCAGCTCATCCTTGGCCAACCCGATCCGGACCTCACTAATCTCGTACTCCTCGCCGTCCAGCGGGATCGACTCACCGACCGCAACAGCAATATCCCCATCACACTGCCCTCCATGTGGGGGCGGATCCGCCAGCCCACCCGCGCCGAAGCCCTCGCCAACAGCATTCCCGACCCAGCTCGGCGGGCCGAGGCACTAGCTCGACTTGCGGAAGTGGTCGCCTCGGGTGGTGACCATGAGCAGATCGCTCGGCTGGCTGACGAAGCTGAAGCACGCACCGACCAGATCCGCTACCCCGCTCGCCAGGCGGAGGTGCTGGCCTGGCTCGCCCAGGCGGTAGCCACTAGTGGCGATCATGAGCGAGCTGTTCGGCTGGCCACCGAAGCTGTGGTGCTCACCGGACGCATCACGGATCCGGATCGGCGGATGGATGTACTGGCTCGGCTGGCGGAAGGGGTGGCCGCCATTGGTGACCATGAACAGGCGGTAGAACTGGCTAGGCGGATGCATCACCCGGCTCGCCGGGCGGAGGTGCTGACCCGACTCGCCGAGGCGGCGAGCACCGGTGGCGACCATGAGCGGGCCACTCGCCTGGTGAGCGAGGCTGCAGCGCTCACCGGACAGATGCATCACCCGGCTCGGCGGGCGGAGGTGCTGGCCCGACTCGCCGAGGCGGCGAGCACTGGTGGCGACCATGAGCGGGCCGCTCGCCTGGTGAGCGAGGCTGCAGCGCTCACCGGACGGGTCCCCGTCCCGATATGGCAAGCAGAAACACTGACTCGACTTGCGGAGGCGGTGGCCATCGGTGGTGCTCGTAATTGGGCTACTCAACTGGCCGACGATGCTGTGGCACTCACCGAGCAGGTCACAGATCCGGCCCGCCGCTCGCAGGTGCTAGTGTAGTGTCTTGCAATTAAGTTTACAGTTGTTATACTCTGGAGTATGAGTCGAGCAGCAGCGCCGTTGGCGATATCTGATGGGCAACGAGAAGTCCTGGAAACTTTGGTCAGGTCGCGGAG
>JALZHU010000334.1 GCA_030860695.1 Actinomycetota bacterium
GCCATCCGCTGCTTAAAGCGCTACCTCGCCCGGGAGATCTATCAGATCATCACCTCCCCACCCCAAGCCGAGCCGTCAGCGGCTTGACATCTATAGGGGCATCAGTGCCCCTAGCCCACTTCAACGCCCATCGCGCACTGCACCAGGCAGCACCACTCACGCCACTTCCCCAGCCCACATCACCGCCCGACCTGCAACTCCGACGCCGCGACCGGCTCGGCGGCCTGATCCACGAATATGCCCAGGTCGCATGACGTGGATGACCCATTCGGCACCCACAAGGTGGCCACGCTTTTTTCTTTTCTACTGTTTCATTGTGGATCGCCGCGCACAGATCCACGATGAGCTCCCGAGAAAGTCCGGTGGTATGATACATTCCAGGTGGTCCGTTGTGCGAGACTTGAGTATGGGAACCCAATTCTTTCAACAAATGGGCCGCCGTTCATGTCAACACGCCGGACAGCTGTTGGCTCGCGCATCCTGAATAAGCCTCAATGTTGTCGCTGGCGCATGGTGGCAGCTTCTTGAGGGCACTCCTACGTCCAGGAGAAACGCCTGTAGAACTGGTCCGCGCTTTGGAAGGAGTTCCTCGGCTGAGACAGCGCTGCCTGGGTCTGTGTGGATCCTGGCCGGGAGCGCGCCGGGGCACCGGGACCGACTCGCCACGCCACGCGAGAGCCGAGCTCGGCGCGGGGTGTCGGCGCTACAGCGACTGTCGGATCAGCTCGGGCGCGTATTCCCGAGCTCTCTTTGCCAGCGGGCGGTGGCTCCAGCTTTGGATGTCCAGTTCTTGAGAGACTTCTAGGTCGTCGCAGAACTGCCGCTCCAGCTCAGCGGCCACGCTTGCGTGCGGTATGGATATGTTGATCTCATCGTTGAGCGACAATGAGCGGTTGTCGAAGTTGCTGGAGCCGACGTTTGCCCAGGTGCCATCGATGGTGATCACTTTGGCGTGCAGCTTAGCCTGCTGGTACTCAAAGATCCGCACTCCGGATTCGAGTAACCTCTCATAGGAGCGGTGGCCTGCCTCGCGGGCGATCTGCTTGTCTTGGTGGGGACCACCGGTGAGGATGCGGATGTCTACTCCCCGGCCGGCGGCGTCACACAGCGCGTCGACAAAGGCGCGCCGTGGGGCGAAAAAGGCCGTCGTCACCCAGACGCGCTCCTTGGAGCCGACCACAGCGGCCCAGAGCATCTCTTCCAGCCCCCTGGTCCCGCCGGTGGACACGGTCCGGGCCACTTGGACCGGTATCCCGTCTTCGAAAGCATCGATGTCAGGGAAGTGTGAGGTAGACAGCAGCGAGGACGTCCCCTCTGTCCAGTTCTCCAGAAAGCCACCCAGCAGGTCCCGGACGGCCGGTCCCGCAATGCGAAGGTGGGTTTCCCGCTCGTGCTCGGGGTCCTCGGCGTTTCCGGCCCACTGCTCGGCGATCCCCACGCCCCCTGCGAAGCCGACCTTGCCATCGACAATGAGAAGCCGGCGGTGCATGCGCTTGTTGACCTTGTGCAGGTTGTACCAGTGGGGCGGACGAAACCAGATCACCGTCGCTCCCGCTGTCCGCATGCGCTTAATGAGTCCCCGGTCCATCTTGGCACAGCCCTGCGCGTCGAGAAGCACATTCACCTCGATGCCCTCGCGTGCCTTGGCGGCCAACGCGTCGGCGAATTGCGGGGCGATGTCTCCCGCCCAGTAGATGTAGGTGGAAAAATTAATGCACTCGCTTGCGGAGCCAATGGCTTCCAGCATGGCGGGGAAGATTTCGCACCCGTTGCGCAAGATCGTGAGCCGGTTGCCTTCCCGGCGGGGCGCTTGGGCAAGCGCCTCAATCAACCCGGAAAACTCCCTACTGCCCACAGCAGGCGGATGGGGAAGATCGAATCCCTCACCGGCGGCGCGCCGGTACCGGGCCACGTGGTATGCGTAGATCCCGGCCAGACCCAAACCGGCGCCCGCAACAGACCCTCGGATCACCGACGCCTTGTTCACGTCTCAGTCTCCTCACGAGATCGAAATCTTGCGATGTCAGCATCAAGCGGCAGACTCCACATGCGATGCACCTTCCCGGTGAACACACATCGCTGACGAACTATGCCTTGCCGCGGTGCGAATCGGCTAACGGCCGCCATCGAGACCCCAGCCTTACACCGGTGATGCACCGAAAAAGATCCACCCCGCACCATCCAACAGCGACGACGCGGCCCCCGGTAGGGCGTCGTATTCACGCAGATGCCGCGCGGCCACCGCCAGCAAGTCCCCGACCATCGCGGCGGGGATTGCCCGGTCTGGGCAGCCCGAGCCATCGAGATGAGCTTCCGATTCTGCTCGCGAGGTTGGTGGTCGCCCCGACTGCCGCTGACGACACTGGGGTTTGATCGGGGTCGGGCAGGGCAATGGAGCTGACAGACCCCACCAAGGAGACCGCATGACCGATGTGATCCAGCCGATCCTGCACGACCATGAGACGCTGAGCTGCGGCGGCGTCGAGCTGACCGAGCTGAGCAACGATCCTGCGCGAACTATCAACGTCTGGGCCAGGCTCGGCGCACTGCTCGAGTTCCGACAGCTAAGTCCAGGAACAGCGCTAAGCCTCGTCCGGCCAGACGCTGGCGCCGCTTCGCAACGGAGTGCCAAACGATGAGTAAGGCACCGGGTTTCCTGCCGACGCTACCGTTCAACGCCGTCGACGAGGCCGTCCGGCTGCTCGACTCGCCTACGGAACCCTGGAGCATCCAGCTGGAGCTGCGGGTCTCCGGCAGGCTCGACGAGTCACGGCTGCGGGCCGCGCTGGGCCAGGCGTTGGCCCGCCACCCGATGATCCGAGCCCGTCAGCTACCCGCCAATGCGCGCGATCGACAGTACTGCTGGGAGATCACGCCTGAACCCAACCTGGACCCGCTGCGGGTCATCGAGTGCCCCGACGATGACGCGCTGGCCTTGGCCCGGGCCGACCTGTACAGCTTGAGCGTTCCGCTGGCCGAATCCCCACCGCTGCGGGTGCGGCTGGTCCGTCATCCCGCCGGGGACCTGGTCATGCTCAACGTCAACCATGCTGCCTTTGATGGCTTTGGCTGCCTGCGCGTCCTACACTCAACGGCCCGAGCCTATGCCCGCACCGAGGACCCCTTGCCAGACATCGAGCTGACGGCGGCCAGGCGGGTCCAATCCAACCTGGCCACCAATGACCTGCGCACCCGAGCAAGACGGCTGGCCGGAGTGGCCCAAAAGCTGGGGGACCTGGCGCTGGCCCCGGCTCGAATTGTCTCGGAGCAGGGCAGCGATCGCCCGGGCTACGGCTTTTACCACACGTCACTGTCCGCGGAGCAGACCCAGACGCTATCCACCAAGGCCCACGGTGGCACCATCAACGACGTGCTCGTGGCCGCCCTCAACCTGGCTATCACGGGCTGGAACTGCGACCACGGGACTGGCACCGACCGCATCTCGATCATCGTGCCGGTGAACTTTCGGCCGCGACAGTGGCGGGAGGAGATGGCCGTCAACTACGTGCTCATGACGTGGGTCACCACCACCGCCACCGACCGACGAAGCCCAAAGGCCACCCTGGAAGCGGTGGCGGCCCAAACGAAAAGCATCAAGACCACGGGCAGGGGAACTACCCTCGTCGAGGTTTTGGCTCTTTCCCCACGACTACCGCTGTGGGCCAAACAATCACTGTCTCCGCTGCTTCGACTCACCGGCAGCCGTCTGATCGACACCGCGCAGCTGTCCAACCTAGGACAGTTAGACAGCGCGCCGTCCTTCGGGCCAGACCATCGAGGCGTGGTTTTCAGCACCAGCTCGGATGCCGTGCGGACTCTCCCTGGGCGTGGCAACCGTCGCCGAGCGCATGCACCTGGTCTTCCGGTACCGACACCCTCTGTTCGGACCCGCCGCCGCCAGCCGCTTCGCCCAGCGCTATCTAGCCGAGCTCGACCGCCTGGTACCAGGCGTCACGCCGAAAACGTAGCAGCCAGGCGCAGGGGCCAAGGTCCTTCAGCGTCGATGCCCCACTGCGATCCCTGCACCTGGCTTGCTTCAGGACGAGCCCACCGACGCGACGGGATACCCGCTTCAGCCCACCTGTCCTGGGACACCATAACCAGCGTCGCGCTGTCCCGCGTGCTGTAAAGAACGGGTCAATAGCAGTCACCCACGGCGTGCCAAGGAACTTGCAACCCGCAAATCAGCGGGCATCACCTGGCACGGTAGATAGATTCCCAAGCTCCTACGTCCCGTCCGAGACTGCGCTCGGACGGGATGGCCCCTGAGGGGCAGCGTCGGCTGCCGGTGTGATCGTGGTGCGGTCGCTACTCATAGTGTGCCGCGGTGGTTGACGAGCTCACCGAACGCTACGGGGATCTGCTGGCGGGCAGCTATGACTGCGTGGATCGCATCGTGCTCAACGGCTACTTCTCGCTGGGGCATAACCCGGGCGGGTTTCGGGTGTGGTGGCGGCGGCTGCATGGTGACACGGTGAACGCGGCGCCGGGAGGAGCCCCGCCCGCCTCGCACCGCCCACCTCTCACCAGCCTCGATGCCGGGTTGGCTACCATCGGCGCGCGGGGCCGTTAGCTCAACTGGCAGAGCAAAGGACTTTTAATCCTGAGGTTCTGGGTTCGATCCCCAGGCGGCCCACGTTTGCGCTGGTGATGACGCTGCCGGAAGGACCCCAGCGAGATCGAGGGACACTTTTGGGACACTTTACGGCTCATGCGCCGCTGAACCCCATCAACTTTTCGAGGACCTCGGCGGTCTGCCGGTCGGTGAGCTTGCGCCCGAGGTAGCGATCTTGGGTCATGCTGACATGGGAATGCCCGAGCTGGTCACTGATCTTGCGAGTGGGCACCGCGGCGTCGTCGAAGAAGCTTGCGACGGTCTTGCGCAAGATGTGGCTGACCAGCCCCTGTATCCCGGCGTCCGTTCGATGGATCGCGCCAGCCGCCCAAGGAGTCGGGGAACACCGGCTGCACCTCCGGGGCGATGGCGAGTCGGCGACGTTTGAGCATGGTCACGGCCCAGCTCGGCAGCGGGATCACCCGCTCGCCGCTCTCGCCCGTCTTCGTCGAAGGCAGGCGCAGCAGCCCGACACCGGTCCGGCGCACCAGTCGCCAAGGGTCTGTTGCGTAGTGAAGACACGACACGCTCGACGCTGTAGACGTACTGTTTAGATGGCGCGAGCGAGTTCGGCAAAGATCGTCGGGAGCCGTTGCTGTGGATCGGCATCCAGTCCGAGTTCGTA
>JALZHU010000335.1 GCA_030860695.1 Actinomycetota bacterium
CTCGCGGGGTGGGCCGGCGGCGCGGTCGCGGCCGTGGGCGGCGGCGTTGGCCGCGAGCCGGGCGCGGTTGGCCTCGAACTGATCGAGGGTGATGTAGCCGGGGTGGGCCTGGGGGATGAAGGAGATCCATTCCTCGCGCGGCAGCAGGGTCGATGAGGTCTTGCCGTTGGGCAGTTTCTGGTGGCGGTGGCGACCGTAGGTGAACGCGCCCGCGTAGCGCGGGTTGTGCAGCACTCGCAGCACGGTGTGATGTCGCAACGGTTTCCAGTCCAGCTCGCCCTTGCGGGGCCCTTTGTGGTGCCGCCAGGGAAACGACAGCTCCGCCTCGCGGAACGCCTTGACGCAGGCGGTCGCGGATCCGGTGGCGGCGAAGGTGTCAAACAGGTGTCGGATGGCGCGCTGCACCGCGGTATCGGGGTCGAGCACGACGTGGCCGGCGGGGTCGTAGACCAGCCCGACCGGCAGCGGGGTGATCAGCTCACCGCGGTGAGCCTTGGACAGCACACCGCCGCGTAACCGGGCCCTAATGAAATGCAGTTCGGCCTCGCTCATCTGGCCTTTCATCCCCAGCAGCAGCCGGTCGTTGAACTGGCGCGGGTCATACAGGCCGTCCTCGTCGCAGATCAGCGTGTCGGTCATGGCGCACAGCTCGAGCAGTTGGTGCCAGTCCGCGGAGTTGCGGGCCAGCCGCGAGCGTTCCAGGCCGAGCACGATCCCTGCCCGCCCAAGGGAAACCTCGGCGACCAGGTGCTGGAATCCTTCCCGGTCGGCGGCACTGGCGCCGGAGTGTCCCTGGTCGATGTCGATCACTCTGATCTGGTCGTCGCTCCAGTCCAGCGCGATCGCCCGCCCGCGCAGGTCGTACTGGTGGTGCGCGGATTCGGCGTTGTGGATGACCTGCTTGAGGGTGGATTGGCGGACATATAACAGCGCCGGTTTGCCCAGGTGAGCGGCGGTCACCTTGGGCGCGGCGGTAGCGGGGGACACGGGTTTGCTCCTCTCAGACTCAGGCCAACAGGGCGCAACTCCGGGGGAGGGTGG
This sequence comes from Actinomycetota bacterium, assembly GCA_030860695.1. Lineage (GTDB taxonomy): Bacteria > Actinomycetota > Actinomycetes > Mycobacteriales > Pseudonocardiaceae. The sequence goes on from JALZHU010000335.1 coordinate 1,042, forward strand.
GCAGACGAGGAGGAGGTGCGTCAGGTGCCGGCGAGCACGACTGCGGCGAGGGTGTTGACGAGCTCGGCGGCGATCGGGACCGACAGCGTCGGCGCGGCGGCTGGGGCCTCGGGTGTGACGGGGACTGGTTGGCTTTCGGGGGTAAGAGCGCTGAGGGCACGCCGCCATGCGGTCACGCCCTGGCGGGTGAGCACGGCGAAGCCCAGCGGGAACGCCTCGGCACGCCTGTGCAGGGCGGCGTGACGCAGCTGCTCGTAGCGGGCATCCAGCCCACCACCGAGAACAGCGTGATGATCCTGGCCGACTTCCGAGCCGGCGCTCGGTTTAGCAGCCGCTAGGCCAGGTGAGGGTCTCGGGGACGGGGTGTCCTCCTTTCGGTGCTCGTGGGCCGACAGGTCAGCGGCTTTTGGAGTGCCGTTCCCGGTAGCGGGCCAGCGCGTGCTCGATGGAGCGGGGGTGCACGGGCACGCCGAAGCGTTCGGCGATCGGCTGCACCAGGTCGGCCGGCCGCAGCTGGGGGTCGGCCGACAGTCGCTGGTCGGCGAACGCGCACACCTCGTCGGTGAGCTTGTGCCGGCGACGTGGCCCCGGTTTGGCGGGCACCAACCCGTCCAGCCCACGCTCGTCGAGCGCGGCGGCGGCCTCGTAGTAGGACGGCCGCGAATACCCGAAGGCCGCGGCCGCCGCGCTCACCGAGTCGCCGTCCACCCGCACCCGCCGCACCATCTCGTACTTGACCTGCACCGCGTCGCGGGCGTCGAAGAACTCCCGCGAGCGGAACGCCTCGTCGGTGACGGCCTCGGGGTGCGAGTTGAGGCAGCGCGCCTCCCGCAACGCCGCCACCTTCGGGTCCTCGCCGCCACCTCGCCGAGCCATACCGCCCCCAACCACGCAAACTGTCAGAAGTATTATGCCGAGCGGTTGCGGCCGCAGAGGTGCTGACACGCCGCAACAATGCGCGTACTCCCGGGAAGAAAACCGAAAATACGCTGAACAACGCGTCGATCACGAACAGGATCGCCCCCAAGCCCGGCATAATCCGCTTAACGATCACGGCATAATCTCCTTGACGGAGCGACCCCGGTCGGCAGGGAGCGCACCCGGTCGATCACCTCGGCCACCGCCAGCAGGCTGCTCGGGGTGAACGGACAGCGACCCGCCGCAATCGCCACAAACGGATCCACCGGCGCGACATCGGTCCAGCCAGCTGGAACCGAGAACAGCCGCCCGCCCTCATCGCGCATGTGGACCCGATCCTCACCCCAGTTCTGCCGGTGCACGACAAACTCGAACTCCCGGCCATACAGCGGATGGAACCGGTGCGTCACCCGGACACGGTCATAGCGATCACCGGGACTCGGCGCAGTTGACGACGTGGTCCAACGCGATCGCCGAACGATAGATCGGCACCGTCCGCCGTGAGCTGCTCGACCGAATACTGATCCTCAACCGGTATCACCTCGAACACGTACTCGCCGAGTACGTGGCGCATTTCAACCAGCACCGCCCCCACCGTGCTCTGCGGCAGGCAGCACCACTCAGACCACTCCCACCGACCTCTTTCCAGCCCGACCTTTGCCTCCGACGCCGCGACCGGCTCGGCGGGCTGATCCACGAATATACCCAGGTCGCATGACGTGGATGACCAATTCGGCACCCACAGGCTGCGGGTGGCGCTCGGCCGCGCCGAGTTGCCCACTGCCGGATCGATTGACTCCCAATCGGTGAAGGCCGCGGATACGGTCGGTGCCGCCTCTCGCGGATACGACAGCGGGAAGCGAATCAATGGCCGCAAACGGCACATCGCCGTCGACACCCTCGGCCTAGTGCTGGCCGTGCTCGTCCCCGCGGCCTCGGTGCAAGATCGTGAGGGGGCATATCGGCTGCTGGCCCTGCTGCGCGAGCGGTTCTCCACGATCACCCTGATCTGGGCCGATGGCGGCTATGCCGGACGCCTGGTGAACTGGGCCCACACCGTGCTGGCCATGACCCTGACCATCGTCAAGCGCAGTGACGACACCACGGGATTCGTCGTCCTGCCCCGCCGATGGGTCGTGGAGAGGACCTTCGGCTGGCTGCTGCGCTATCGCCGCCTGGTCCGTGACTACGAACGACGCCCCGAACACCACGAAGCGATGGTGCTCTGGGCCGCCGTGGCCATCATGACCCAGCAACTAACCCGCACGAAATCCAACGCACCGCCCCATCCCCGATGGGGCAGACCCCGCACCATAGCGTCGACACCCCAACGACAAGATCAACAAGCCGCGTGACTATTTACCAACAGGCTCTTAGCGGACTGATCAACGGGTACCGACGAGCAGCCTAACCCAGCCACAGAAACAGCCGGTCACAGACCCTACATCAAGTTTTGGCACCGCACAAGCATGATCCATGGGAGCCAGCTGGCCTCCATCGAAAAACCATCGCAGGGCCGTGCAACAGCGTGGACTTGCCGGTGCCGTTGGCGCCGACCAGCACGGTGACGTCATCTAGCGAAATCGAAAGGTCCTTCAGCGGAAGTTGAGGATATTGACGCGCGCGACGCGCATAGCACCTCCTGAGCGCAAGCGGTTGATGACCAGGTTGCTCAACCCCAGGGTTTGTCCCTGGAGTCGATGCGGTGGCCTGGCCGGTCATTGGCGCGGGACGTCGCGGCGTGAACATGGAGGTGCATCGTCTGGTGAGCGTAGACGTGCCCCGCTGTGTCCGTTCTAGCGCCTCGCGTGCGCCTAGATCGACTAGGTCTCCGAAACTTTGACATTTGTGTCAAGTTTTCTCGCGATGTACCTTAGGTGGGCCCGCTCCATAACTTGCAGACTCGTTGTCTGACCAGCCACTTCGGGGTGGCACGGCCGGTCATCAAGGGTGATTGGACTTCGGCGCAGCGGGTGGCGGCGGTCTGCCGATCATGACCGCAGGTCCCTGCGTGAGCTTGGCCAAAATCAGGCCGATCCCGGAAAAGCCCAGCTCAGCCGCCCTGCTCGGCGGTCTGAGGCGATGCGTGCGACACGAGGTCGCACAGTACGAGCGGACTCGCAGATTGGAGGATCGACTGATGTCGATGGTGTAGTCCCGGGTTAGTGCTCAGGGCCTGTCCCCACCTCAACCGGCGTCGCGGGTAACGGCGGGGTCGGAAGCTTGAGGGAAAAGCCCAAGGGCTCCCGCTCCATCGGGGGCCACAGGCGAGGGGAAGACCGGACGGGTGAACGTGAGTAAATCCTCGAATGCTTCGACATCGGAAGCCCCGGAGGTGGAATGTGGCGCCGGGGTGCAGGACTAGTCGCTGAGAAGTGGCAAGCGGCAGCCGGAGAGCTTCGGCCGGCTGTAGGAGCACCGCTGTCCCGGAGTAGAGAGGGCACCCTCCTCGGTCGATCTCGTACGTGCGCAACGTGGAAACCCCGCCAGGTCCCCGCCGATCGTTACCGGCGGGGTAAGCCGACTGTAAGGAAGGCCTAATCCCGGGGCGGGAACAGGATGCCCAAAAAGCTAATGCCGGTGGCCGAAAGGCAACGGGAAAACGAGGACAGCGACTTGGTGCCTCCGCCGGGGTCCTCGCATAACCGGCCGGATACCGGCGCCAGCCAGGCGCCCAGCCCCTTTGGGGGTGCTGACGTGGGCAGGTGGGCCGATGAAGTCGGCTGCCGGTGGAAGTCATCACTGAAGGGCAAGTTGGACGCTATGGCAAGTTCGCAGGCCTCAGCCATTGCTGGGTCTGGTGACGCCGTGGCGAACGGACCGGACGGCGGAACCGGGGAACCGGGGTAGTGCGCGAAGGGGCACAGGGTGTCAGCATGCGCGCGGCTCGGGACAACGTACGACGACTCAGGCAGAGGATCTTCAAGGCCACGCGGGAAGGGGACCGTAAAAAGGTCCGCAATCTGCAGAAGCTGATGCTCCGCAGCCACAGCAACACGCTGGTCAGCGTGGAGCGGGTGACGGAGATCAACGCTGGCCGTAAGACGGCCGGGGTGGACGATGAGGTGGCGCTCACCGTCCAGGACAGGGCCGAGCTAATCGCGCGCGCCACGCGTGAGGCACGGTCCTGGCGGCCTCTACCCGTCAAGCGGGTGTACATAGTGCGCCGTGTGGCGCTTGGTTGTATTCCCTGCTCAGTAGGGAGGAACTTGGAGGAATGTTTCTGGGTCTGATGGCTTACCGGAAGCCGAAAGGTGGATGGGACAAGAG
>JALZHU010000336.1 GCA_030860695.1 Actinomycetota bacterium
ACTGGGGGCTGTCCCGCCGCGGCGCGGCGCCGCCGGACCGAGGGGGGAGGTGCCCGGCGGGCTCATCCGGGCTGCGGAGCCCGGAAGAATTGCCCAATCAGGTGGTCGTCATCGATATTTCCTACTCAAGGTAAACCTTATCTGGTCCAACGACGCCATATACCACCTGAATAGCGTAGAGACCACCTCTCAGAGAGGGCTCCAATTATACTGAGAGCTACCATCCCGGCACTGGAAGAACGTAAAATCCCCGGACCCAGCCGCACCAGCCGGCCTCCCGCGGCGGTGAGGGTGGCCAGTTCGGCTTCGGTGATGCCGCCCTCGGGCCCGACGACGAGCAGCAGTTCCCCCGCAGCGGGCAACTGCACTGCGGGCAGTGGGTCGATGGCATCCTCGTGCAGCACCAGGCATCCCGCCGCAGCGGCACAGCGCTGCCCGAGCACGGTCGTGCTCACCGGCTCCGCGACCTCAGGGAACCATCCCCGGCGGGCCTGCTTGGCCGCCTCGCGAGCTGTCTCTCGCCAGCGGGACAGCGCCCTGGCCCCGCGTGGCCCCTCGTCCCAGCGGGCCACGCAGCGGGCAGCTCGCCAGGGCAGTACCGCGTCCACCCCGGCTTCGGTGGCCAGCTCCACCGCCAGCTCCCCACGCTGGCCCTTGACCAACGCCTGGGCCAGCGTCACCCGCAATGCCGGAGCTGGCTCGGTCTCGTGGCGCAGGACCCGCAGCTGCAGCCGGCCCGGTCCGGTATCGAGCACCTCGCACACTGCCAGCCCACCACGGCCGTTGGTGAGCACTAGACGCTCGCCGACCCGTAACCGACGCACCGTCGCGGCGTGCCTGCCCTCAGACCCGTCCAGCATTGTCTCGGTGCCCTCGGGTGGCAGCTGCTCGGTAAGAAACACCGGCAGGCTGCTCACAGCCACTTACCGGCGCCCGTCAGCGTCCACCTAAGGAATCCCGCAACCGCGAGAACAAGCCGCCAGCCCGGCCGTTTGTCGTAAGCTCGGCCTGCTCCTCGCCGCGCAGGATGGCAAGCTCGCGCAGCAGCTCCATCTGCCGGGAGTCCAGCCGAGTCGGGGTCACGACATCGAGGTGGACGAACAGGTCACCACGCCCCTCAGCACGGCCCGTGCTGCGCAGCCGCGGCATTCCCCGCCCGCGCAGGGACAGCACGGTTGCGCACTGGGTGCCCGGTTCCACCCGGACCTCTTCGGTGCCGTCGAGAGTCTCCAGCATGACGGTCGTGCCGAGCGCAGCGGCGGTCATCGGGACCCGCACGGTGCAGTGCAGGTCGGCGCCGTCCCGGGTGAACGTCTCGTGTGGCACCTCCTGCACCTCGACGTAGAGATCACCCGCTGGGCCGCCACCAGGGCCCACCTCGCCCTGCCCGGCCAGCCGCACCCGCATCCCATCGCCCACCCCGGCAGGTACCTTGGCGGTGACGTTGCGGCGGGCACGGATCCGCCCGTCCCCGCCGCACTGACGGCAGGGGTCCGGAATAACCTCGCCGAAGCCGCGGCATACCGGGCACGGCCGGGAGGTCACCACCTGACCGAGGAAGGAGCGTTGCACGTTCTGCACCTCGCCAGCGCCGCCACAGGTGTCACAGGTCCGCGGCCGGGTGCCGGGCGCGCAACCGGAGCCGTTGCATTCGCCACAGAGCACGGCGGTGTCCACGGTGAGCTCGCGGGATGCACCGCTGGCGCATTCCTCAAGAGTGAGCTGCAGCCGGATCAGGGCATCGGAACCGCTCTGCACCCGGCTGCGCGGCCCTCGCCGGCCGCCAGGTCCTCCCGCAGCACCGAAGAAGGCGTCCATGATGTCGCCCAAGCCGAACCCGCCGAAGGGATCACCCGCTGCAGCACGCCCGGCACCGGGCTCTAGCGGATCCCCGCCGAGGTCAACGATCTGGCGCTTCTGCGGGTCGGTCAGCACGTCGTAAGCGGCGGTGATCTCCTGGAAACGCTTTTGTGCTCCGGCGTCGGGGTTGACGTCGGGATGCAGCTCCCGCGCCAGCTTGCGGTACGCACGTTTGATCTGCTCCGTGCTGGCGTCCCGGGGCACGCCCAGGATTGCGTAGTAGTCCCTGGCCACGCTGGTGTCCTCCTGCCGCAGCCCTTGCCGCGATACTCGTCGTGCATATCGGTGAGCTCACCCCGCTCAGCGGGTGTTCAGGATCTCCCCCACGTATCGTGCTACCGCACGCACCGCTGCGATGGTGCCCGGGTAGTCCATCCTGGTCGGTCCGACCACGCCCATACCTCCGAGGACCGTGCCTCGAGAGGCGTAGGCGATCGACACCAAGGAGGTATTGCGCATCTCCTCGGCCTCGTTCTCTTCACCGATCCGCACCGTGATGGTGCCGGGGTCACGGGCCGCGGCTAGCAACTTGAGCACCACGACCTGCTCCTCCAACGCCTCGAGCACCTGGCGTAATGAACCCGGGAAGTCGGTGGCATTTCGGGTGAGGTTGGCGGTGCCGCCGAGCAGCAGGCGCTCCTCGGGATGCTCCACCAACGTCTCGATCAAAACCGTCGACACCCGGGTCATCGCGTCCCGGAGCTCGACCGGGGCCTGCTCGGGAAGGTCGGCCACGGCCGCGGAGGCCTCCGCAAGACGGTGCCCCGACAGCGCCTGATTGAGCAGCGTTCGTAGTTGCGCCACCTGCTCCTCGGTGATGACATCGCCCAAATCGAGGAGGCGCTGATCCACCCGACCCGCGTCGGTGATCAGGACCAGCATCAACCGGGCCGGGGTCACCGCAAGCACCTCGAGGTGACGCACCGTGGATCGGCTGAGGGTAGGGTACTGGATCACCGCCACTTGCCGGGTGAGTTGGGCAAGTAACCGCACGCTCCGGCGCAGCACATCGTCGAGATCCACCGCGCCCTGCAGGAAGGTCTGCACTGCGCGGCGCTCAGCCGCCGACAGTGGCTTCACCTCCGACAGCCGGTCGACGAATAACCGGTAACCCTTGTCGGTGGGCACCCGACCTGCACTGGTGTGCGGCTGGGTGATGTAGCCGTCCTCCTCCAGCACGACCATGTCGTTGCGGATGGTCGCGCTGGAGACCCCAAAGTGGTGTCGCTCCACCAGCGAGCGGGAAGCAACCGGTTCGTGGGTGGCCACGTAGTCCGTGACGATGGCGCGCAGGACCTCAAACCGGCGGTCGTCTGCGTTCACGTCACCTCCCTGTTGCTAGCCCCCGGCGTTGTCAGTCACCAGTGCTGGCAGCGGCCTGCCCACCGAGTCTAGTGCGGGCCGGGCGCAGGCGTCGGGACCCGCTGAGGCGCCCGATACCCCTCGTTGCCCGCGCCGAGCCGGGGACGGAGGTGAGGGCTCGACCTATCCGAACCTCCTTGGGCAGGATGCGAGCAGGTCGCGCACCACGGTGTCGGCAAGTAGCCGCCCGCGGCGGGTCAGCACCAGCCGGTCGCCAGGGGTGACGGTTAGTAGGCCCTCCGTGACCGCGCGATCGGCGGCGACCCTACCTAGCGGATCGAGGGTCGCCAGCGGCAGCCCGTCGGCCAGCCGCAGGCCGAGCATCACCCGCTCGGTGTACTGTTCTGCGGGGCTGAGCACTTCTCGGCCGGCCGCGGGGGATGAACCGGATTCCAGCGCAGCGGCGTAGCGCGCGGGATGTTTGACGTTCCACCACCGCACTCCGCCGACGTGAGAATGCGCCCCCGGTCCCGCGCCCCACCAGTTCGCACTCGCCCAGTAGCCGAGGTTGTGCCGGCAACGTGACTCGGTCGATGTGGCCCAGTTGGACACCTCGTACCAGTGCAGGCCCGCCGCCGACAGCGCCTCATCGAGCTGCTCGTAGCGCTCGGCGAGCACGTCGTCGTCCGGCCCGGGTAGCTCTCCGCGAGCCACCCGGCGGGCGAGTGCGGTGCCCGCCTCGACGACCAAGGCGTAGGCCGAGATGTGGTCGACCCCGGCGGCGAGTACCGCATCCAGCGAGGCAGCCAGGTCGTCACGAGTCTCCCCGGGTGTGCCGTAGATCAGGTCCAGGTTGACCTGCTTGATCCCGGCAGCGCGAGCCTGCGCCGCCGCGGCCACCGGCCAGCCTGGAGTGTGCACGCGGTCCAGCACGGCCAGCACGTGCGGCGCGACGCTTTGCATTCCTAGGGAGACCCGGGTGTAGCCGGCCGCGGCGATCCCGGCGAAGAACTCCGGTGAGGTGGATTCGGGATTGGCCTCGGTGGTCACCTCGACACCCTGGACCAGGCCCAGCGACCCGCGGATAGCGTCGAGCACCGCAGCCAGGCCGCCAGCGCCGAGCAGCGATGGGGTGCCCCCGCCGATGAACACCGTATCCGCCGGCACCGGCGTCTTGAGCATCGTGGCGGCCAGATCCAGCTCCCGGCGCAGGGCTTGCAGCCAGGTGGACGGCGACGACGAAGAGCCTAGCTCTCCCGGGGTATAGGTATTGAAGTCGCAGTAGCCGCAGCGGGTGGCACAAAATGGCACATGCACGTACACGCCGAACGGTCGGCCAGCTAGCCCCTGCAGAGCGGCAGCGGGCAGCGTCCCACCCGGTGAGGCAGGGTCACCGGGGGGAAGGTCAGCCACGTGAACATTGTCCCAGCAGCCGCTGCCCCGCCCGAGCGACCACATTGGCGTGCATCGCCAGCACGACAGCAAGTGCTACGTCGGAGTGGCCCCGCTGGCTGGACGGGTCTCAGGTTCCACGCTGGTCGACGTGGCCAAGGCCGTCGAGCGAGCCGCCGTTGCCGCTCCCGCTGCTGCATGTGGACACTGGGCACAACTTCCCTGAGATGATCTTCTACCAGGACCGCCTGGTCGCAGAACTCGGGCTGCGGCTGCACGTGGCGGCGGTGCAGGACTGGATCGACGATGGCCGGCTGACCGAGCGGCCGGGCGGTACCGGCACACGGGTGTTTTACATTGAGGTAGACCGCCGCATGAATACCACGAGCTTTATTCAAAACACCTCTAAAATGAGGAATTGAGTTACTCTGAGAATAGCCCGATATCTGCTTGATCACGGCTCGGCGTGTCGCCAGGGCAACGGTCCCTCCCGCTGATATCAAGAGGTTTCCAGACCACACCGATATCAGCAAGGAAAGACCGTTACGATACTATCGTACTACAGGTTTGATGCAGTCACAGATGCAGGAGCTTGTTCAACGCGTCCAAGGAAAGCTGATCAAGCCCTGGCGCAAGAAAGTCGGTCGACCGAAATCGTGCGGACTGTATCGAG
>JALZHU010000337.1 GCA_030860695.1 Actinomycetota bacterium
AGGTCCTGGCGGTAGGTGGTGTTGGCCGGCTCCAGGTCGGTCAACACCTGGCGCACCTGCAGGGCCTGCCGGTACAGCTCCTCGGCCTCGGTAGTTCGCCCGGCATCGCGTACCAGGTCCGCCAGCCGGTTGTAGGAGCGCAGCAGGTCCTGGCGGTAGGTGGTGTTGGCCGGCTCCAGGTCGGTCAACACCTGGCGCACCTGCAGGGCCTGCCGGTACAGCTCCTCGGCCTCGGTAGTTCGCCCGGCATCACGCGCCAGGTCCGCCAGCCGGTTGTAGGAGATCGACAGGTCCCGGCGGTAGGTGGTGTTGGCCGGTTTCAGGTTGGTCAACTTTTGGCGCACCTGCAGGGCCTGCCGGTGCAGCTCCTCAGCCTCGGCGGTCCGCCCGGCATCGCGTACCAGGTCCCCCAACCGTTCGTAGGAGATTGCCAGGTTCCGGCGGTAGGTGGTGTTGGCCGGCTCCAGGTCGGTCAACACCTGGCGCACCTGCAGGGCCTGCCGGTACAGCTCCTCAGCCTCGGTAGTTCGCCCGGCATCGCGTGCCAGGTCCGCCAGCCGGTTGTAGGAGCGCAGCAGGTCCTGTTGGTAGGTGGTGTTGGCTGGCTCCAGGTCGGTCAGCTCCTGGGCTATCTGCAGGGCCTGTCGGTACAGCTCCTCAGCCTCGGCAGTCCGCCCGGCGTCCTGCGCCAGGTCCACCAGCCGGTTGTGAGAGATTGCCAGGTCCTGGCGGTAGGTGGTGTTGGCCGGCTCCAGGTCGGTCAACACCTGGGCTATCTGCAAAACCTGCTGGCACAGCTCCTCGGCGCCGTCGGAGCTTTGGACGGAGCGCGCGGCGTCCCGCGCCAGGTCCGCCAACCGTTCGTAGGAGCGCGTCAGGTCTCGGCGGGAGGTGGTGTTACCCCGCTCCAGCTCGGTCAGCGCCTGCGCCAGATTCACCAACCGTTGGTAGTAGATCGACGGGTCCCGGCAGTCGGAGATCGACAGGTCCCGGCGGTAGGTGGTACTGCCTAGCTCACGCTCGGTCAGCTCCTGGTGAACCTGCAGGGCCTGCCAGTACAGCTCTTCGGCCTCGGCGGCCCGCCCAGCATCCCGTACCAGATCCGCCAACCGTTCGTAGGTGACCGACAGGCCCCATTGGTAGGAGGTTGCGTTCGGCTCTAGGTCGGTCAGCTCCTGGCTCACCTGCAGGGCTCCCCGATACAGCTCTTCGGCGTCCCCGAGCCGCCCCGCCGCCCGCGCCAGGTCCGCCAGCCGGTTGTAGGAGTCGAATAGGTCCAGCCGCCGGTAGGTGGAGTTCTCCGGCTCCAGCTTGGTCAGCTCCTGGCGCACCCGCAAGGCTTGCCGGTACAGCTCTTCGGCGTCCCCGAGCCGCCCCGCCGCCCGCGCCAGGTCCGCCAGCCGTTCGTAGGAGACCACTAGGTCCCACCAGTCGGCTGTGTTCCCCGGTTCCAACCCGTGTCTGCGCTCGTCGATCGCCACTATGCCCTCGAGAATGAGCTGCGCTTCCCGGCTCAAGCTGCGTTCGGGCGGAGAGTCGTGCTGGAAGCCGATGGACTGAGTGACGACCCGGTGGTCAGTCAGCACCATCGTGTGCAGACGGGCGAGGGCGTCGAGCAACCCGGTCCGGCCCGGCCGTTGCGCCGTGCCGCGGGTCTGCTCGGTGCACCGTTTCACCAGGACCGCATGCCGCTGCCACACTGTCTTAACAATGACTTTCCCCGTGTCACCGTGGGTGACAAGCCGGATCAGGACGTCCAGGGCCCGTTCCACTTGAGCGTCGGAGTGCAGGTCTAGCACAGCGATGAGCAGCGCTCGGCCGCGGTCCTCGTCCCGCCGCAGCTCGCGGGCGATCAGGGCCTCACCAAGCCGGTCGGGCCGCAGCGGGTTCCATCGGTCAGTGCCGGGGTAGAGACCACGCAGCCACTGGTCGAGCCGGCGTCGGGTGGCCTGGCCGTCGGCCAGGTCGGGTACCAATTCGAACAGGGCCTGAACCTCGGCGTCGTTCCGCGCTCCGGCCAGGCTGGCCAGCGCGACACAGCGGGTCAGTATCCGCGGCTCGACGCCGGGCATCCGGGCTGACCAGTGCCGAGCCTCATGGTCGAGCGCCCGGTCGACGGGAGTCCGGTCATCCGGTCGCCGCCGGCCACCCAGTCGCCATCGTGACCTGGACAGCACGGCGTCATACGCCTCCAGCAGCACGTCCAGCGGCTGGCCGTACCGGTCGTCGGCCAGGTCGGCGCCGGTGACCTGCCGCACTGCCCGCGCCGAGCCGTGCCAGTGTCGCCCGAACTCTGCGACGGCGAGGGCGAACAGCTCCCGGCGGTCGGCTACCGCGAGCATGGCTGCGGCCGATGAGCGGTCCTTCGCGGCTTCCACGGCCGCCAACGCCGCCCCGGAGGCTTGCGCCCGCAGCGGCTCCAGCACCCACCCGGAGTCCGCCCAGACCACCGGGCGGCTAAGCAGCAACACCCGCACCGGAACCAGCGCCGTCGCCGAGCGTTCCAGCGCCGCCAGCCGCTCGGCCAGCGCGGCAGCGTCGCGTTCCTCGACGTAGTCAACGACGAACAGCCGCGGCAGCGGCACCGCGTCACCGCCACGGTCCGGCCTAGGTAACAGCCCAGCCACCCACCCCTGGGCCTGCATCGCCACACATGCCTCGATCGCGAATCGGGTCTTGCCCGCACCCCCGGGCGCGTCGAGATAGCTCACCGCTAACCGGGCCGGACCGTCACACCAGGCCTGGAAGGCAGCCAGGTCGGGATCCCGGAATCGGAAGGGCACCACGCGGAACTCCGCGCGCAACATTGTTGACGGCTGCGCCGACTCCGGATCCAGCACCGCCCCGTCCCACGGCCGGTCGACTAGGGCCTCGGCACCCGGGATCGGCAGCACCCGGTGCCAGACGTCACGGTGTCGCCAAGTCACCTCTTGGTTACGCGTCAGCACCTGGAGTCCGAGCCGAGCCAACTCCGTCGGCACCCCGGGCTCGCTCCCCAGCGCCGCTACCGGTGACGCCCAGCCACCACGCGCGTCGCGGAGGTCCCGGCTGACCGACATCACCCCGACCACAGCGCGCCGCTGCGGACACACCAGCGGCGCCCCGCTCAACCCCGGCGCCGCGTCCCCGGCCTTGAGCTGCAGGTAACCGTCACCGTCCAGCCCGACATAGTCGAACGACGCGGCGGACCCGACCGCCCAGACCCCCTCCTCCCGACGACCGAATCCCCACGAATGCGGCTCGCTCGCACGCCCCGGCTCGGCAGCACTCAGCGGGGCGCACAAATGGTCGGTCCAACCGTCCAGCTCCAACAGAGCAAGATCGGGATAGGGCCAAAACTCCGAGGCCGACGCCGCGGCCGGCGGGTCGGACCGGGCACGCACCCGGGCCGAGACCGACGACGGAACGACGGCCGCGGTGTCCGGCGCCGCGGTCCGGTCCGGGACGACCCGCACAACGTCCCGGCCCCCCACGACGTGCGCGCAGGTGAGTACCCAGCCCGGAGCAACGAGTACTCCGGTACCGGCCGTGCCCTCGGGAGCCTCGATCCGCACCACGAACCGCCGCAGCTGCCCGTCCGCGACCTCGGCGCCCAGCATCGTCCAGCGCCACTCAGCTCGGGTTCGGCGATGGCAGCCAGGTCAGGGCCACCGTGAGACTGGCCTCCCCGCCGCCCTCGACCACCAGACCGGTGAGCTTGCCGGATTTCGCGGTGAGATTGAGCCCGAACGCCACACAGGCCTCCGCCGGTTTCACCTTCTGCCAGACCTGGGTCAGCTCGGCAGCGATACCCTCCACCGTCGCCCGCACCCCATCGAAGGACAACGGCCCGTCGTCCCGGATCGTCGTCGGCCCACCGGCATCACTGACCTCGACGTAGAACTCCGCATCCCCGGCCCTGACCAGCCGTCGCTCACCCACGCTGTGTCCTCTCTGCACCGCGCGCGGCCCAGCACTCCCGGGAGCGCACACGTGATAGGCAAAAAGTGAATCACAGTCGATGTCGCGCTATCGGGACTTTTGGTTACTCCCAAGCTGACGACAATGATACTCAGCCATCCGCAAGGCACGACACCACGGCATCGTCCCGACCAGCCGCCCGGCGTTGTTGCATTTGGCGAAGCCGAGGCAGGCGAGATCGGTTGATCCTGGGTTGGTCAGATCGCCAGGGCCAGCTCGTCGAAGGCCGCCATCACTCGCAAGGTCTCCGGTTCGTCAACGCCGAGTTCGTAGTGGTCGCGGCGGATGTTCTGGATGAACGCGTGCTCGGCGATGGTGATCCTGGCTGACTGATCCGTTTTCAGGCCACGCATCGATCGTAGGCGCCGCTTTAGTTGCCCGTGATCGGCTTCCATTCGGTTGTTGGCGTAGGCCTGCGTACAGTGCCCAGCACTGGGGGCTAGCTCATCGAGAACATGTGGGTAGACCGCCGCTTTGTCGGGGGTGACTTCCACGGGGATGACCTTGGTAGTGGCCAGCGCCCGGGTGAAGAAACACCGAGCCGCGGCACTATCTCGCCGCGGGGACACGTACACGTCGATGACCTGCCCAAACTGGTCAATCGCCCGGTAGACGTAGCGCCAGCGACCAGACACCTTGACGTAAGTCTCATCCACCCACCAGCAGTCCCCGACACGGTGCCGGGGGCACCCGAGAGTAGCGACGATGCATCAGCACGGCCTGCCCGAGCTTGCCAACGGTGAACGCAACAGTGCCGCTCAGTGTGCTTGATACTCGCCCTCGAGCAGTCGCCGCCATACCCTTGTGGTGCGCACGTCATCACGGGACCTGATCATCTCCGGCTATGCCGAATCGGGGCTTCGCCCGGACACGATGGGGTGCGTGGGCACTGATGCCCCTATGGATGTCAAGCTGCTGACGGCTGGGCTTCGGGTGGGGCCGTGATGATCTGATAGATCTCGCGGGCGATGTAACGCTTGAGACAGCGGATGGCTTCGCGGCGGGTTTTGCCTTCGGAGAGGCGGCGGGCGAGGTAGTCGCGGGTGCGGGCGTCCCAGCGCAGCCGGCACAGGGCGATGCGGTAGAGGGCGGAATTGGCTTGTCGGTCACCACCGCGGTTGAGTCGGCGACGGCTGGTTTGGCCCGAGGACGCCTCTAGCGGGCTGACGCCGCACAGGGCCGCGAAGGAGGCCTCGCTGCGCAGTCGGTCGGGGTTGTCACCAGCGGCGATGAGCAGGGCGGCGG
>JALZHU010000338.1 GCA_030860695.1 Actinomycetota bacterium
CGCCACGCCGGTCCGGCGACAGCAAGCACCACCCCAAGCCGGGGTCGACAGATCAACCCCAAGACACCCTGGTCAGTCATATCGCGGGTCAGACCCCGGCTCGAGATGGCACCCGCAGATCCTCACAATCATATCGGAGTATTTTAGTATATGCGGTGGCAATCGCTATCGTCCCACAAACCTCGAGTTCTTTTGCAAACATCATGTTCGCACCTTTGGCCGTAGTGTCAACCACCTATCCTCATCACACCGTTGCGGCGGCCTATTCCATAACCAATTCTTCTGATTCTATTTTTGGCTTTAGTGATATAAAATAGTTTTAGTGAATTAGCGCCCATTAGGGGACATGGCAACAGGGGGCACTGATAGAATCGCAGTAGCGCACATATATGCTTGGTCCGATCAATCCTGGTGATCTTGAGAGGGCTGGTACAGCAGCGAAGTACAGCAACCGTGGAACCCGAGCCGGACCGCGGAGAACTCCACCAGAGTCCGACATCGGGCATGTTCGTACAGGTCGCCACCCTGCGAGAGCAGCCATGCGGTTCCGGTGAAATCCGACCATGGGAAGGTGCGCTGGCTGGGGCGAGGTCCTGAGTGATCTGGCGTTGAGCATCCGCGCCCGGGGGCGACCGTGCTTTCGAGGCAGCGAAGATCGACTATATTCACCGGACCGGCGAGTTTACGCTCGATCGTGACAGGTATATCTTTTCTTATCTAGCGCACCGTGGCGCTAGACTGGGAAGGAGCGCGATGTCGGAGACAACGAGCAGCGGAAATACAGCACCTGATCCAGCGACAGCTGACAATCCTCCACAGGATATGAAGGCCGGAGACCAGGCACGGGATCCAGAGGGAAGCGCAGCGCATCGTTCAGATCAGCGAGATGTCGGCATTTCTGATGATCAAATGCCGACGGGGGACCAGGGAGGCTGATCCGCACTCACGCAAGGGTGCCGCCCAAGCCGGGCGGTGCCCTGTGCGCTACGCCCTGACTGGCCTGAATATCACGTGCTCTGATCACCGACCAAGCTGGCTCGGGTTTCGTCGAGCGTGCCGCTGACCCCGTGCAGTGATCGTATGCGCCGTCGTGACGAGGGTGCGATTGACTGGCAGTCCCCTCTCAGGACTGCTAGGCAGCATGGTTTTGTGGAACGATGCCGGGCTTCACAGCGCTTCATTGCGGCAAGCGCGGCACGAGCGTGGTACGCGATCCCGCCTCACCCAGCGGTCGTGGGGTAGTCCATCAGCGCCGTCTTGGAGGGCGGCCTGTCACCAGGCTGTAGTCCTACACGCCCAATCGCGGCCCGCAGCTGATCGGCAATCTGCCGATACGGGTCGTACGGGTCCGCGGTATCGATGGCTACCAGGCTGGCGAGGTAGCGGGCGAGCTGCGAGGCGAAGACTGGCCCGTCGTTGACCGCAAGGAATCCGCGATTGTGGCCGAACAGTCGTTTGCGTTTGC
Source organism: Actinomycetota bacterium (assembly GCA_030860695.1). GTDB lineage: Bacteria > Actinomycetota > Actinomycetes > Mycobacteriales > Pseudonocardiaceae. The sequence continues at coordinate 1,466 of JALZHU010000338.1, forward strand.
GGCAGCTGCGGTAGTACACGCGTCCTGTGGCCTGCTCGACTCCTCTGCACTCTGACCTGTGTGCTCAAGCCCTTGGCGCTGTGCCAGCGGCGCAGTACCCGCCCGGCAGCAATCCCGATGGCCGGGGTGACCTGACGGATGGTGAGCACGCGACGCAACCCGCGATAGCCCCAGAATCGACCCGGGCCTCCGCCAGTGTCGACCACCTCGGCGTCGAGGCAGCCGCACTCGGGACACTCGTCGCGGTCTTCGGGGTATTCGCGGCCGCAGTCGTCGCAGATGAGCACGCTGGATCAGGGACCAGTGGCCTGCGACCGTGGCGCTTGCGAGGGGAACCACCAGCAGAGGCAACTCCTGAGCCGCGCTGAAGACAAAGGCGAGGTCCGACGCGGTGTGGCCCGACGAGAAGGACGAGTGAGTGGATCGATTCGGCCCTTGTCGGCACCTTGAGGTCGACGCCGGCGGACGGTTCTAGCTCGGCTAGTACTTGGCCGATGTCCCTTGTTAGTCGAGGTAGTCGTGGAGCGAGTGGCAGCGCGAGGGGTGGCGCAGCTTGGCCATCGCCTTGCACTCGATTTGCCGGATCCGTTCCCGGGTGACCCCGTAGACGTGGCCGATCTCGTCCAGGGTGCGCGGTTGGCCGTCGGTGAGGCCAAAGCGCAGCCGGACAATGCCGGCCTCCCGCTTAGACAGCGTGGCCAGCACCGATTGCAGGTCACCCTGCAGCAGCGTGAATGACACCGCGTCCACCGCGCCCACGGCCTGGGAGTCCTCGATGAAGTCACCGAGCTGGCAGTCACCCTCGTCACCGATGGCCTGATCCAACGAGATCGGTTCCCGGTCGTACTGCTGGAGCTCCAGCACCTTCTCCAAGGTGATGTCCAGCTCCTTGGCCAACTCTGTAGGGGTGGGCTCGCGACCCAGGTACTGAAGCAGCTCACGCTTCATGCGGACCAGTGTGTTGATTACCTCGACCATGTGCACCGGAAGCCGGATAGTGCGAGCCTGCTCGGCCATCGCCCGGCTGATCGCCTGCCGGATCCACCAGGTGGCATAGGTGGAGAACTTGTATCCCTTGGTGTAGTCGAACTTCACCACCGCGCGGATCAAGCCCAGGTTGCCCTCCTGGATCAGGTCCAGGAACGCCATGCCACGGCCGGTGTAACGCTTGGCCAGCGACACGACCAGTCGCAGGTTGGCCTCTAACAGGTGTTTTTTCGCGCGTTCACCGTCGCGCATGATGCAGCGCAGATCCCGGAGCAGCTGCGGGGAGAGCTTTTCGGTGACGTCCTCGGCCCGGCGCACCCGCTCGGCGGCGTAGAGCCCGGCCTCGATCTGCGTGGCGAGCCTCACCTCCTCCTCAGCGTTAAGCAGCGCCACCTTGCTGATTTGTTTGAGATATGCCCGCACCGAGTCGACCGAGGTGGTCAGTTCGGCGTCCTTGCGGGCCTGGTGCAGCGCCTCAGACTCCTCCTCGTCCCAGACGAAATCCCCGAACTGCTCGACGTTGTCCAATAACTCCTGAGGATCCCCGGTGCCCTCAAGGGCTAACGGAACGTCGTCATTCAGCAGCTCCAGCGACGCTGGAGGAGGCTCGCTGCGCTCGAATCCCACATCCTTGACCGGCGCCTTCTGCGTATTTCGGGGCGCCTTGGTTACTCGTCGGCCTTTGCGGGATGCGGCGGTGACGCTCAACATCCTCACCTCCTCAACCCGGGTCCCGGCGACACCGAGATCTCTGGTGGCAACCTCACCGAGCGCGAGATGCCGCAGACAGGACTTCAGTCCCTCAAGGACCCCGGTTGCCCACCTGGGTGCATCTGGACTGTACGGGAACTAGACACTTTGGGCTGGCCGAGTCGTGCGTGCCGATGCAGGCTGCCGGCCACCAGACGCCGTCGCTAAGGGCCGGATGCGAGGAAACGAGACAGAGCAGGTTGAGCTCACCAGCACTTGCAGGGCCTGAGGTCTTCTGTCAGCCGGTGCGGAGGGCATCGGCGCGCCGGGTCGCCTGGCGCACTAACCGCAGGATGCTGTCGGGGGCGTCGGACTGGGGAGCGTGGCCCGCGCCGAGTAGAGGCTGAAAGGTCGCGCCCGGCAGGGCCAGCAAGTATCGGGGGGTCTGCCCGGTGGCGATAATGTCGGCGGTGCCCTGGGCGAGGATCACAGGACAGCGCACGTCCCCAAGTCCGATCGGGACGTCGGCCAGCATCCCCCACCACAGCAGGCGCCAGAAGTCCTCGCACTCGCCAAACCCCTTCCGCAGCGCGCACGCCTCCACTTCCGAGGCCAACCACGGCTGCGACCGCAAGCCCGTGAGCAACGCGGCGCGACCGGCCGGAAAGCGCGCCAGAGGTCCGATCGCTGGGTGCAGGATGCACATAAGCAGCCGGAAGGTACTCATCGCGGCGCCCTGGTAAATCCGCTCCGGCATCATGTTCAGGCCGGAGGGCGCAATCGCCACAACCGAGAGCGCCCGGTCACGCCGCGCGAGCTCCAGGGCGATGCGCGCGCCGAGGGAGTTGCCCAGGACGTGCACGCGGCCCATCCCCAGGGCGTCCAGGTCCGCCTCGATCGCGTCGGTCAGGGCACGGATCGTCGGCCGCTCCGACAGCGCCGGTGAGTCGCCATGCCCCGGCAGGTCCACGGCCAGCACGTCATATTCGGCCTCCAGCGCGGGCCGCAGTGCCGAGAAGTCCTCGCGGGTGGTACCGATGCCGTGCAGCAGCAGGGGTTCGCCGGCCCCGGTGCGGTCCCAGGAATGTCGAGTGGTCACCCCTCCTTGTTACGCGATGCGGGACCAAGGAGAGGAGCGACTCTCGACACAGGGTGTCCACCGTCACGCCGACTCAAACAGCGTCATGGTCGACCGCCGTGCGTCAACCCGAATCGCGGCGAGAACGCTTGCCGCAGGAGGGGGTTCAGTATCGATGGTCGCTGGTCATCGCCGAACGCACCGCTGGCAAGCCAGTTCTGCTGGCACCATGGCCGCCTGACTTCAGCGCAGCGCGATCCTCCGTGAGAACCCTCCTTCAGCCGACTGACTGCAGTTCTCGGTAGCGCAGTGCGCGGCCTAACCCCGACGTCGCCGGGCAGACGGCGAGGCAGGATCTGGGGTCAGGAGCGGTGGGGTTGGAAAGGGCCCGGCTCTGGTGGCTTACCGCTGACGTTGCTGACGATCTCAGCCGCCAGATCGCGGACCTTGACATTACGGTTCTGTGAGGCCCGCCGAAGGATGTCGAAGGCGGCTGCGGCGGCGCAGCGCTGCTGGGCCATGATGATCCCGGTGGCTTGGTCAATGACCGCGCGCGACGCCAGCGCTTCGTGCAGATCGTCTGACATCTGCAACTGATCGGCCAGCTTCACCGCGACGGCGATCGCCCCGGCCGCATTCGCGGCGAACATCTCCAACTGCTCACGATTGTCCTCGGCGAACGCGTCACGCCAAATCGAGTACAAGTTGTAGCCACCCATCAGCCCGGTAGGACCGCTTAGCGGCAGCCCCAGACACGAGCGCACACCCTGCTCGTGTGCAGCCGGACAAAACCTCGGCCAGCGCTGCTCGCTGGCGGTATCGGCAATGTAATGCAGCTTTCCGGTGGCCAGAGTATCCAGCTTGAGCTCAAACGGTCATCGCGACACGGCTTGACCTGGGGTGAGGGCTCGTAAGCTGGCCCCGCGCATCGGGCACGCCCCTGGCCTGCCCGCAAAGCTCGATGTGAGCCCTCACGAGGGTCCC
>JALZHU010000069.1 GCA_030860695.1 Actinomycetota bacterium
ATCACGTGGACAAGCCGGACCACAGGCCGGCAGGTACCACGCGCCCACAATCGAGCACGGCCAAATGAAGATCGTTAAACAAGCTTGGAATGATCACTCAAATTCGGGCGGTGGATCCAGGCTGAGTGCCCTACCGCCCGCCAAGGAAATCGATCGGCTCGTGAGAGCGCGCCTGCAACGCCAGGAAAGGCTTTCTGGGCCGGATGCACTCCAGCTCAGTCGGCGAGTTCGACTGAGAGGGCGCGGGTTGTGGGGCGGGTCGGCTAAAGGTGTCATCACCGGCAGGTCCGCCCTCAACCCGGTGTGTCCGGTCCTGGTGCCAGTCGTCGGAATGCGGGGTGCCGATCAAGGATGTGGGTTTACTGCTGGGGGCCGCCGTGTACCGCCAGCCCGTCGACCGCGTCGGCCTGGCCTGGCAGATCGCCCCAATCCAGCAACCCCCCGCCGATCCCGACCGCGACCAGCGCGTGATTGCCACCGGCGAGCTGATCACCGAGATGCGCCGCAGTGGCAAACCGGCGTCCGAAGTCGGCCTGACCGAGGATATGCTGCAGCAGTATCAGCGTGACTGGAACCAGTTGCAGCAGCCCCCGCTGGTGATCCCGCCGGACCTGGACGAGGCGCTCACCACGCTGTTCACCCTGGGGTTGATCGCGCCGGTGCCCTCCCCCAATACCGATGACAAGACCCCGCACTACCTGGTGCGCCGCTGGACCGCCGCCGCCCTGACCAAACCACACCGATCCCAGCGAGCTGATCGAAGCCCACCGCCGAGCCGCCCAATTCTGGCAATGGCGTGTCGACGTCTGGCCCCTAGACCGCACCACCGACATCCAGCAACTCGTTGAGGCCCGCCATCACCACCACCAAGCCGGCAATCTGGACAACGCCGTCAACGTCACCTATCGAATCTGCAAGCAACTGCACACCTGGGGCGCCTGGACCTGGGAAGAAGACCTCTACACCAAAACCCTCACCTGGCTACCTACCAGATCCGCCGCTACCGCCGGCGTTACCCACCAGCTCGGCAACATCGCCCTGGAACGAGGGGACTACGCCCAAGCTGAACAGCGCTACCGGGCTTCCCTCACCATTGATGAGGAACTCGGCAACCGGGCCGGCATCGCCACCACAACAAGCCAGCTCGATGCATTGCGAACGGAACAGGGTCGACCAGCCGAAGGGATTCCCTACAGCATCAGTGCTCTTGCGATACGGCTTGAGCTCGAGTCCCCAGAAGTTTCCAAAGACGTATTCTGGCTGGCCAGACAGCGACAGGAAGTAGGGGAAGAGTGCTTCACGGAAATCCTTAGCAATCTTCTTGACGCCGACAGTGCCCGCTTTGTGATCGATGCCGTGAACAGCTTCGAGGATGAGGGTGAGCCTAACTGATCAACTCGCTTCGGTCATGGCCAAGCGGCCGTTACTTCTGGCGCTGCCCGAGCGCGAGCGCGTTGGTGAGTGCACGTCGGCATCCTGCACCAGCCACGGATTCACTTCATCGTGACCACCCGACCTTGCTCGCCGACCCCGTGCAAGAGCAGGCCGCGTTCCAGCCGGTTCCACTGCTCTCCTGTTCCCGAACTCGACAGCAGAGCTGTTCGATCAAGCCCCGACAGCGCTGCTGTCGAGCTCGGGGGGCTGAGAGCAGTCAGAGATCCGGCGCCCGGTCGCTACGGGCTGGTGTCACAGGGACGGAGGGATTTGATCATCGCGTCGTATACCGGGCCGTTGGGGAAGGGCTGGATCTGGCCGACTGGCTGGTACCCCCACGAACGGTACGCATGCTGCGGTGCTGGAGCTTCGGGGCTCACCAGCAGCGTGATCCGCTCTTCGGACAGCCCAGCGGTGAGGTGGGCATGGAGCAGGCGACCGACGCCGCGTTGCCGGTAGGGCCGCCGCACCGCTAATTCGATGATCACAAATGTGCGTCCCGGGTACTCGGTGGTGATCTCGTCGGGCAGCGGTGTCAGAGCGCCGTCCCACCACTTTGTCTGAGCGGGAAGCTGAAAGCCGAAAGCAAACCCGATGGGTTCCTCGGCCCGGCGTGCCACCACAAGTCGAAAGTTGCGTTGATCGATTCGCCGCGACCAGCCGGACGTGAAGTCCTCCACCTCCGCGGGTCCCTCGTGGCGCAGCCAAGTCCGCGTCGTCCCACTCGGCCACCAGGAGGCACGTGGTGTCATAGACATCGGATTCAGCTTTGAGCTTCCGCATCATGTCCACCGTACGCTCCACGGTTCCCGGCTCGCCGAGTGCGGTCGCGCGAAGAACGAACAGGAAGCCCATCGCGACAAGGGCGAATCGCCCTCTGAGATTTTCGCGTCGCCATACGCTTCCTCGAATCGGTTGGCGAGATTTTTACGAAAAGATGAGACCATCGTCTTCGTGGAGATAAGTAACTCGGCTCCACGAGACCATTGTGCTATCAGTATATCAACTTGCTTGACGTATGCCCGGCCAAGAAGCCGAGCATCCGAAGGCGCTACAGTCCGATTCTTGAGCAGGGCAGCTTCTGCGGCGGGCCGGATGCTGGAAGGCAGCGAATTAACAAAGATACCCACTTCGCGCGGCAGGATGCGCGGTGCCGTCGAGCGCGGCCAGACTTCGTCGTCCCCGAACCCGGCTCGCCGCAGCTCGTGTGCGACCCACGCATCAGTTGCCTTAGCGAGTCGACCGGACTGCGAACCCGCGCCTTCCCTGGCTGGAACTCCAAGCATCATTTCAAGCAGCGTGTAGTCCGGAAAATACTGCATGCGCCCTGGAGAGATCAGTACCCACGGATTCACTTCCGGTCGCTCAGCGATGAGCGGTTCGAGCAGTGTGTATAGGTCGGGGCGTTCCTCCTGTCCCGGCATCAGAAGTGTACTCCCGTGGGCTTTGAAGTGGTTTCAGCTGTGAAGGAGGCCACGGCCGGGTCCTCCTCGTGCTGCTCGCCGGCCGGCGAGCTCCGCGCGGGCGTCCCGTAACGATGCAAGTTGTGATCGAGCTATTCCAAGCTCGCCCACGAGAAGCACGTCGTCGACGAGCCGCACTGCCTCCATCAGCCCGCCAGGCTTTGGCAGCAGATCCGCAATCCGGGGTCGTAACACAGTCAAGGCAGTGCGGGCCTGCTCGAGCACGGACGGTGTCGGGACGGGAGCCTGTCTGCCTCCTTCGGCTCCAGCTTGAGCATGCCGCCGCCATACGCGCGGCCAACCGTCTCAGCCCCCAGCAGGGTCATCGAAGTCAGCGCTCCCAATGGCAGCAAGTCCAACCCCAGCTCCCGAAGCTCGGGCCGTAGGTAAACGCCATGGACTGAGTTCACATGATGTACACGTGCATGATTTGCACACAGCCGTGGACTGTCAGCGTTCATGTAGGTGATCAGCAGGTCAGCTGGAGGTACCAGGGGCACGCGCCACCAGGGCGAGCGGACACGGCACTTATAAGCAGTATTCACCCCGAGTCGCTCGCCACTTTCTATGTACCGCCTTGCCGCTGGCGACGGTTCCCGCCCTGGCCGGAACAGTCGCGTTGCAGCTCCAACCGTGGCCATGTCCCGGAACAAAGCAACCGTAAAGGCTAGTCCACGAAGGTGGCGGGAGCCTGGCGGGGACAAGGGCAGCAGCTCATCTGAACGTAGACCCAATTCCATCACACGCGGCTCCGTCAGAGCAAAAAATTTATTGTTGTCCGTCACCATGCCGAGCGTGGTTTCGCCCCAACACTGCAACGTGGTGAACTGCCCACCGCATTCAAGAGCCGCGTAGGCGTCTACCGCTGAAACGGACAACAGCGACGATGTCCACTTACCCTGAATGGGATTCGGCTTCCACCTCCGAGTCAGCGGAGCCGTCCCGGCCAGATCGGCGGCGGTGCGAACCTGTTGGAGTTCGCAATAGTCGGCCGGGCCGCCCTCGTAGCCGTCAGCAAGGAGCAGAACAATTTCCTCGAGCACACCCGGGAAGACTCGTTCATTGAACAGTACGAGTTGGACTCGCGCGAACCGCTGCATAAGGAACCGGCGCACTTCGCCTGCGTAGTTGACCGAGAGCAGCTCTGCCGGCAACACAAGTCCGAGACGGCCACCTCGCTTGAGAAACAGCGCTGCGTGGACCGTGAACGCTGGCCCACGAAGACGCCAAACAAGTAAGCCGTACGCCTGCCCGCGACGCTGCCTCACGACTACGTGCGCGAGCCTCCCCAGCAAAGTCCTGGTACCGAACATAGGGAGGGTTCCCTATCACCGCGTCGTAATTACCTACAGGTGAAGCAAGGAAGAAGTCAGCCGCCGTGATCCGAGCTCTGTGGCCGGCGGCTTGGACGAGCCTTTCGGCCTGCCTGGCGCTGTCAACATGCAGCTCCACACCATCAAGCCGACCTCGCGGCTCGCCTGTCAGCTCTGCCAGTGCGTCGAGCCGCTTACCGGCCGCCAGCAAGAACGCAGCCTCGCCACAAGAAGGCTCAAGCACGTCGTCCGAAGGCGCCCGGATGGCCCAGTCCGCTACGTAGCGGCACAGCTCGGCGGGAGTAAAGAAGGCGCCCCGCGCCTTCCGCGCGTCAGTGGAGCCGGAGGTGAGACTGATCGTCACGCGCGCAGTCTGCCTTACAGCCACGACAGATCCGCGCACACTCGCCGCTAGCTGCCCCGACGATCTTGGCTCTACCTTGGCCCTGCCGGGTGACGTAGCGGTCTATCCAGTTGGCGGCGACCACCTGCTTCACCTGCGAGGTCTGACCCATTAGTTCGGCGAACAGCCGCTCAAACCACGGGTCCACCGGTCCGGCCCGGAACTCCCCCGACCGGCCCACGAATGCCCGGTGCAGCTCCAGCGGCGGTACGTCTGCGGTCTGGCTGCCCTGCTCGATGATCAACACGTCCCTGTCCCGCGGCTCTTTCGCGGCAAGCCGCCGGCGCACCTCACGCTGCTGCTCGCCCCGCAACACCGACCGGCCAGCGCGCGCACCGCGTTCACCGCGACCAGCCGCGCGTGCCGCGAACTACGCACCCGCTCAGCCGCTGACGGTGGCACCTCGGTAACGATGTCGACCTCGCCGACGGTGTCACAGACCAGGTCGATCCCCTGCTCCCGGCTCAGGTCGTTGCGGAACTCCACGTATATCAGCGAGAGGCCCTCGACGAGGGTAAACGGTCCGGAGGCCCACGGCCCCGGTGCGTCGATAATTCACCAATGCCCCTCGCCGGTCTGGTCGCGGGCGTAGCCGAAGCCGAGGTCGCGCCAGAACCGCTCACTCATCACGTGTGTCGCGCGCAGCTTGCCCAGCGCGAGCCCGTCGACCTCGGGCAGGTGCAGCCGCACCGTGCGGTCATCAATGATTTCCGCCCTGGTCCGCCGGTCAATATTCAAATGCGTGCTCGGGGGGTGCGGAGCAGCCCACCGGATCTGCTCATCGAACGCGCGGCGCACCGAGTCGGCGTCGAGCCGGCTGCCGTCGGCGAAGCGCTCACCGTCTCGCACCGTGATCTCGAGGGTCCGGTCGTCGCGCCAGCGGTAGCGGCGCATCGCAGCCGGCCGGACCTTGCCCTGCTTGGTAACCCGGACTGGCTCCTCGACCGTGTTGTACGTGATGTACAACCAATTAAGCGGGTTCGAATCCACGACCCGGACGGTGCCGCGGGGCTCACTCCGGGTCCGGCCGGCCAGACGCTGCAGCATGCTCACGGGCGTGACAGACCCAACTTCTTCGGAGGGCACACCGAATGATGACCGACGACAGCAGTTCTGATCCGCACTGCCCGCCGGTGCCGGACACCGCGATGGCGACTGGTAGCGAGGACGGTGAGCCGGGCGAGCAGCCCGACGAGCGCCCGTTGCGTCCGGACGAGTCGGCGCTCCTGGCGGATCTCGTGGGATCAACGGACAGGACCGAGGCTGCTGAGGAGGACTCGGTGGCCGCGGCGAAGGCAGCTGAGGACGATACTGTCCTGCCGGTCGACGCGGGCAGCCAAGGCGACGAAGATGACCCGTTGACGCCGACGTTCCGTGCTCCGACGGACGACTGATCAACGCCCATCAGCTCCGACCTGTGTCATTCGCCGTCTAATACCGCAGACCGTCGATGCCCGGCCCCGTCGTAGACGAGAAGGCCATCAACCCGGACGCGAGCCACGTCCGTTGGACGGTGTTGGTACACCCGCCCGTCGTGCATGAGATGGAGCACCGGCATCTGTGCGCTCAGTACCGCGAAATCCGCGATCATCCGGCGGTGACAGCGCCACCACACCGACTCGGAGCAAAGCACCGTCGTGGCCCGGTCACTTGCCCCGTCGAGGAGGTTGCGGACCGCGTCGAGGAAGTCCGGGGTTCGCATGTGGGCCGCGTACCCGGCGAAGGAGCGGTTGCGCAGCCCGGTGTCCGGTGAGTCGGGCGGCAGCTTCCGCCAACCACCCAACCGCCGTTCCCAGCGGTACCCAACGCCGTGGTCAGGTAGCCAGCAGGCCATCTCGTCGCGCGCCATATCCGGGTTGCGTCGGCTGCCCGGAGCGGTCCGCACGTCCACCAGCTCGCGGATCCCGGCCGTGCGCAGCAGCTCCAGTAGCCGGTGGCGGTCGGCGGTGCCGTGGCCCAACGTGAACAGCGGCATCAGTCAGAAACCCGAGCCGCCTGAACCGCACATCAGCTGCCCAACCCAACCCACATGCAAGACAACCACTACAACTAATAGCTGCATGGAATCATCCTCGACCCCGCAGTCCCCGTCGCGCGGCCGACGCTGCCGTGGGGAGCAGTTCCTCGGGGTGCCGCAGTGACGCAACCGGAAACCGGGTAGCCTCAAGGCGCATTCTGCGGCGGGAAACGGGTCGATGAGCGGCACGCGGCGAGGCGAGCATGACGACACCTGACGAACGGCTGCCGGCCACCGGCACGGCTGAACCGGGCAGCGAGCATGACCCCGAGGCGGCCGAGGCCTACGCCGAGTCAGTGGGCATTGACCCTGCCCACGACGAGATCAACGAATACCTCAAGATTGCCGGCGCTGCACCCCTCGCCGACCAGTCGGACACCGCGCAGGCCGACGACGTCGACGCGTGAGGCTCAAGCCGTAGTCGGCAGCGGCCGAGCCTGTCGCTCAGGGTTTGCGGCCGACCGCTCCGACCAGGCAGTACTGCACGGGGTCAAGCGGCTTGAGCCGCGGGCCGTCAGGCCACCATTCGACACACCGAACCAGACCAGGCTCGACCAGTTCCAAGCCCGCCAACATACCTTCAATCTCGGCGTGGGTACGGAACCATCCGCTGCCCATGAGGCTGTGCAGAAATACCTGTTCCATCCGCCGGGCAAGCTCGCTCAACTCGCTAGTGATCTCGGGATCGAAGAAGTGGCTAATCGCCACGTAGGAGCCCGACGGCAAGGCGTCAATGTATTCGGACATGATGCTCTGCGGGGTGCGCTCGCCGTTGTAGTGGTGCATCGTCCCCAATTGGAACAGCGCGATCGGCTCGGAGAAGTCAAGGTGCTTTTGGACGACCTCGTCATTGATGACCTGGCCTGGCTTGAAGATGTCGGCAGCACTGAAGAAGGTCTGGTCGTTTTCCACGAGCAGCGCCCGGCCATGCGCGATCACGGTCGGGTCGTTGTCGATATACACGACGCGGGCGTCCGGCTGAATTCGCTGGGCGACCTGGTGAGTGTTCTCGGCCGTGGGCAGCCCCGATCCGCAGTCGAGGAACTGGGTAACGCCGGTCTGACCGGCGATAAAGCGGGTCACCCGGATCAAGAATTCCCGATTATCCCGCGCAAGTAGGGCGCACTCCGGTGCGACCTGTTGGACTTGATGAAAAACCTCGCGGTCGACCTCGTAGTTGTCTTTACCATTCAGAAAAGCGTCGTAAACCCGGGCGATACTCGGCTTGGTTGTGTCGATGTAAGGCGGTACAGCATCGTCCGACAGCGGGGCATCGGTATCGGGCATCGAGAGCCTCACAAGCGTTGCAGTACAGATCTGGACGCAGCCGAGCGTACGAGTGCGGACTTGCGCGGTAAACCATGGGTGCAGGATCGACCGTGCGCCATCGTGCGGTACGTTGAGTGATCAGGCTGAAGACACCGGAGGTGCGCCATGGCCACGGATGATCCCGCCGACATATCTGGCGCTCCTACTGCCCAGAGTGATAACCCGACTGCTCGCCGCATCGTGTTGGGCGCCCGGCTGCGCCGGTTGCGGGAGGCCGCCGAGATCACCCGCGCCGAGGCCGGCTACGCCATCCGTGGTTCCGAGTCGAAGATCAGCCGGCTCGAGCTCGGCAGGGTCAGCTTCAAGGAGCGGGACGTGACTGACCTGCTCACGATGTACGGAGTGACCGACCCTGAGACGCGCGAGGCGTTCCTCGATATGGTCCGACGGTCCAACAAACGCGGCTGGTGGCATCGCTACAGCGATCTGGTGGCCGACTGGTTCCAGGACTATCTCGGGCTGGAGGAGTCAGCCTCCCGGATCCAGATCTGGGAGCAGCAGTACGTCCCCGGCCTCATGCAGACCGAGGACTACGCGAGGGCGATCGCGGCTCACGGTTGGGCTCCGATGGCAAGCCAGAGCGTGCAACGTCAGGTCGCGGTACGGATGCGGAGACAGGCGCTGATCGTTCGGCCGAATCCACCCAAGCTGTGGGCAGTCATCGACGAATCTGTCCTGCGCCGGCCGATCGGCGGCAGGCCTGTGATGCTGGCCCAGATCGAACATCTCCTCGAGCTCACCAAACGGCCCAACATCACCCTGCAGGTGGTGCCGTACCAGTTCAGTGGATACGCCGCCGAAGGCTCGTTCACCATACTGCGCTTCGCTGAGCCAGAGCTGCCGGATGTGGTCTACCTCGAGCATCTCAGCGGCGCGCTCTACCTGGACAAGCGATCCGATGCCGAGCTGTACGGCAGGGTCTTCGACCGGCTGACCGTGGACGCCCATACTCCCGACCACACCCGGCAATTGCTCGCGAAGGTACGCGCCGAGATCTGAGCGCTGTGGGTCTGCCCCGCTGCAGCGCGACTTCGCCAGGCCACGGCCTGTCCTGTTCGGCGTCCTTCGACCACAGCGCACGTGCATTTGACGGCCTACAGGACGACCGGTATGTTATTGCCAATGCACATGCAGGTGCACCGTCGAAGGAGGAAGGCTGACTATGTCACATCCGGTTCGCAACGGTATGTCGGCCGCTGGCCTTGCCGGCGTCACGTGGCGCAAGAGCAGGTACAGCGGTCAACTCGGCAACTGTGTGGAGGCCGCAGCACTAGATAGCGGCGCAGTGGCGGTGCGCAATTCACGTTATCCCGATGGCCCGGCGTTGATATTCAGCCACGATGAGATGGCTGCCTTCTTGTCCGGAGCCAAGGACGGCGAGTTCGACGACCTCGCCAGCTGACTCGAACTTCAGCGCGGCGGTCGCGACTGGCCAGCCGGTGATGCTGGTTCGCTACCGAGCCGGCGTCACCGGCATGCCTTGCGCGACGTGCGTCGTCAAGCGGATAGTCGCCATTACTCCGGCTGTGGAGCCACCCGTGGATAGCCTCAAAAGCGGAGGCGTTGGCTAGTGGGCGGGGTCGATTACCAAACGTGGGGTTGGCCGGTGGCCCAGCACCGTGATCAGGTAATCCTGAACCTGCACCGCGACGCGTCGGCCATAGCAATCCCGATCTTGGTCAGTGCCGAGGTAACACGGCTTCTCATCGCCCGACAATGTGCCCCGGCGGTGCTGGCCCACCCTTACGCCCCCGAACACCACATCGTGCTCACGGGGGAGAGATATGGGGTCACGTTGCCCTGGCCCCCCAACGTGTACCAGGTCACCGACGCACTGATGCTGCCACCGACCATGACCCCTCGCGGACCGGTCACCTGGGTACAACCTCCATGCAGGGACTCAGTGCGGTTGTCCCGGGAAATCGATGTGTTTGGTGCGCTGCGCGCCGTACTCAGCGACTCCAGCTAGCCAGCGCGGACACCGGCCAGCATGGCCTGCCACTCTGCGGTGGTAAAGGCCAGCACCGGGCTGTCAGTACCGAGCTTGCTGTCTCGGACACCCACCCACCCGGTCAGCTCGGTGGTAACCTCCACACATTCTTGACCGTCCGGAAACGAGTAGCTCGACTTCCGCCACTGAGTGCAGCTGCGGAGGGCGGTCTGAGCAGTTTCGGTGTTCACGGCATCTCCTCCTCGCAGCGGACCACGGTCCGCGATTCCTCAGGTGCGTGCTACCAAACATACGGGCACAACCATCGATGGGTGGTCTTGGTCCGGTGAAATCCCCCGGTGGGGGAGTTGCAGCGAGTAAAGAGATACTTAAGCGGTCGACCCCCGAAGGGTGATGATGACCTCCACCGACTGGATCCAGCAGGTGAGCGATACCCAGGGCCGGCCCGCCTGGCTGGTGTCAGGGCATGAGGGGGTGCGGGAACTCCTAGCCGATCCACGGCTGTCCCGCTCGCACCCTAACCCGGGGCACCCGGTTCGCCTCACCCAGCCTGGCTGGTTTGGGGGGCCGATCCCCGATCCGGAAGGGGAACTGGCTGACCTTCACCGGATGCGCAAGCTACTGACGCCGTCGTTGTCGGCCCGTCGTGTGGAGAAACTCCGACCCCGCGTCGAAACGATCGTCGACGAGTTGCTCGACGAGCTTGGCTGCAGCGGACCCCCGGCCGACTTCCATACCGCTGTCTCCTTCCCCCTGCCGGCACTCGTGGTCTGCGAGCTGCTCGGAGTGCCCGGTGAGGACCGCGAGGATTTCTGCCGGTGGCAGGTCGAAGCAAAGCAGGTAAGCAAGCCCGCCGTCGCCCGAGGAGGCCTGCAATCGCTGTGGCGGTACCTGGGCACCCTGATCGAGCGCAAGCGCTCGGTGCCAAGCGACGACGTCATCTCTGATCTGCTCGATGCCGCCAAGTTCGACCCGAAGCTGACCGACGACGGGATCGCCCATCTTGCCGCCGGACTCCTGTTCGCCGGGCACGCTCCCGTCGTCGCCATCATCGACCGGGGCATGTTGCTGCTGCTGACCCACCCCGAGCAGCGCAAGGCGCTGCAGCGTGACCCAGCCCTCGCGGCCCCAGCAGTGGAGGAGATCTTCCGCTTTGCCAGCCCGATCGAGCGGCTGCGAGCCGCTCGACGCGGCGGCCTAACCCGGTACGCCTCCGTCGACATCGAGGTCGACGGTGTCACGATCCGTGCGGGGGACACGGTGATGTTCGCCGTGCAGGAGGCCAATGAGGACGGGAGCGTCTTTCCCGACCCAAAGCGCTTCGATATCACCCGCGAGCGCATCCCGCACCTGTCGCTGAGCCACGGCGCACACTTCTGCCTCGGAGCCCACGTGGCCCGGGCGGAGCTTCAGTACCTGTTCATCCGTCTGTTTGATCGATTCCCCACCCTCCGCCTCGCTGTCCCTCTCGACGAGATCCAACCCGTTCGGGAAGCTGTAGCTGGCGCCGTCAGTCGCCTCCCCGTTACCTGGTAGCCCGCCCTTCCCGGAGCCACTAACCTTTGCGGACTTGAGCCAGGTGGCATGAGCGCTCCTGGGGCGCCCAGCGCCCTGAGTAGCATGATCGAGGTGACACGACCCTGCCGCACCCCGCTGAGGGCGGCGGTGCTTGGATCAGGCCGGCAGTCGACCAGGAAACCGGCATTATTGACAGGGAGCACCGGATGGGCATCGAGGATCCCGACTCGGACGTGGCCGAGCAGCAGTTTTCGATCGATCTCGACGAGGACGTCGAGGAGTTGGCGCACCGCCCGCAGCCGCCCTTCGAGGCCGACCCCGCCGACGTCGCCGACCAGGACCGTCCCGTTCCTCTCGCCGACGACGACCGCTGATTCCTCGCGCTTGGTCTAGCTCCGGGGCAGCGCCCGGAAGGTATCTACCACCCGGTTGACCGAGGGAAGCACGGTCTTCGGGTCTGAGCCGTCTGCAGTGAACACCGTGATTCCATAGTTGGTGGGATCGTTCTCGACAGTGATCGCCAGAAAGCGGATGCGCACGTTCTGAGCGTTGCTTCCGACCCCGCCGTAGACCAGGGCAGACCGGGGACCCACCTGCTTGGCTTCGGGCGGGATAACCTGGACGTCGCGGTAGTTGCCGGCGACCTGCTGGAAGAACAGGGTGCCGGCAATTGGCAGGGGTCCGGTGCGGCCGACGCCGAGGGTAATCACGGTGGCCTGATCGGGACTGATCACCGTGGTGGTACGGCCCTGCTGGGTGGTCGACCAGCCATTGGGCGCCTCGAAGCGGTACTGACCGGCGGTGTTGACCACCTCGAGGGTTTCGACCGTGTCGCTGCCGTCGCCCACCAAGGCGATTACACCGAACACGCCGGCCGCCAGTAGCGCCACGACACCGATGAGGGAGATGATCGGTCGACTGCGCATCCGGGAGACCCAGGGCAGCTTAGACATCAAGGTATTCATGAGGGCGCCGATCGTAGCGGGGGTTTCGCGAGACCTGCTCGCCAGGGTCGAGCCATTGATATGGCGAACATGCCAGCGGGGGCCGACGAATTGATCGCCGACCCCCGCTGAAGGTGTACTGAGAGGGCTGTACTTACTTACAGGGTGTGCTTGCCGGCCCGGCGGCGGGTAGCCGCCACGGTCAGGGCACCCAACCCGGTGAGCAGGAATCCACCGGCCAGCAACGGGGCCACATCGGCACCGGTTACGGCTAGCTCAGGACCCTTGCCGTAGTCCTCATCTTTGCCGCCCTTGTCGCCCTTGTCACCGTGATCCTCGCCGTCCTTGCCCTTGTCACGGTCATGCTTGCGGGTCTCGTGCGCGAAGGTCTCGGCCTGACCGAGCACCACCAGCAGGGTGCGGTTCAGAACGTCGAGTCGCAGTGCCTCCTGGACGCTGCCAGCACCCTTGTCCTTGGGGTTGTGGAAGATGACCGACTTGCCCTGGTTGAGGAACAGGCAGAGCAGAGCCGAGTCACCGCAATCGTCCGGAAGAGTCAAAGCGAAGGGCTCGTCGAGCAGGTAGCTGGACTTGCCGTCGCTGTCGATCCCGATCAGGAACGAGTGGCGCTCGGTATCCGGCTTGTCCGAGATCGACTTAGAGTCGGCGTGCAGTACCTGGAGACCAAGACCCTCACAAGGCGTGGTCAGCTTCTCGCGCTTGCCGAGGCAGAGGTTCAGCAACTCGTTGGCGGATTCGGCTTTGGTGTGGTTGTGCTTCTTGTCCCGTTCGGCAATGCCCAGGCCCTCAGCGACACCCAAGGACAGCACGCCGTCACACTCGTAGGAAGTGGTCACGTCCTTGTCGTCACCACCGAGGCACAGAGCCAGGACACCACCACGGGCAGCGGCGAGTGACGATTCGCCATCCTCGGTGGCGACAGTGTTGTGGTAGAGCAGGCTCAGGCAGAGCCCGCCACCGGTGGCGTCGCAGAGATCAAGAGCATCGCCGTTGTCGCCTTTCTTGTCCCCGTCCCGCGAGGATGCGCTGGAGCCGACGATCCGGCTGCCGCCCAGGCCGAGCACCGTCGAGTCGGCGTGTGCCTCCCCGTTGTCCTCGATGGTGGCGTCGTACTTGGTGATTTCGAGCAGATGCGACTTGAGCAGATCGATATCGGCAACGGCACCGGACGCGTGATCGGGCGGCCTGGGGTCATCAAGGTGGTCGCTGTCCGGTGTGTCGTCGTGCCGCGCGTCACCGTGGTGCTCGTGGCCGTGGTGCCCGCGACCGTCGTGAGATCCGCTCGGACTGGGCGTACCGAGATTGCCGGGATCAACGGGTAAGGTGATCCCGCCAGGAACAGGGAGTGGTGGTGCGTCGGGCACCGTGGGGGCGTTGGGGTTGGGGGGCGCCACCGGATCGCCCGGGGGCACCGGATCGCCCGGGGGCACCGCCGGGTCAGCGGCCATTCCCGCGACCTGCTGCACGGAGTGGATCACCTGCGCCGAGGCAGCACCCGGCAGCAAAACCATCGCGGCTGCCGTCCCGGCGGCCATGAGAGCCAGGCGGCGATGCCTCCTGGGCGTGCGTGACGTCATGTTCCGGTGTTCCTCCTCGTCCGAGATCTCTCCGCGAGAGGGCGGTACGGCCTTCCCCCCTTAGGGGCCGTGGATCCCTCGTACCTGGCGTTCGACGCTCCGACTCCATCAGCGATGGTCGATCTCCGGGCATCCAGGTACCGGCTCAACGAGGTGGGACTCGGCGCAGATACGACCGGTACCCTGACTACTCCCCGAACGGTGGTCCTTCCCTCGACCGGTGTTGCTGTCAGACGCACTGATCGTCGATCGACGCGCCGTTCGAGCGGGTGCTAATCCCCAAATAGGGTAAGCAGATATGGATCACTGTTGCATTGAGTGGTAATGCGGCGTATCGAGCAGATCGGCGACTCCCTGCAGAAGGGTTGTCCCCACTGAGCTCCACACCTCGCGCCCCCACCGAGGGCGCCGTCACGGTCGTGGTTGACTGCGCGACGACATGTCATCCGTGCGCCGCCGCAGGCCGGTCATCGCCACCGTCGGCCGCAGGCCGGTCATCGCTACTGTCGCGGGCGGGCTGCTCGCTGCCGTGGCCGTGGCCTGTGGCGATCTACGCGCCAGCCCGATCCCCGTTGAGTCATCGTCTGCCGGCCCGCCAGCCGTGGCGGCCCCGGCGGTGCCCGCGCCGGTACCGCAGCCCGTTGCCGAGGGACCGTGCCGCTACCTACCGGCAGCGGCAGTACAGGCCGCCAACGGGCAGCGGGTCTCCGCGGTGCGGGTCTCCGAGACAAGCGCAGACCGGCCCTACCCAGCCTGTTTCTTCCTCGCTGACAACGGCACCGTGCAGCTGCGCACCTGGATTGTGGTGGCCACGCCGGAGGTGGCGCGAGCGACGGTCGACGCCGCCGCTCCGGTGGCCACGTCCGATCTGGCCGAGCTTCCCGACGGGTGGTCGGGCGGTTCGCAGCCTACCGCCGACGGAGCGGTGTTCGCGGTAGCCCGGCAGGGCACCGCAGTCGTGGTCACAACCAACCAGCAACGGACGATCAGCGCCCGCTTGGTCGCTGAGCAGGTGATCGCCGCATTGGGTCGGTAAGCCGCTGGTTGTCCAGCCACCCCAGCGGTCGCGGTCAGTCCCAGCGGTCGCGGTCAGTCGGTGCCGGCCGAAGGACGTTCCGCGCGGACGACGCCGTTGCCGGTCGGAGAGCGTCCGGTGGCCACCTGGTCGCGGTACTGGGAGTTCGGTTGCGCGGCCGGCCGGCTAGGCAGCCGCCCGGGCTCGGCCTGATGGGTCATGCGGTTTCGTACCACCGCGCCAGCGACTCCCGCGAGCCCGAGCAACAGCGGGACCAACCACGGCCAGCGCCTGCGGCCACGCTTGGTCTTCACCTCGTTCACGTCCTCATCTCCATGATTTTCATGATCTTGTGGTCGCTGCCTGCCCTACTGGCATGCCTATCCTGCCCCGTCCACACCCGAACCTACGTGGTGGCAGGATGAGCCTGGTGACTGAGCGCACAACAAACGAGACACAGGTCGTCTTGCACACCAGTGAGGGTGACATCCGCCTCACCCTCTTCCCGACCCACGCCCCGAAAACTGTGGCGAACTTCGTGGGCCTCGTCGAGGGCAGCAAGGACTATTCCCAGCGTAACGCCAAGGGAGAGCTGTCCGGGCCGTTCTACGATGGCTCGCTTTTCCATCGCGTGATCGCCGGCTTCATGATCCAAGGTGGTGACCCCACCGGTACCGGCCGGGGTGGCCCCGGCTATCGCTTCGCCGACGAGACCCACCCCGATTTGCGGTTTGACCGGCCGTACCTGCTGGCGATGGCCAATGCGGGCCCGAACACCAACGGCTCGCAGTTCTTCATCACTGTCCGCCCCGCGACGCATCTGAACCGCAAGCACACCATCTTCGGCGAGGTGGCCGATCAGGAGTCCCGGACCGTGGTGGACGCGATTTCGCGCACCCCGACCCGTGGTGACCGTCCAGTGGACAACATCGTGATCCAACAGGTGACAGTCGAGCCGGCTGGGGTGTGACAGCGATGGCCGGTCCCGTGTGTGTCCGGCACCCGGGCCGCGAGACAGGGGTGCGCTGCACCCGCTGCGACCGTCCCGCCTGCGCTGACTGCCTACGAGAGGCGCCGGTTGGCCACCAGTGCGTGGACTGCATTGCTCAGGACGCTCGCTCGCAACCGCGCACCATCACCGCCCCGTGGGCAGAACCGACTGGCCGTTCGATGGTGATTCCGACCCTAATCGCGATCAACGTCGCGGTCTTCGTGGTCACCGCGATGCAAGCCGGCAGTCTGTCCTACAACGCTGACGCGTCACTTTTCCAGCAGTGGGCGCTGTGGCCGACCGCGGTAGCCAGTGGTGCGTGGTGGCGGCTGTTGACTTCTGGATTCCTGCACTTCGGGCCGATCCACCTGGCTTTCAACATGATCGCTCTGTGGGTGATCGGCCGGGACCTCGAACAGGTGCTAGGTCGAACTCGCTTCCTGGTGGTGTACCTGGTCTCGCTGTTAGGCGGGAGCGTGGCGGTGTTCTTGTTCGCCGCCGAGAATTCGCTGACCGCGGGTGCCTCCGGCGCCGTGTTTGGAGTGATGGGCGGGCTGGCCGTGGTCTTGGTGCGGATGCGCCGCAGCCCGCGCCCCGCGCTCACCATCATCCTGCTGAATGTGGTAATCAGCTTTGTCGTGCCAAACATCTCTATTCTCGGCCACCTCGGCGGGCTGGCGTTCGGAGCGGCGATCACGGCCGGGATGGTTTACGCCCCAAAAAGACGCTAACCCCCGCGTGTCGAACCCATGCACAGAGTGTCGACTGCTATGCACGTCCTTCCCTGGACCACTTCTCCACAGGGGTTGTCCACAGTGGGGATGAATGGCAGTCGTGTTGTTCAAACATAGTGAGGCGGTCAGCGCCAGCGCATGGTCATCAGTAACCCGATGATCATCAGGGCAAAGCCGATCAGAAAATTCCAGTTGCCGAGCGCGCTCAGCAGCGGGATCTTGTCGACGGCCAGGTAGTTGACCACCAGCCACAGCAAGCCCAGCAGCATCACTCCCAGCATGATGGCGACGTAGAACGGGTGCGAGGGGCCCGCGACGCGGACCTTCGCCGGGCCGAGCTGGCCGGCCGGCGGGGTGTAGACCGACTTCTTCCGGACCTTCGACTTCGGCATGGTCATTCCTCGTTCGACGTGCGGTGTTCGGACGTGCGGGGTTTGTTCGACGGCCGAGCTGCGCGACCACCGGAAGGGGGCGCTGTGGACACGTTAACGCAAGGTACTACCGTCTCGGTGCTCTGCTGTTGCCGAACTCGACACCACCGCTGCGCCATGGGGTCGGGCGGGGGTGCCGAACTCTAAGCACACAGGGCAGTAAGTCGGCGCGCTGGTGGAGTGAGGAGGTCTTGTGAGCCATGTGCTGACCCCAGTACCGGGTTCGCGACCACGACACAGGCGCGGAATCAGGATGCGGACAGCGATCCGTGGGGTGGGCGAGCTGCTCTTGACAGCAGGTCTGGTGGTGTTGCTGTTCGTGTTCTACGAGGCTTACGTCACCGACTGGTTTTCGGCTCAGAAACAGCGCGAGGCCACCGCCAAGCTGGATGACGCCTGGCGCAACCCGCGAGGGTTGGTGGACCGGCCGATCGAGGGTGCGGGTATCGCCAAGATGTACATCCCTGCATTGGGACCTGATTACGTGTTCACCGTGCTGGAGGGCACCGGGCAGGACACCCTGGCCGCCGGACCGGGCCATTACCAGGGCACCGCGCTGCCTGGCCAGCTGGGCAATTTCGCGGTGGCCGGCCACCGGGTGGGCAAGGGCTCCCCGTTCAACTCTCTGGACGTGCTGTCCTCCTGTGACGCCATTGTGGTGGAGACGGCGGACCGTTGGTACGTCTACCGGGTCCTGCCACTGCAGGGTGAGTCCAGCGGCTGGGCCGCCGGAAAGGGGACGCAGTCGCAGTGCCGAGGCGTCGAACCGCTACCCGGTCGCTACGCGAACGTAGTGGGCAAGGCGATCGTGCTGCCCGCACAGCTCGAAGTGATCGCTCCGGTGCCTGGTCACCCGGACCGGGTCCGGCCCGCCAGCCGGTTGATCACGCTGACCACCTGTCACCCACCGTTCTCCGCCCAGCAGCGGCTTATCGTGCACGGCGTCTTGGTCGCTTCATACCGGAAGGTGGCGGGTGAACGGCCCGTCGAGCTGACCGCCGGCGCCTGAGGAGGCTCATGTACAGCTGGATTTGGCGGCACCTGCCCGGGTCGCACGCGGTGAAGCTGCTGCAAGCGCTGGTGCTGGTGACCGCGGTGCTGGCCCTGCTGCTGCTGGTGGTATTCCCGTGGCTGGAGCCCAGGCTGCCGTTCAACGCGGTGACGACGGACTCCAGCGCGGCGCCAATACCAGGGACGACGGACTCCAGCGCGGCCCAACACTAGGCTGGCCGACGTGCGCGTCCTCGTGATCGACAACTATGACAGCTTCGTCTACAACCTTGTGCAGTACCTGGCGCAGCTGGGAGCCCAGTGCGTGGTGCGGCGCAACGACGCAGTCGAGCCCGGGGACGTCGCTTCCGCGGACGGGGTTCTGATCAGCCCTGGTCCGGGCACCCCGGAGCGCGCTGGAGCGAGCATGGCCATCGTCCGGGAGTGTGCCGAGCAGGGCCGTCCGGTACTCGGCGTCTGCCTCGGGCACCAGGCGATTGGCGCAGTGTGGGGAGCCACGGTGGCGCGGGCTCCGGAGCTGCTGCATGGCAAGACATCTGTGGTGCACCACGACGGCGTCGCCGTGCTTGCAGGGTTGCCGCAACCGTTCATCGCCACCCGCTATCACTCGCTGACCGTGCTGCCCGAGACCATCCCGGACGAGCTTGAAGTCACCGGCCGCACCGAGTCGGGAATCGTGATGGCGCTGCGGCACCGGGAGCTCCCGGTGTATGGGGTGCAGTTCCACCCCGAGTCGGTGCTCACCGACGGCGGGCACCGGCTGCTGGCGAACTGGCTGCGTATTGCGGGTGCTGAAGTGGACGAGTCGCGGGTGGTCGAGCTCGAGACCGGCATGCGCAAGCTTGCCTCCGCCGCAGTGGTGAGCTGAAGCCGTCACCGAGCACCAGAGCGCGACCCGGTCAGCCGGGGCCGAAGATGTCGCCGCCTTCGGTGGTAGTCGTGCTAGTGGGCTGGGTGCTCTGCCCGACGGTGACCGTGATGGTCTGGTCACGGGCGAACCCGGTGCCCGGCGGTACGTCCTGACTGAGGATGACGCCGACCTGGTTGGCATCGTTCACCGGGGTGAAGACCTGCCTGAGGGTGCCAGCCCAACCTAGCCTGCGCAGGGTGTTCAGCGCCTGGTTCGGGGTCTGACCGCTCAACTCGGGCATCTGAAGCTGGTTGCCTCGGGACACCGTGAGAGTCACCGTGCTGCCTGCCTTGACTTCGGCGCCCCCGGCTGGGTTCTGCTTCAGAACCTGGCCCTTCGGCGCCGCGGAGTCGACCTCCTGGACCTGTGCGACGAGGCGGGCTACGGCGATGTTGCGCTGGGCCTGCTCGATGTTGGTGCCGACGACGTCGGGCACACCCACGACTTCCGGCGGCACCCCGACAGTAATGATCACCGACTTGCCCTTGGCCAGCCGCCGCCCGGCCGGCGGATCCTGGACGATCACCCGCCCGACATCGTTGTCGTCCTGGACCACCTCCTGACGCTGGTCGGGCGAGAGCACCAGACCCACCTGCTGCAGCGAGGCTTGAGCCTGTACCCGGTCCAGCCCGAGCAGGTTGGGCACCTCCACCTCGGCCGGCCCGGCGCCGATGTCCAGCCGGATTGTCGTCCCGGGCACCGCCTCGCCGGCCGGGTTCATGGCCACCACGCGGTCGAGGTCCTGCGGGGTTGACTCCACCGGACGGCGCTCGGTTTGGAAGCCCGCGGCGTTGAGCGTCTGCTCGGCAGGCACGACTGGCTGGCCGACCACGTTGGGAATCACCACGGGCTTGGGCCCGCCCACGAACAGATCGGTGAACAGCAGCAGCAGTAGCCCGATGACGGCGGCGACCACCACCGTGGTGAGAATCCCGATGCCCCGTCCGGACCGCCGCTCGTCGACCTGCCCATCATCGGGTTCCAGGCGCCGCCGGCTGGACCGACTGGGTCGGATGGGGCGTAGAGCCACGGTGGGGGCCGAGTCGAGCATGGAGTTGCGGTCAGCTTCGGTCATGACCACCGGTGCCAGTTGCCGTTGCCCGGACAGCACCCGGACCAGATCCGAGCGCATCTCGGCAGCAGACTGATAGCGGTTGGCCGGGTTCTTGCTCATCGCCTTGAGCACCACCGCGTCCAGTGCCGCTGACACCTCAGGGTTCTGGTGCGACGGCGGCGTGGGGTCTTCCCGGACGTGCTGGTAGGCCACCGCGACCGGGGAGTCGCCGGTAAACGGGGGATCTCCGGTGACCAACTCGTAGAGGACGCAACCGGCGGCATAGACGTCCGACCGGGCGTCCACCAGTTCCCCGCGGGCCTGCTCCGGGGACAGATATTGGGCGGTGCCAACCACCGCGGCGGTCTGGGTCACGCCCTGCCCGTCAGCCAGCGCCCGAGCGATGCCGAAGTCCATCACCTTGACCGCACCGGCGCTGGTGATCATTATGTTGGCCGGTTTGACGTCTCGGTGGATGATGCCGTTGCGGTGGCTGAAGTCCAGGGCGGCGCAGACGTCCGCCATCGTCTCCATCGCGCGCTGCTCGTCCATCGGGCCTTCGGTCTTGATGATGTCACGCAGCGTCCGGCCGTCGACGTACTCCATCACGATGTAGGGCAGCGGTCCGTACTCAGAGACCGTCTCGCCGGTGTCGTACACCGCGACGATCGCTGGATGGTTCAGCGCGGCGGCGTTCTGTGCCTCCCGGCGGAAGCGGTGCTGAAACTGGGGATCCCGGGCCAGGTCGGCGCGCAGCACCTTCACCGCGACGTCGCGGCCGAGCCGG
>JALZHU010000513.1 GCA_030860695.1 Actinomycetota bacterium
TCAGCATCGAACCCAACGCCGCGTAACCGGTCACCAGCATCAATCACCGACCAACCCGACACCCAGCCGGGTCACCAACCCCAGCGTCCAGAACGTGCCCGGTCACCGCAGTTTCGTCTCAGAACGTGCCCGGTCACCGCAGTTTCGTCTCAGGACAACAACTTGCGCTGGCCGTTGCCGCCCATCGGATACCGGCGGGACCGACTCCCAGAGATCACCTGGGTGGAGCCGACCTACCACGCAGTGCACACCACGCTCACCCACCCCGCCTATGCCGGGGCCTACGTCTATGGCCGGACACGCCAGGACCACTACCTCAGCGATGACGGCCGGCTGCGAGCGCGGCGACGTAAGCTGCCGCAACACCAGTGGGAGGTCCTCATCATCGAGCATCATCGCGGGTTCATCGATTGGGACACCTACCAAGCCAACCAGGCACGCATCGACCAGAACATCCGACCCGAGCCCAACCAGCCCGGGACCGGTGCCGTCCGGGAAGGTGCCGCACTGTTGCAGGGCCTGGCTACCTGTGGGGACTGTGGCCGCAAACTCGCGGTGTTCTACCGAGGTCCCGCTAAGTCCGTGCCGAACTACTACTGCCACGGCTCGGCCGAACTGGTCGACGGCAAGGGATCTCGGCACATGAATGTCGGTGGACAAGCCATCGACGCCGCCGTCGCCCAAGCGTTCCTCGCCGCGCTGTCCCCGGCGGCGATGCAGGCCTGTCTAGCCGCCGCCCAGCAGCTCGAAGCCGGCCACGACGCCGCGCTGGACCAGCACCGCCGCCAGGTCGAACAAGCCCGCTACACCGCACTCAAAGCCCAGCGCCGCTACCACGCGGTCGACCCGGAAAACCGACTGGTCGCCCGTGGCCTGCAGACCGAGTGGAACACCGCGCTGCAGGCCCTCGCCGACGCTGAAGCCGAACTGGCCCGCCGCGAACAACGCCGCCCCACCCTACTCACCAACGCCCAACGCGCCACCATCCTCGCCCTGGGCAAGGACCTCGAGCGGGTCTGGCACGCGGCTACCACCACCGATAAGGACCGCAAACAGCTGCTGGGCACCCTGCTCGAGGAAGTTCACATCACCGTGCGCCGCAACGACACCGATCCCCACGCTGAGCTGCTGCTGCGGTTCAAAGGCGGCACGCTCAGTGAACTCACCGTGCCGCTGCGGCCTCCGCAGCCAAGCATCCGCACCGACGAGGACACCATCAACCTGCTCCGTCGCCTGGCCGTGCACTATCCCGACACCAAAATCGCTGGGATCCTCAACCGGCAAGGCCGCCGCACCGCCCGGGGATTGTCGTTCACCGCCAGTAGGGTGCAATCACTGCGCCACCACTGGCACATCCCCTGCTACCAGCCCAGCGACAAGCCGCACGAGCAGAAAGGAGAGTTGCTCAACGTCTCCACCGCCGCCAAGGTGCTCGGCATCGCGCCTTCCACCCTGCTGCGCTGGCTCAACGACGGCTTCGTCGCCGGCGAGCAGGTCACTCCCGGCGCACCCTGGCGGATCCGGCTCACCGACGAACTACGCAGCATGGTCATCAACAATGCCCCCAATGGCTGGCTCGCCCTCCACCACGCCAGCCGAGCCCTCGGCGTCTCCCGCCAGACCATTTTGCACAAAGTCAAACGCGGCGAACTCCGCGCCGTCCTAACCCGCACCAGACGCCGAAAAGGCCTGCGTATCGAGATCCCCACCCCACAAGACCCCCTGTTCGAAACCCCAACAATCAGCAAAGGAGCAGTGTGACCATGGATCCAAGAAGTCGCGGATGTCCGCGTCAAGCACCCAGTTCACCCGCTTGCGTTCAAGCCCGACCGCAAGCGCGTCCCACGCATCATGCGGACCACGCCTGGGCCGGAACCCGTACGAGAAGCCCTTCCAAGTCCACCTCGTAGACCGCGTTGAGCACCTCGACCACCGCTCGCTGAGCGATCTTGTCTTCCAACGACGCGATCCCCAACGGCCGCAGCCGCCCATCCGCCTTC
>JALZHU010000339.1 GCA_030860695.1 Actinomycetota bacterium
CTCCATGGCTGTCTGCGCACCCGCACCACCTACGACGAAGCCACCGCCTGGCCCACACTAGAACAAGATCAACAAGAAGTTTCTTGACAACTTACACCCGTGGGATGTCTATGCGCAACGGTGATCAGGTGAACACCGACCCACAGCCTCCGGCACGCCATCGACGCGACCACTAATCGCCGCAGGTGGTGATCCCCACCACCTGCGCGCTGCACCGGGGTCCGGCGGGCTACACCAACCTGGTGGTGACCAAGCAGGACGGGCAGATTGTGCTTGATCCGCACGCTGACGGATCATGCAAACTCATACTGGACGAGGCTGCCGCCACCCAGTTGTTCGACGCTCTCGGGGAGTGGCTCGAATGAGCCATCCCTGCGAGTTCACGGGTTTCCTCGGGCTGGAGTCAGCGGCGGCGCTCATCCTGTCTCGGCACTTGGGCCGGCCGAGTCCCGCCGCACGGGCGCGGGCGCGACAGTGACACGCCCAAGCGGTCGGCGGTCTGCCGTAGGTGTCAGTCCGGCTTGGCATACTGGGCTCTCGACCGCCGTTGCCCGCCGACATTGCCGAGGACGTGTTATGGCCATGCCGCTGCGCCACGACCCGAGATCATTGATGACCCTCGATGAGTGGATCGCGCTGCCGGAGGACAACACGTACCGATACGAGCTGCAGGAAGGCATTCTGCTGGTGGCCCCCCGGCCCGCTCGCCGTCATCAACTTGCCGCCTATCGGCTCGCTCGACAGCTTGACGAGCAACTACCCGCTGGGTGGGATGTCCTTCTCGATGTCGAGGTTGTGGTACGGGCCGAGCATCCGCCGATCGTGCGGGTGCCGGATGTGGTGGTAACCCGGGTCGGTGGACCAGAGGAGAGGCTAGCGGCATCGGATGTTCTGCTCGCGGTCGAGATCATCTCTCCGGGTTCATGCAACGTCGACCTCCACCTCAAACCGTTTGAGTACGCCGACGCGGGAATCCCGCATTACTGGATCGTCGACCTCGACCCGCCTGCCCCCTCGATCACGGTATTCCACCTCGGTGCACCGGGTGAGGGGTACGTCGAGGCTCCAGCAACCGCTGGGGAGCTCGTCACGACCGTGCCGTTCAGCCTGCGCATCGGCATCCCCGCGCTGGTTGCCCCTCGTGGATGAAGCGCTGCGCACAGCGCTGTTATCGAATTCGGTGGATATGGTGCAGTCGGGCGGTCGCCAATCCAAAGAGGACCGCTAGACTGGGCAAATCAGGCGGCATGCGGCACCCGGTGTGATGGCGATGGGGCACCCCGCTACCCTCCACCGCGATGAATTCAGTACGACAGATCGTTCACCTTGGGGCGTTATCCGGTCAGCTGCGCCAGGTGGTCCGCCACCTGTTCGAGGTGGTACTGGCCCCTCTGGGTCTGTTTTGGCTGCTTCTGACCCTCACCAACCTGACCGGTGGGCTGCTCGCAGCGCTGGGTTGGGCGCTGACCGCGCTGGTGTGGCGGCTGCTGACCCGGGCCCCGATCCCCACTGTCCTGCTGCTCACCACCGGATTGCTCGCGGTGCGCACCGTCATCGGATTCACCACAGGCAGCGTGTTCCTGTACTTTCTGCAGCCCACGGTGCAGAACTTCGTGATCGCGTTCGTGCTATTGGCCACTTTACGGTTGCGCCGGCCCTTGATCGCCCGGCTGGCCGACGACTTCTGCGCTTTCCCTGTCGCTGTCACCGGCAATCTTCGGGTGCAGCGGTTCTTTAGGCGGGTGTCGCTGCTGTGGGCGCTGGTGTTCCTGACCAACGGGGTGGCGACGCTGTGGGTGCTCGCCCGCGCCACGCTGGGCCACTTCCTGATAGTGACCACCGCCGGGTCATTCAGCCTGGTGGCCACTGCCGCAGTGGTGTCGCTGCTGTGGTTTCGCCGGGAGCTATGCGGCGAGGGCATCCGGCTGCGGTTTGGTGCTGCGACCGCAGCCTGATTGGGTTCACCGACTTATCCAAACCCCAAAGTCAACTGAACCGCTGCGCCAGCCGGTGGAACAGCTCGGGCACCACACCCTGCACCCGTGCGGCCACTGCCAGCCAGCGTGGCACGAACACCTCCGCCTCCCCCCGCTCCACCGCCCGCAGCAGCGCCGATGCCACCTTGGCGGGATCGACCTGCCGGGGGAACCGGCGGTCGTATGCCAGTCCACGGTGGTCGAAGAACGGTGTGTGCACCGCGCCAGGCAACAGCGTGGTGACACCAATCCCGTCGGCGCCCACTTCATGGCGAAGGCTGGCCGCGAAGGCCCGCAGCCCGGCTTTCGTCCCCGCATAGACTGCTTCCCCGCCAACGCCCACCGCCGCAATGGATGACACGAACACCAAGTGCCCGCGTCCTCGTTCCCGCATCCCGGGCAGCGCAGCGCGGGTAAGCCGCAGCGGGACGGCCAGATTCAGCGTGACCAGCGCGTCGATGTCCGGCTCAGCCATCGCCGCCAGCTCCCCCGCCCACCCGCGACCCGCCGAGTTCACCAGCAGGTCGACTTCCGCCGCGGCGTCGGCTGCCCGAGCCAAGCCGTCAGGCGTGGACAGGTCGGCCACCAGGGCACGAGCACCGGTGCGACGCGCCAGCGCGTCCAACCGAGTCCGGTCCCGGCCAAGCACCACCAGCCGGCAGCCGGCTCCCGCCAGGGCCTCAGCGATGGCCGCGCCGATACCCGACGATGCCCCGGTCACCAGCGCCTTCCAGTCGGTAATCATCCCCAGGTGGCCCGGCGCTGTCGATCCCTGGATGAGCCGGCGCCTCGCTGCGCCCCCTGTTCGATCTCCTGACGGAGTTGAGTGCTGCGGTGCGCCAGCAGCACGACACTGCCGATCAGGACCAGCACCGCGATCACCTCGCCAACGAGCGCAGCCGGTGAGGTATTCACCTGCTCCCCCAGCCAGCTCACCCCGATCGCCACACCGACCAGCGGGTCCACGATCGTGATAATGGCCAGCGCCGGGGCGATGAGGGTGCCCTGCTGGAAGGTGTTCTGGCTCAGCAGGAATCCCATCGGGCCCAACGCACACACCACATAGAGCACCGGATGCTCGAAAGGTTCGACCAGCCCGCCGAACCTGAACTGACCGGTGACCACCTTCATCAGTCCGGCGGTGACGCCATACAGCACGCCGGTGGCCGCCGCCAGCGCCGCGACGGAAACAGCTCCAGAGAATCGGGCGGCAACGGCGAGGCATCCGACCACGCTCAGGCCCAGTGCGATAGCCAGCGGCAGCAGCGTCCAGACGTCCTCAGGAAGGCGCGCAGAGGTGCTGGTCGGTTGGGCAAGCCCCAGAAAGGCGGCCAGCCCGGCCACGCACCCCAGCGAGCCCAGCATGACCAGCCGGTCCACCCGGCGATGCGCCAGTAGCGCGGAAAACACCGCGCCGAACAGCACGCCGGTCACCAGCAGCGGCTGCACCAGCACCAGCGGGCCGAAGGCGAGCGCGACAAGCTGCAGGGCCAAGCCCACGATGACGGTCGCCACCCCCAGCACCCACGCCGGTCGGTGGATCAGCTCCCATAACAACCGTGGGTCAAGCGTGCCAGTGGTCGGTACCTGCTTGGTGGCGCGCTGCTGGACCGCGCTGGCCAACCCGAAGCTTGCCGCCCCGGCCACGGCGGCCGGCACCGCGACGAACAGCAGGGTCGACTCCGAGTTCGACACGCCTCACTCCCGCGCTGGCTTGGGTGCCCGGTGGGCATCCGACGTATCCGTCGCCACGTCGTCAAAGGCGCTCCGCAGCGCGTTGGCGACCCGGTCCGCGCCGGGACACAGCCCGGTGTCTGTGGCTACGCCGACACCCACCATGTCTCCCCACGTGAGGAAGCCGATACCCAATCCGACGCCGTCCGCGAGCGGCAGCACCGGGAAGACCGAAACGACTTGGACTCCTTGCACATAATGCGCTTTTCGCGGCCCTGGCAACACCGATGCGATGAGGGTGAAAAACCGCCGCCGGTACATTGCGCGCACCAACCGTGCGTGTAACGGGGCCGGCAGCCGGCCCAGGGTATTGATCACGATCTGGGCGGCGGCCGGCTGATCGGCACGCTCGACCCGGGCCAGCTCGGCTGCCACCGCAACAACCCGCCAAGCCACTGGCATCGGCCCGACCGGCAGCTCCACGGCGACCGCGGCGGTGTGGTTACCCCGGTAACTGCCGTCCCCGTAATGATCACTGCTGCCGGGCCGCCGGACCGCGCGGGTCGTCTGGGGCACCATTGCCCGGAGCCGGCCGCTCGCTGAGGTACCGGCTGGGTCGATGCGGTGCAGCGCCTCGCCGACGAGAGCGAGCAGCAGGGCGGTCGTGCCTACCCCGTGCTGCCGGGCGGTGGCTCGTACTCTGGCGGCGGGCAACTCCACCATGGCGTAGTCCCGGGCTGCGGTGCTGGGCCTAATCGGCCCACCAGGCGGTGCGGACAATGCGGTGGTGGCTAGGCTCACCAGACCTCGAAGCACCCGGCGGGCACGGGCTGTCCTGATCCGCCAGCCTGCCGCGGGTTGGGGCCCAAGGTACGAAGGCACTGAGTGCTGTGGGGCAGGCAGCTCTTCCCGGTCGGAGAGCAGCCCGATCAGGGTGGCGGTGACGGCCAGCCCGTCGCCCAGGCTGTGATGCATCTTTGCCAGCAGTGCGGTCCGTCCCGCGTCGGCGTCATGCACCACTTCCAGCTGCCATGGCGGCCGGTCCAGCGGCACCGGGGTGCCGAAGAACTCCTGCAGTGCCGCCGACCAGGGCACACCGTAGGCGGCGCCGACCGTCCGGGCGCGCAGGTGGCGGGCCGGGTCGACGTCGTCGACGGGGAGCCAGCGAGGTCGTCGATCCCGGCGCAGATCCAGCCGGCGGCGCAGCATCGGCAGGGTGGACGTCCGGTTGGTGATGAGCGCCGCCAGGCGGCCGGCGAGCTGTTCCGGCGGACCGAGAGGATGCTCGTCATCAAGCAGCAGGACCGCGCCTACCTGCTGGGAAACCGTGGGAGTGGCGGCGTGTGCGAAGAAGGCGTCCAGCGCGGACAGTGGCCGGGCGCCGTGGTGGCGGGGCAGCCCGGGTAGGGCGGCGATCTCCGCATCCAGGTTGAGGGCACCGATGTGGGCCAGCGCGCGCCGCTCGGCCAGCGCGAGCCGGGCGGGCTCTCGCGCGAGACCGCGCAGGGCAGCGACCAGGTCCGCTG
>JALZHU010000340.1 GCA_030860695.1 Actinomycetota bacterium
CGCCAACCGGCCACCATTACGCGCAACCTCACGTGATATCACCGTATGGTCACGATTCAGCAACCGTCCGATGCATCGATAAGAGCGCCCCACGGCAAGCTCACGAGAGATGATTTCTCTCTCCTCGACACGAATCTCCGCACCCCGCACTGACAATGACTCCCTTCCCTCTGCCAACAGGGACAATATGCTATCAATCTCGATGGTGCACTCACCCTATGACACCAAGCCCTGGTTACGGAACCAGTCGTTGGGGATGTGTCCGTCGGTGTCCAGTGTTCGGGGTGTGCGGGGGTTATCTTTTCCTTGGGCTCGGCGTTGTGCGCGATACATGGCACACGCGGCTCGGCAGTGCTCGCATCGGCATTTGCCTGCTCCGTAGCCGCTGGTGGTGCCGTGTTTGTATTGTCGGCTCTTCTCGTTGGGTGGGGTCAGTTCGAGTTCATCGGGATGAGGGGGAGTAACGCGAACGGTTGGCTTCTTGTTCTCTTGATCGCGAATGGCGAACAGGAGGTCATCGCGACCAAGATGTCGCGTGTCACGGTGCGCTTGAAGCTTGTGAACGATTTGATCAGCGAGCTTCATCTGTCGTTGTTTTCCGTTTTTGGGGTATTCTTTGACCAAGAATCGCTCGCTCTCCGCTGGGTGGAATTGTTGATTGAGATCAACGACGGCTCGACGGACCGTGAGAATGTGGGTGTGAAAATCAAGATCTTTGACCCGAAGCTCAGTCAACTCCCCCCATCGTAGGCCGCTTACGATAGCGGTTCTACCAGCAATTGGGCTTCGGCGTCGGGCAGCACCTGATAGATCATGTCAAATTGTAACCAAGTTAGCTGTAATTCGACATCATGCGGTTGCTTTATCAACTGCTGGGGTCGTTTTTCCGGGGAGTATTAGGCGAGCGAGAACGGCGCCTAGGGCATCTAGCGTGTTGCCGCGTTTCCCTGACACCATGAACTATACACCCATATATTAATTCGTCAATCCGAGCTGAGGAGCTTCTTGGCGGTCGCTACGGGCCTTTGTAGCGCACCCACCTTGACGCCGAGCCGATCGGCTACGTACTGCTGGCCGTGGGCCCTGGTAGCTTCATAGATGGCGATGGCACGCAATTGAGGCAGGAGGCGTTGGGCAAGATCGAACGCTTCCTGAGCCATCGCTGCGCGTTTTAGTGGTGGCTGGTCATCGAGGTCGCGCAGCAGTCCGCACAAGTGAGATAGCCCGTCCATGCCGTCTCCTTATATGATGTGTGTCAGCCCCGGTGTGCGTTTCCCTGACAGGGTTCGGCCCCACCGGGGCTGATTTCTTAATTCGCCATAGCTGGTGCGTTCCGTGCGATCATTTGAGCGGCAACGTGGTAATACTCCTCCATGTCCGCGATAGCCATCGCCACAGCCTCGGGGTCACTCCCGCAGGGGCCACCAAAGCGAAGTGGAATAAGGAGCATGTCGCAGTAGCTGCTATCGATCTCGCGGAGTTGCTTCCAGTACGTCTCTGGCGCAAAGTTCGCCTCGGCGGTCCGGTTGTTATGAAGGATTTCCACCGCCGCCTTGAGTTGGTTGACGATGCCATTGATGTCGATCATTTCGCACTCCTTGCCGTGTTTTCTTAACACCATAAACTATACAGAGATGTATGATCTTGGGTCAAGCGAAAACGGACGAGATAATGAATTCGGCCCGCTCGATATCGTCTAGATCCCACAGTGCTTCAGGCCGCCCATGGCCTCCATTCGCGCGGTGTCCTCCCGATTTAATGTGATGACGAGCCACTCATGTTGTGAATGCGACCATGCTCCTCCTGTCGCTGTGTGCCCATATCGCGGCGGCTTTGTTATCAGGACCGACATCCGGGGGCGGCATGGGCGGTACTGTTCGCGGTCGTGTTCCTCTGGGCGCAACCGACTCTTGGCACGCACGACGCTCCCGCCCAGTTGATCATGTGTTGGGGCGGTGCTCGCGGCGTATGCCGTGTTGCTGTAGTAGTCGTTTGATGACTGAAGCCGCAAGCCTGGGCTACCTGCTCGGCTGTGGCACCGGACTGGTACAGATCGATCATGGCTTGCAGCTGGTCAGCAGAGAAGCGACCACGCATACTCTGCGGGCGAGTGCCGACCGGGCGGATCTTGATCTCAGGCCCCTCAACCCGCTCCGCCATCGACTAGACCCAGACCACCTGGAATCCCACCACCGGCTGTGACCGGATCTCGGTGGGTTGGGACCACTGCTACGCGCTTGCCCTCGCTAGGCGACTCAAGGCGATGGTCTCGGCGAAATGATCCGCAATAAGTTCGTCGTCGTCAAGGATTTTGGCCTCCAACTGCGGATCGGTGGAGAAGATTAAGAGTGGCTTAAGCAAACGCTAAGATCGTGTGTAAGCGGTCTTCTTATCGTTGTCTCCTGCTGGTCATAGGCAAGTTGCCTCGTGGTGAGGATTGCAGAGATGGGCGGCGATGAGTCGATCGATCTGGGTGTCGTCTACCTCGAACATTGTCTGGCCGACCCGGACTTCTATGACTCGTTGCAGGGCTGGGACGATTCGGCCACCCGGTTCGCGTTGGCCGATGAGCCACCGCCTCCTGGGTGGGGGAAATATCAGGAGGAGCTGTGGGTTTCGTTTGCGCCCAATGGTGTGTTGCCGCCGGAGCAGGGCTGGAAGGTGCACGTGTCAGCCACGCCGGCCAACGCCGAGCACATCTTGTCCGTGGTCGCCGAGCACTGCCTCCGCGGCGGGGTGATCTTCAAGTTCCTGCGCAGCCGGCAAGCCCTGCAGCTGGCTAACTCCAAGTACGCCGACCGTGCTGCCAGCGGCAAGTTCTGTGTGCTCTACCCGTGCGAGGACGAGTTGGAGCGCACGGTGACCGAACTCGGCGCCGTGCTGGACGGGCAGTCGGGCCCGTACATCCTCAGCGACTTGCGGTGGAAGTCCGGTCCGGTTTACCTGCGCTACGGGGCTTTCCGGACCCAGTACTGCCTGGATGATGCCGGCGAACCGGTGTTCGCGCTGACCGATCCCACCGGTCGCCTGGTGCCCGATGAACGCGGTCCGGTGTTCCGGCTGCCCGAGTGGGCTCCCGTCCCGCCGTTCCTCGCCGACCAGATCGCCGGCCGCGAGTCCGGTGAGTTCCCCTATCAGGTGCGGCAGGCGTTGCACTTTTCCAACGCGGGCGGGGTGTACCTGGCCGTGGATCCGCGCACCGGTGGGCAGGTGGTGCTCAAGGAGGCGCGGCCGATGGCGGGCCTGGACGAGCAGGATGTGGACGCGGTCACCCGGCTGCACCATGAGCAGGCCACCCTGCTGCGGCTGGCCGGGCTCGGCCTGGTGCCGCGCGTGCTCGACGCGTTCACTTGCTGGGAACACCACTTCCTGGTGCTGGAGTACCTCGAGGGCGAGACGCTGCAGCGCTGCGTCAGCGAACGTCACCCGCTGGTCGCACCGGACCCGGACGCTCAGGAGGTCGCCGAGTTCACCGGGTGGGCGGTGCAGATCGTTAAGCAGCTCGGCGACGCCCTGTGCGTGCTGCACGAGCGAGGCGTGGTCGTGGGTGATCTTCAGCCCTCCAACGTGATCATCCGCCCGGACGGCCGCATCGCCCTGGTGGACCTGGAATTGGCGCTACCGGTGGACGGTGGCGGTCGGCCGGCGCTTGGCGCACCCGGTTTCAGCCCGCCGCCCGGCTGCACCGGAGTGGCCGTCGACGAGCACGGACTGGCCAGCCTGGCGCTGTGGCTGTTCCTGCCCTCGGCGCCCGTGCTGTGCAGCAGGGACCCGAGCAAGGTCGAGCTGTTCCTGGCGGAACTGACGCGGCGGTTCGGCGTCACGGAGAGTTTCATCGCCGATATCCGACAAGGTCTGCACCATAAGTCGGTCCACGCTGCTGACCCGGTCCGGTCCGATCGAGACGTGCTGGCCGATCCGGCGTCCGAGGACTGGCCGCGGTTGCGGGACTCCATCGCGGCCGGGATCTTGGCCAGTGCCACTCCGCAGCGCAACGACCGGCTGTTTCCTGGTGACGTCGAGCAGTTCCGGTCGGGCGGGCTCAACCTGGCCCACGGTGCGGCCGGTGTGTTGTTGAGCTTGGCCACCGTCGGCGTGCCCGTCGACCCTGAGCATCTGGAATGGCTGCTGTGTGCGGTACCGCGTTGGAAACAGCCCAGAATGGGCTTCTACAACGGCTTGCACGGCATCGCCTACGCGCTGGACAGGCTCGGGTGCCGACAAGGAGCGCTGTCCACTCTGGATAGAGCGGTTGCCGGTGGCCGGCACCTGCCGACGAACGGGTTGAACAGTGGGTTGGCCGGGGCAGGTCTGAACCTGCTGCACTTCGCGACTGTCACAGGCGACAGCACAGTGCTGGCCGAGGCGATGGCGATCGCCGACCGGCTGGCCGAATGGGTGCGGTCCGGGACCGCTCAGCCCGACCGGCCCTCCGCCGCTGGTCTGCTGCACGGGGTCTCCGGCGCGGCGCTGTTCTTCCTGCACTGTCACCGTGAAACGGCCGACAGCACCTTCCTCGACCTCGCCGCGGCGGCCCTGCGCGCTGACCTGGTGCACTGCGTGGCCGGGCCGCGCGAGACGGTGAACGTGCTCGAAGGACATCGGCTGCTGCCGTACATCGGGGTTGGTACGGCGGGGATCGACTTGGTGCTGCAGCAGTTCTTGACACTGCGCGAGGATGAGGACCTGGTGCTCGCGCACGAGCGAGCTCGGCGCACCTGCCGGGCCGAGTCGGCGATCTTCCCTGGACTGTTCACCGGGTACGCCGGGCAGTTGGCCTGCGCGGCGCTGACTAGTCAGGGCCCGCCGCTGCTGGACACGGCCGTGCGCTCGCACCTGCGGGCGCTGTCCCAGCACGCGCAGTCCTACCGCGGTCGGCTCGCCTTCCCCGGCGAACAACTGTTTCGGCTGTCCACGGATATGGCAACGGGCGCGGCCGGTGTGCTGCTGGCCCTGCGGGTCGTGTTCGAGCACCGACCGGATCTGTTGCCTTTCATCGACACGAGAAGGGAGGTGAACCAACCATGACCGCAGTACTGGAGCTTCAGAACCTGGAGATGCGCAAGACGGAGTCTCTTAGGCCGAGCCTCCTCATCAGCACGGCCCTGCACCCTACCTGCAACTGACAGG
>JALZHU010000070.1 GCA_030860695.1 Actinomycetota bacterium
AGAGAGTCGTACACATATCATAACCAGCGTTGATGCGTGCCGAGTCCGGACTTAGTCCGGTGTCGGGGACGGCGGATGCGTGTCGGGTCTTCCTGCCGCACCTAGCAGTGTATTCTTTCCGTCACAAACCGAGCCGTATGGTTAGTCTGGGGGGGTATTGCTGAGGGCGGTCCAGTGAAGTTGCTGGTCTAAGTATGGTCGGGGGGCACAGGGTGGCCCAACAAATGGCAGGTGTTATACAGCCGGAGGTTGACCCCTGTGTGGACGAGGCGCTTCGCTGGACCGTTCTCCACCGATGAGCGGCTTGGGGACCGTGCTGAACGAGACGGACACCCAAGCAGGTGATGATCGTGGAGGACGTCACCGAGCTGCAACTGCTAAGAGAGCGCCTTGGCTACCAGTCGTTGCACGATGCTCTTACCGGTTTGCCCAATCAGCAGTTTTTCATCTCCCGCCTCGAAGGCACGCTCGGACGCGCCGAGCGGGCCTCACGGATCACCATTTGCAAGATCGATCTAGACGGCCTCGCTGTCATCAACGACGGATTCGGCCGGGAGATCGGAGACCAGTTGCTGCAGTCGGTCGCCCAACAGCTGCAATCCGCTGTTGACGGTGAAAAAGCGACGGTTGCCCGGTTTGGTTCGGATGAGTTCGCCATTCTCATCGAGAACTCACCCACCACGCCGGACGTGGCTGCCCTGGCTACACGCATCAACACCCAACTGGCAGAACCGGTGTACGTCGAGGGCTACGGGCTGGCCGTGTCCGCCTGCGTCGGCTTTGTGGAACACCAGGGTGGTGGCGAACCAGCGAAGCTACTCCGCGCTGCGGAAGCTGCCCTGCACAGCGTCAAGCGCCGTGGCAAGCGCCAATGGGGGCTGCTGGACAGGCACCGTGATGCCGTCCATCGCGCCCGTTGCTGGTTGGCCGCTGCCATGCCGGGCGCCTTGGAGACCGGCGAGATCATCTTAGACTACCAGCCGCTGGCGCAGTTGACCGACGGCAAGGTCGTCGCCATCGAGGCACTGTTGCGCTGGGATCACCCGTACAGCAGACCGCTGCTGCACCATGAGTGCCTAGAGCTGGCGGCACCGACCGGCCTGGAGGTCCCGCTAGGGCAGTGGCTGCTGCGCAGCGCTTGTGAACAGCTCGCCTCGTGGCGGGAACGCTTGGGCGAGGCGACGCCGCTGCTGCATGTCGACCTCACACTGCAGCAGTCGCAAGATCCGGACCTGGTGGCAAGCGTTCGTTGCGCGCTGGAGCATGCGGGACTCGCCGCGGAAAGTCTGCAGCTCGGGATGCCCGTACCGGTGCTGGGCGCCGACTGGGGTGAAGCCGAGGACAACCTGCGTGTACTCACCGACATGGGCGTCGCCATCGTATTGCTGAGGTTCAGCGGAGTCGGTGACGTGGCCTACCTGGAAGACCTGCCGGTGCGGACGGTGGAGATAGCGCACTGGGTGCTGCAACGCGGTGCGCAACGATCGGGCGGCGGCTCCTGGGTCGCCAGGGCCGTCCCCGTCATGCTCGGGTTGGTGCACGACTACGGTGCCACCGTCATCGCGCACGGCATCGAGACACAGAATGAGGCCGACTGGTGGCGATCTGTTGGAGCCGACGTCGGGCAGGGCGCGTTCTGTGCACCCCCGGGAGCGCCTGATGAGATTGCCGCACTGCTTGGCTCCCACCGATGCGGAAGCATTGCTACCACAGACTGGGCAGGCGCCAAGGATTAAGGGGGCGACCACCCGCCGAGTACCCTCGCGGATCATGCAGCACACCGCAGCGGCACCCGATGTCGCCGAGGGCCGGGCACCGGCATCCCGGAGCTGGACCCGGGCAGTCGGTGATCTGCGCGCCGGGTGGCAGCACCGTCGACTATGGGGCCACCTGGGTCTGCAAGACATCAAGCAGGGTTACCGGCGCTCAGTGATCGGCCCATTCTGGATCACCATCAGCCTGGCCGTGCAAGCGATCGGGATGGGCATCCTCTACGCAGCGCTATTCACCCAGCCGCTGCACTACTTCCTGCCCTACCTGGCCGTGGGGCTGATCACCTGGCAGTTCCTTGCCGGCTGTATCAATGAGGGCGCTGAAGTCTTCATCCGCAACGAGGGCCTGATCAAGCACCTGCCCGCGCCGTTGAGCGTGCACATCTTCCGGCTGGTCTGGCGGCAACTGTTGTTCTTCGGGCACAACGTGCTGGTCTGGTTCGCGCTGATCCTGATCTTCCCGCGGCCGCTAGGCTGGGGCAGCCTGCTGGCGTTGCCGGCATTGGCGGTGATCGTGCTCAACGGCGCCTGGGTGGCGATCTTGATTGGAGTCATCGCCACCAGGTACCGGGACGTCCCCCCGGTGACCGCCAGCGTGGTCACCCTGATGTTCTTCATGACACCGATCGTGTGGGACTACGAACAGCTCAAAAACACACCCGGCACGGTCGGCGAGCGCGCCCGGCTGGCCGAGCTCAACCCGTTCCTGCACTACGTCGAGATCCTGCGACGCCCGGTGATCGGTGAATCCTTCGAGATCCGGCACTGGGTGGTGACCCTGGCTATCAGTGTGGTGGGGTGGGCGGTGGCGCTGCTGGTCTTGCGCAACTACCGAGCCCGAGTCTCCTACTGGGTGTGATAGCACATGGTGTCCATTGACGTCCGCGGCGCCTGCGTTGAGTTCCCGATCTTCGACGCCAAGACCAGGTCGCTGAAGAAGGCCTTGCTGGGCACCGTGGGACGGGCCGGTGGCAAGATCGGGGTCAGTGCCAAGGTGCCGATTATCGAGGCCCTCCGGGATATCACCCTGTCTCTGCGGCACGGTGACCGGGTTGGCTTGATTGGGCACAACGGGGCGGGCAAGTCGACCCTGCTGCGGCTGCTGTCCGGGATTTACGAGCCGACCAGGGGCAGCTCGCAGATCGTGGGGAAAGTCGCCCCCGTGTTCGACCTCGGCGTTGGCATGGACCCGGAGATCTCCGGGTACGAAAACATCATCATTCGGGGGCTTTTCCTGGGCATGACGCGCAAGCAGATGGAGGCCCGCACCGAGGAGATCGCGGAGTTCAGCGAGCTCGGCGACTACCTGTCGATGCCGCTGCGCACCTATTCGACCGGCATGCGGGTCCGTCTCGCGCTGGGTGTGGTGACCAGCATCGATCCGGAGATCCTGCTGCTGGATGAGGGCATCGGAGCGGTGGATTCGGCGTTTCTAGAGAAGGCCCGTGATCGGCTCACCGCGCTGGTCGAGCGATCCGGCATCCTCGTGTTCGCGTCGCACTCCGACGAGTTCCTCGTCGAACTGTGCACCTCGGCGTTGTGGCTGGACCACGGGCAGATCCGGGAGGAGGGCGACCTGCGCACGGTGCTGTCTCACTACAAGGGCAAGGACCCCTTCGACAACCTCAGCAAGGAAGCCCTCGCCCGCGTCACTGAGGCGGCCCGATGACCGCCGGCGCGGAGGCGAAGAGGTGACCATGGTCGTGACCGTTGTGGTAACGCGGCATCGGCGGGATCTGCTGGCCAAGTCACTGGCGGTGGTCGCGGAGCAGACCCGACCTCCCGACCATCTGGTAGTGGTGGACAACGGCCCGGACTACCCCGCCGAGGAGGTCGTCGCGGACTGCCCAATCCCGTCCACCTACCTACCCTCGTTGCGCAACCTCGGCGGCGCGGGCGGCTTCGCGCTGGGCATCCTGCACGCCTTAGCCCTGGGCGCGGACTGGGTGTGGCTGGCTGACGACGACGGGCGCCCTGCGGACATCCGTGTGCTGCAGACTCTGCTTGAGGAGGCCCGGCGCCGGGACCTCGCGGTGATCTCCCCGGTGGTCGTCAACATCGACGACCCGCAACGGCTGGCTTTCCCGCTGCGCCGGGGGCTGACCTGGAAGCGGCACCGCAGCGAGCTGGGGACCGACTTCCTGCCCGGCATCGCAAGCTTCTTCAACGGGGCGCTATTCAGCGCCGACGCGCTGGACGTCGTCGGCGTCCCGGATTACCGGTTGTTCGTCCGGGGCGACGAGGTGGAAGTACACCGCCGGGTGGTCCGCTCCGGGCTGCGGTTCGGCACGACATTGCGGGCCTCCTACGCGCACCCCGACGGCTCAGCGGAGTTCAAGCCAATGCTGCGCGGGCACTTCCACGCCCAGGACCCCGCCGACGAGATCAAGCGGTACTACACCTACCGCAACCGTGGCTACCTGCTGTCCCAGCCGGGGATGCGCCGGATCGGGATGCTGGAGGTGTTCCGATTCGGGCTGTACTTCTTGGGCACGAAACGAGACCCGCGAGCTTTCCAGCAGTGGCTCAGGCTACTTCGCCAAGGGCGCGCGGAACGCTTCTACCGTTACAAAGCACCGGCCCGGTCGGGACAGGTGCCCAGCCGCTAGTCCCATTGGGCTAGCCTCCTGGCGTGCTGACATCCGGGCACATCAAGATCTCGCGCCGCCCATCGGGCACCAGTGACGAGGCCACCGAGCACCACCCCAGCGCTGCAGACGGGGTCAAACGCGCTCCTCGGCTGCTCCGATTCGCTGCCGCGGTGCTCGGTCTGCTCGGCGCGCTGCTCGCCGTCGCGGTACCGCTGCTACCAGTGGTCCAGGACACCACTGTGATCACCTGGCCGCGTCCGGGACAGCTCGCCCCGGTCAATGCACCGCTGGTCGCCTTCCAGCCGCAGAGCCTCACTGCCGCGATCCCGTGCGCGGCGGCCACCTCGGTGGACGCGCGGTTGGCACAGCCGGCACCTCTGCTGGCTACCACCCCGCCCGGATCGCCCCAGGGTGCCGCGGTGGGAATGGTGCTAGAGGTGGCGGATTCGAAGCTGACCTTGATCAGCCGTGGGCAGGCACTGGGCAACATCCTTGTGAACACCATCCCGGCACCTGGCGGGCAGTGCATGATCCAGGTGGCCTCTGACGCCACTGGCACCACGGCGTCGGTTGGCGCCACCGGGTTCGTCAAAGTCGGCCAGGACGTCCGGCCACAGGTGACTGGTATTTACACGGTGCTCAACGAGCAGCGCGACCCGGTGAACGGGCTGGCGGTGCAGATCACCGCGGACACTCGCTTCCAATCCACCCCACATCCGGTCAAGCTCGCCGCGATGGCGCTCGCCGCGCTAACCGTGGTGATCAGCCTGATCCTGGTGCACCGGCTGGACGGACGAATCGGTCGCCGAGCGCCCAGGCTGCTGCCATCGGGCTGGTGGCGCCCTACCGGACGGGACGCCACGGTGATCGCGGTGCTGGCGGTATGGGTGGTCATCGGCGGGATCACCTCCGACGACGGTTACATCCTCACAATGATCCGCACCAGCGCGGAAATGGGATACATCGGCAACTACTACCGATGGTTCAACGTCCCCGAGGCTCCCTTCGGCTGGCCGTATGAACTGTATGCACTCTGGTCGCAGATC
Organism: Actinomycetota bacterium; assembly: GCA_030860695.1. Taxonomy (GTDB): domain Bacteria; phylum Actinomycetota; class Actinomycetes; order Mycobacteriales; family Pseudonocardiaceae. The sequence goes on from JALZHU010000070.1 coordinate 5,410, forward strand.
AGCACGGTACCGCCGTGGCTGCGGCTGCCCTCCTTCGTCATGGGCGGGATCAGCTGGATGCTGATCAGCCGCGAGGTGATGCCGCGGCTGGGCCGCGAGGTTCGCCGCAGCGCCGCTGCCGGATGGGCCGCCGCTGCGGTGTTCCTGGCCTTCTGGCTGCCCTACAACAACGGGCTGCGGCTGGAGCCGGTGGTGGCTATCGGTTCGCTGCTCGTCCTGTGCGCGGTGGAACGCGCGGTGGCCACCCGCCGGATGTTGCCGCTGGTGCTGGGCGTGCTCGCGGCGGCGTTCACCGTCGCCGCGACGCCCACCGGCTTCATCGCGGTTGCACCGTTCCTGGTGGCGCTGCGACCGCTGGTGCAACTGCTGCGCCAGCACGCTTCGGTTTCCGGCCGACCTGCAGTAGTGGGGCCGATCCTCGGTGCCGGCCTGCTGGTCCTCGTGGTGATCTTTGCCGACCAGACGCTGGCAGGGGTGCTGGAAGCCACCCGGATCCGCACCGGGATCGGACCCAGCCTGTCCTGGTTCCAGGAACCCCAGCGCTACCAGTGGCTGTTCAGCGACACCCCGGACGGGGCACTGGCCCGTCGCTTCCCGGTGCTGCTGTTGCTGCTGTGCCTAGGTACCAGCTTGGTAGTGCTGTTGCGCCGAGGCGGCATCCCGGGCGCCGGTCTCGGTCCAAGCCGGCGCCTGATCGGCACCGCGGGGACGGCGCTAGTGCTGCTGGCGCTGACTCCAACCAAGTGGACCCACCACTTCGGGGCGTTCGCCTCAATCGGTGCCGCACTCGCCGCGCTCACCGCCCTGGCCACCAGCTCGAGTGTGCTGCGCTCGGCGCGCAACCGGTGGTGGTTCCTGTCCGGCCTGCTGGTGATCCTGGCGTTGGCCTCGACCGGTCCCAACGCGCCGTGGTACGTCTCCCAGTACGGGGTGCCCTGGTTCGACAAACCTCCGTCGGTGAATGGCTTTCATGCAAGCACCCTGCTGATCGTGTGCGCCGCGGTGGCCGGGTTGGTCGCGGTGATCGAGGGGCTACGGCACGAGCCAGGTGCTCCCCCGCCACCCCCGCCGGGCCGCAACCACGGGCGGCGGCGGGCGTTGCGGATCGGGTCAGCCCCGCTGGCGGTATTCTGCGGGCTGCTGGTGCTCGCCGAGGTCGGCGCCATGGTCAAGGCCATGCACAAGCAGCGCGACGGCTACAGCATGGCCGCAGCCAACATTGCCCACATCACCGGGCACAGCTGCAACCTCACCGACGCAGTGTCCGTCGAGCCTGACCGGCGCGCCGGTGCGCTGCGCCCGCTGAGCGGAACGCTGCTCGCGGACATCCCGCTGCGGCGCGGCTTCGAAGTCAACCAGTTTCCCCCAGCCGCTCCCCCTGACAGGCAGGATACCGGCACGAAGGGTGACCGCATTCCGAAGCCGGGCAACGACGGGGACAACCTCGTGGATGCGCCGCCAGCGGGTCTGGCTGGCGACGAGATCCCGATCTGGAGCAGCTTCTCCACCGACAGTCCCGGCACCGGCAACCTGCGCACCACCTGGTATGCGCTGCCCGGCGCAGCGCGCGAGGGCCGGGCGCCGGTAGTGATCTCGGTCGCCGGAAAGCTGTCCCCGACCACACCGCTGGTGGCCGAGTTCGGACTCCGCACCGAGCGCGGGTTCCGCATTGCCGACCAGATGCCGATCTTCGGGCGAGCTACCGCCCACGGGCCGGGATGGCGGGACTACCGCCTGGGGCTGGCTGGCCGGCCCGCCGGCGGAGCGGACAGCGTGCGGCTCGTCTCCACCGACGCCGACGTCACCGACGAGGGATGGCTGGCGTTCTCGGCCCCTCGGGTGCCCGTGCTCAGCTCGATGACCGACCTGGTGGCCCCCACGCCCCCGGTGTTCCTGGACTGGCCGGTCGGGTTCGTGCACCCGTGTGTGCGCCCGTTCGCCATCCGTAATGGCATCGCCGAGGTGCCCCAGTACCGGCTGCTGCCCAACGAGATGCTGGCCGACTACAGCAAGACCTGGTCCTCACGGGAGGCCGGTGGCCCGATCGGCTGGCTGCAGGTTCTGGCCACCCAGCAGGAAGTACCGACTTACCTCAAGGAAAACTGGGATACCGACTGGGGCAAGCTGATGGTCATCCAGCCCCGGGTACCCGACGCCGAGGCACCCATCCTGAGGACTGATACCGCGGTGCGCAGCGGCTGGTGGTCACCGGGGCCCCTGCACAGCGGAGGCCAGGCCGCCGCGATCTCCCCACTGGGCCGTTGAGCTCCCCCGCCCGGCAGCTCGCCGCCACCCTACGCTGGGGTGCTTGGCGGGGTAACTACGGAGAGGGCCCCTCGCGGAAACGAGGGGGAGGTGTTCCGCGAGGGGCGGCGGATCCGGCTGGGGGTCCCGAACCCGCATAACTCATTGTGCCACCTTCGGGCTCCTCCATGCGAGTGATACCCTGGCGTGGCGCGCACGTTATGCCCCGGCGCGTCGCCGAAACCACTCGTCCGGGAAGGTGGTAGATCAGCGCCGGAAGATCACCGTGCGTTGCACGATGAAATTAATACCTGTGGCAATGCCCTGGGCGACCACAAACGCGAGGGTGATCTCTCCCAGCATCGGCGGCAGCAGCGCGAGCATCACCGCGTTCATCCCGACCTGGACGACGAAGGTGGCCCCGTACAGCGCCATGACCGACGCACACTGCGCGCCGCCACCGCGGCCCTGGAAGGTCCACCGGCGATTGATCAGGTAGGCGGTGGTGGTGCCGGTGATGAATGCCAGCGCCTTGGCCAGGTGCACCCATAGTCCGATGGCCAGCAGAGCCTGGTAACTGCTGTAGTCCACCACGGCGGCGACACCACCGACCAGGACGAAACGGGTCAGCTGGGTGGACAGGCGCAGGCGTGCCTGCAGCTGGGGTGCGGCCAAGCGGTGCTCCTCTCGGGGCTCCTGACGGACCCAGTCAGATCCGAGCAGGGTACCGACCGGGCCGCTGGAGGAGTCGGACCGCCCTGCGCCGTGCCCAGTTACCCTCCCCCCGTGCCTGCGCGCCCCGACTCGCAACGGAAGGCGGGGATGCTCGCCGGCCTGGCCGTACTGACGCTCGTCGCAGCGATCGGGGTGCTGCTGGCCCCAGTGGCCGCCGACGATCCGGTGGTCAGCTGGCCCCGGGCCGGCGAGCAGCCGCGTTCCACCGTGCTACCGCTGGTGCCCTACCGACCGTTGAGCCTGGACGCCCACGTGCCGTGCGCCGCGCTATCCGCGCTGGACCATCGGCCCAACGGCGGCGACGCGCTGCGTACCCAGCCCGCCACCGCCGGCAAGCCGGGCACGATGGGTCAGGGTTTAGTCGTTGCGGTGCGCCACGGTGTCATGCAGATCACCGCCTCCGGCGCGACGCTGTTGCGCGAGGTGCTGCCCGCCGGTGGGTGCACCTACCGGGTGCTGGCCGACGCCGGTGGGGTGCGGGTGCTGCGCGACGGCGTGCAGCGCGGCACCACTGCGCTCCGGGTACCGGAGGTCAGCGAGCTGGCCACCGACCTGGAGGGCCAACCGGCCGCCATGGGTCTGGCGGTGTCGTTGCACACCGATGCCCGCTACGAATCCACCCCGACGGCACTGAAGACCGGCCTGCTGGTGGTGTGCGCCGCAGCCCTGCTGATACTGCTCGGATTGGCTTGGCGGTGGTGGGGGGGGCAAGCAGGGTCAACCCCGGGGTCCCTACGGTGGCGAGCCAGACCCCGGGTCGCCGACGCGGTGCTAGTCACCGTCGCGACGGGGTGGGTACTGCTTGCTCCCACAAACTTCGACGACCCGTGGTACCTGCTGATGGCCCGCGGTGCCGCTATCTCCGGCTCGGTCGGCAACGCGATCTACATGTTCAACGTCACCGAGAACCCGTTCGTGGCCAGCCAATACGTACTGCAGGCGTGGGGCAGCTTAGGTCAAGTTCTCGGGACAGGCTGGGGGCTGGCCTGGATGCGGCTGGTACCGCTGATTTACGGGCTGCTCACCTGGCTGCTGTTGCGGCTGCTGCTAGTCGCCGGCTTCGGTCGGGAGCTTGGCACCGGACGAGCCGTGTGGGCGCTGCTGGTGGCGTACCTGCTGTGGTGGCTGCCCTACGGGATAACCCTGCGCCCGGAGCCGCTGATCGTGCTGCTTGCCGCCGCGACGCTGCTGCTGGTGGAGCTGGCCCGGCAGCGCCGCTCCGTCGGCACGCTCGCCGCGGCCACCACGACCGCCGCGCTGGCGATGTCGATCTCCCCATCTGGGCTGGTGGCCGCGGCGCCGCTGGTGCAGGCGCTGCCGTGGCTGTGGGCCTGGCTGCGCGCGCAAGGTGCCATGACCCGGGTGGCCGCGGTTCTCCTGCTGGCCGCTGCGAGCACCAGCCTGGTGCTGGTGGGATTCGCCGACGCGACGCTCGGTGACGTGCTGGAGTCCATTGCCGTGCACCAGTGGTATTACCACACCTTCTCCTGGTACCAGGAGTTCGTCCATTACCAGACGATCCTCAGCTTCAAGGACTCCAGCCAGTGGGCGCGGCGAGCTCCCGTCGTGCTCACCATCGCGGTGCTCGTGGTCGTCGCGCTGGGTACCCGCCGACGCACTCATTCCCGCGGCGGTTTTATTACCTTTATTACCGCTCGCCGATCCAGCGACCCCTCCGCCAGCAACGACCCAGTGCACCGGCTGCTGGTGAGCAGCGCGGTCTGCTCCGCGATAGCCCTGGTGCTGCTCGCGCCGACGCCCACCAAGTTTGTCAACCATTTCGGCGCGGCGGCGGCCGCGCCCACGGTGTTACTTGCCGCGGCCCTGCTGCGCTCCCCGCTGTCTTACAAGGTCGGCGTTATCGCAGCCAGCACAGCCACCGCGATCATGGTGGGCGCGGTGTCCCTGAGCTTCGCCGGCCCGAACCTGTGGCGGCCGTACTCCGACCGGGGCCAGCCCTTCGGCAACCACCTCACCGCGGCGCAGGATCAGCCCGACCTCGCGAGCATGCGGCCGAAGCTGGGACCCGTGCAGTTGGCCAATCCCATGCTCTGGGCGGCGATTGCGCTTGCGGCGGCCTGCTGGGTGTGGTGGTGGCGTCGCCGTGGTCGGGACACCGGTGTGACTCCCGACCGAGCAGTGTTGCTGGCCGGGTCGACCGCGATCGTGGTGATGACCATCGTCGTGTTCGTGTGGGCACCGTTGCGCCAATACCCCGGGTGGTCGGTGGCCCTGTCAGCGGTCCGGGGGGTGCAGGGCGAGCCGTGCGCGCTGGCCAACCACGTCCAAGTCCTCGCCGACACCACAGCACAACCGACACCCGCGTGGGCGGCAATCACTGGTGGGACGTATGCCACTACCGCGGACCGGTCGTCACCGGTCGCTGCGCCCGCCTCCGGGATGCTGGCTCGGCACGATGCCATCCCGGGCCACGCCATCCCGGGCCACCCAGCGGCGCGCCAGCTCATCACGCCCTGGTTCACGCTGCCCGCTGATGGCGGCACCAACCTGCTGGTTCCGCTGCTCGGCGCCCGGGCGGGGCAGAGCCTTACCCTGGAATACGCCACCGCTGCGGGCCCCAACCCCACCGTGGCCGGAAGCGTCAAGCTACCGGTGGACTCGACCGTGCCACGAACCGAGTGGCAACAAGCGGCCATCGCCCTCGACCGGCTCGGCCAGCAGCGGCCGTCGAGTGTGCGGCTGGTGATTCGCGACCGGGTGGCCCGTCCCGTCAGCTGGCTTGTGGTAGGTCTGCCGCGGCTGGCCGAATGGCGGCCGCTGGCGGCCTTAGCCGCCGGACGGCCGGTGTACGTGGACCAAGTCACCGCCACCTTGCTGCCGTGCGTCGACCAGGTTGGCGTGAGGCATGGCATCGCGCGGGCACCGGATGTGCTGGTGCTGGGTGATGAGGGGTTCAGCCGAGGCTTCCTCGACCTCGGCTTCGAGGTCCTCCGGGGTGGCACTCAAGTGCCAGCGGACCACTCCGCGACCACCATTCGGGTGCCCACACGGCTGGTGCCCAGCGGACCGCCCACCCTGCCCTGGGGACGGGTCGAGCGGATGGTCTATGACCATCCCGTCGGGCTCGTCGACCTCCGTGTCGACACGCTGCGGCGAGCCGGCTGGACGCGGTTTCCCACCCTGGCCGACAAGAGCTACCACGGGGACCCCACTGGCTGAGCCAATACTCCCGACGCCGATCGCAACTGGCCAAGGGGCTAGCCGTACCCTGCCGCGGTGCCGAACCGCCCTAGCCCTGACGCCGGGAGTCGACGCCGGATGGGGTGGACGATCGCATCCTTGGCGCTGCTTACCGGGATGCTGGGGATCCTCGCGGTGCTCGCCCCGGTGACCGTCGACGATCCGGTGGTGAGCTGGCCACGCGCCGGACAACAACCCACCTCCACGGTGTTGCCGTTATCGCCCTACCGCCCTTTGCAGCTCACCGCCACGGTCCCCTGCGCGACACTGCAGGCACTGGACGCCCGCCCGGCAGGGGGTGAGGCGCTGCGCACGCTGCCCGCCGACGTGGGTCCTGCCCCGGGCGAGGGCCTGGTCGTAGCCACCGCCCAGGGCATCGTGTCGGTCACCGCCTCCGGTGCCGAAATGGTGCAGGAGCCACTGCCGTCCGGTAGTTGCTCATACCGGGTTGTCGCCGACGCCGGCGGGGTGCGGGTCTCGCGCGACGACGCAGGCCTCAGCGCCCGGGCTGACCTGTTGGTACCCCAGGTCGCTGAGCTCGCGACCGATGCCGTAGAGCGGACCAGCGGGCTGTCCGTGCAGCTTCATACGGACGCGCGGTACCAGTCGCGTCCGACACTGATCAAGACGTCGCTGCTAGTCGGGCACGGTCTCGCGCTCGCGGTACTACTCGTGCTGGTTTGCCGGTGGTGGCGGGGCGCCGGGCCCGGACTGGTCCGCCCCCGCCGGTCGTGGGCCGATGCGGTAGTGGTTGGAGTCTCGCTGGTCTGGGTGGTGCTGGGTCCGGTCAACATCGATGACTCGTGGTACCTGCTGATGGCCCGCAACGCGATGGACTCAGGCTATATCGGCAACGTTATCTACCAGTTCAACGTCACCGAGAACCCCTTTTCCACCAGTCAGTACATGATGCAGGCCTGGGGCGCCATCGGAGCCGATTGGAGCCTGGCCTGGATGCGGCTGCTGCCGCTGGCCTATGGGCTGGCCAGCTACGCGCTGCTGCGGGTGCTGGTCGCTACGGTGCTCGGCCGGGTGGCGCAGCGACCCGTGGTGCCCTGGGCGGTGGCGGCCGCGCACCTGCTGTGGTGGCTGCCCTACGGCATGACGCTGCGCCCCGAACCGCTGATCGCGCTGAGCACGGCGGCGGTACTGGTGCTGGCCGAATTGGCCCGGCGGCGGCGCTCGGTGGGAGTGCTCGCAACGGCCACCGCCGTCGCCGCGCTCGCCGTCACGATCTCTCCCACCGGCCTGGTCGCCGCCGCACCGTTGCTGCTGTGCCTGCCGTGGCTATGGCAGTGGTGGCGGGTCGCGGACGTGCCCGGTCGAGTCGCAGCGGTGCTGCTGGCGGGTGCAGCCGCCTCGATCGTCATCCCGGCCTCCTTCGCCGATGCCACCCTCGGCGACGTGCTGGAATCGGTTGCGGTGCACCGCTGGTACTACCGCCAGAACACCTGGTATGAGGAGCACCTGCACTACACGAACCTGCTGGCCAGCGACGAACGGGGAGTCTGGGGCAGACGCCTGCCGGTGCTGCTCACTCTGAGTGTGCTGCTGGCCGTGGCCCTTGGGGCGGGGCGGCGGGCCGGCACCGCCGGGCGCAGCGGCCGGTTACTCGGAGGCACAGCAGCGATCACCGCGCTGGCCCTGGTCGCGATGACGCTCACTCCGACAAAGTGGGTGAACCACTTCGGGGCCATCGCGGCACCGGCTACCGCGCTGCTGGCCGCTGCGGTGATCCGTTCCCCGCTCCCGAGGCGGGCCGGCGCCGCGGCGATAGCCATCGGCACCGCCGGGCTGGTGGCCGCCGCGTCGGTCGCATTCGCCGGCCCCAACCTGTGGCGTCCGTTGTCGGACTGGGGTCAGCCCTTCGGGAACCACGTTCTCATCGACACCCCGTATCTACAGAGCCTGCTTGCCCCATCGCTGGGTCCGGTGGCGCTACGCAACCCCCTGCTATGGCTGGCCGTCGCAGGTGTGGCCTGGTGGTGGATGCGACCGCGGGGATGGCCGGGCCCAGATCGAGCCGTGCTGATCACCGCCACCGGCATGGGCGTGGCGCTGATGCTGGGGGTGTTCACCATCGCACCGCTGCGTCAGCACCCGGGCGCCTCGGTGGCGCTGATGAACCTGCGCGCGCTGACTGGACAGCCCTGCGGCCTGGCGTCGGCGGTGCAGGTGCTCGCCGACGTCAAACCTGGGCTGGGGGCAGGCGCTGGAGCCCCCACGCTCACCGGGGATATGCGAGCAGCACCGCTACCGGATTCGACGCTGGCAACGATCAGTGCACCCGGCAGCCCACCCAGCTACACAATGTGGCACGACGACGTATCCGGCGGGACCGGCATCGGGACTGTCCAGTCTCCCTGGTATCCGCTGCCCAGCCAGATCTCTCACGGCTGGGTGGTCGTGCCGCTACGCGGCGAACTCACTCAGGCGCAACGGCTCGCGGTGCAAGTGGGCGCCGGAAACCCAGCCGCGCCCGACCAGGTGTGGACGATGCCGCTGCCCGCTCTGGGACACAAATCCGACTGGACTGAGGTCCCCGTCGCGCTGGCCGACGCCGGCCTGACGGCGCCCACTGCGGTGCGCGTGATCGCCCAGGACCGCGTCACCGGTCCGGACAGCTGGCTGGCTATCGCGCAACCGCGGCTGGCCGCACCACGACCGGTCACCGACATCATCGCGGGCCGGCCAGTGTTCGCTGATCAGGTATCCGCCGGGCTGTGGCCCTGCCAGGATCAGATCGCCGTGCGAAACGGCCTGGTGCAGCCTCCCGCGGTACGCCTGCGGGTGGGGGACGGGCTGGAGGGGGCGACCGCCCACAACCCAGTCTTCCCCGACATCGGTGGCACAATGTTGCAAATCGACCGCACCGCAAAGTTCATCGAGCTACCCGCCCAGCTCGCGCCACCAGGCGCACCCACGCTGGGCTGGGGCCACATCGAGGAAGTGGTCTACACCCACCCCGTTGGACTGGTTGATCTGCGGGTCCATCAGGTACGCCGCGCCGGATGGACCCGGCTTCCCACGCTGATCGGAGAGCGCTACACCGGCCGTGCCTACACTGGATGATCCGGCCTTCCGCGACATTCTCCACGTATACGACGTAGTACTCCGGAGGAGCCACGTGGGACGCCGAGCTGAGCCACTACGGCCAGCGCTGCTCCACGCCGGGCGGAAGCTGGCCGGATTCGCGTAGTGATTGACCACGCCTCGGCGGCGAGGAGGCTGGCGGGGGACGTCTGAGAGTGCACCTCTTGCTACCTTGGAATGTCGGCAGCCGCCTACCAGTGTCAGTATGTTCGCCATCGCCGTCGCAGAAGGTAGATGCATCGCGTGTCGGTCTTCTCCACAACGCCTGACGTGGCAGCTGAGCAGGACTACCTCACCATGCTCTACCAGCATCTCGACGAGCGTCGCCGCTACACAATGCAGCGACTCGCCGAGGTCCTGAAATCTCCCACCACAGGCACACCGCAAGCGCTCAGCGAGCGGGATGCGGCCGCCGCGATGTATACGGAGCAACTCGCCACCCTGGATGGTGTCGAGCAGGGCCTGTGTTTCGGGCGACTCGACCTGGACGGTCACGACGGCGACAGTGACAGTGACGGGGACGAGCGGCGCTATATCGGGCGGCTCGGGCTGCTCGATGAAAAGCGGGACTACCAGCCGTTGCTCATCGACTGGCGGGCACCCGCGGCTCGGCCGTTCTACACCGCTACTGCCGCCCGGCCCGAGGGCGTTCGCCGCCGCCGGCACATCAGGACCCGCAGCCGGACGGTGCTCGCAGTCGAGGACGAGGTGCTCGACCTCGACGACGCCCAGCTGGATTCCACCCACACCGACCTGACGAGCGAGGCGGCGCTGCTGGCCGCGCTGGCGGCGAACCGGACCGGCCGGATGTCCGACATCGTCGCGACCATCCAGGTCGAGCAGGACCGGATCATCCGCGCCAAACCGCAGGGAGTGCTCGTTGTGCAGGGTGGGGCGGGAACCGGCAAGACCGCGGTCGCCCTGCATCGGGCGGCTTACCTGCTCTACACGCACCGCCGGCAGCTGGCCAAGCGGGGTGTGCTGGTCGTCGGCCCCAACTCGACGTTCCTGCGCTACATCGAGCAGGTGCTGCCGTCCCTGGGTGAGACCAGCGTGCTGCTGTCCACGGTCGCGCAGCTGTACCCCGGGCTGCACGCCCGCGGCGTCGAGCCCGCCGAGACCTCCGCGGTGAAGGGTCGCGTGGAGATGGCGAAGGTGGTGGCCGCGGCCGTTCGGGACCGCCAGCAGGTTCCCAAGGAACCGATCGAGCTCACCGTCGACGGGCAGCCCCTCCGGCTGGATCGGGCAGTGTGCCTGCCAGCGCGCACCCGGGCGCGGCGCTCGCGCCACCCGCACAACCAGGCCAAGCGGATTTTCCACCGCGAGTTGGTGACGGCACTGGCCGAGCAGGTCCGCGAGCACGTCACCGGCGGGTTCGGTGGCCTGGGCCGCAACCTCTTGGATCCCCGCGACCTGGCAGACATCCGCGCCGAGCTACGGGGCAGTTCTGAGTTGACGACCGCGCTGGAGGCGCTGTGGCCGACGCTGTCGCCGGAGCAGCTGCTCACTGACCTCTACGCCGATCCGCAGCGGCTGGCCAGCGCTACCCACCGAGTGCTGGACCCCCAGGAGTGTGACCTGCTGGCCCGACCCGTTCCCGACGCGGACACCGACCCGGACCAGGTATGGACGCCTGCCGACGTTCCGCTGCTGGACGAGGCCGCCGAGCTGCTCGGCTCCGACGGCACCGCCGAGGCCGCCCGCGAGGCCGCCGCGCTACGCGCGGAGTTGCAATACGCACAAGGCGTGCTGGACATCCTGGATCTCGACGAGGACCTGGACCCTGAGCTGCTGCGGGCCACTGACCTCATCGACGCCGACCGGCTGGCTGACCGGCAAAGACAACGTCGCTACGACAGCACTACCGAACGCGCGGCAGCCGATCGGACCTGGACCTACGGTCACGTCATCATCGACGAAGCACAGGAACTGTCCCCGATGGCGTGGCGAGTGCTCATGCGACGTTGCCCCAGCCGCTCGATGACGGTAGTCGGTGACCTGGCCCAGACAGGTGACCGGTCCGGCGCGGGCTCGTGGCAGGAGGTGCTCGGCCCTTACGTGGCGCAGCGGTGGCGGCTGGAGCAGTTGACGATCAACTACCGGAATCCGGCCGAGATCGCGGAGCTGGCCGACGAGGTGCTCGCCGCTATCGACGTCGACATCACTCCACCGCGGTCGGTGCGCCGCACCGGTGTGCCGCCCCGCGCGGTCCGGGTTTCAGCCATTGCCGACGAGCTGCCCGCGGTGGTCGCCGACGAAGCCTCTGCGGTGGGTGACGGCCGAGTCGCCGTGCTGGGGCCCGTCGCGCAGGTGAACGAGCTTCGCACGATGGTCCCCACCGACAGCGGTGACGACCTTGATGCACCGGTGACCGTGCTGACCGTCGCCCAAGCCAAGGGCCTGGAGTTCGACGCGGTGGTGCTCGTTGACCCCTCAGCGATTGTGGCCGAGTCACCTCGCGGGCTCAACGACCTGTACGTCGCCCTGACCCGCACGACGCAGCGCCTATGCATCGTGCACCATGGCGAGCTACCGGACGTGCTCGCCGGCAAGACACGACACCGTGCTGGGCCTGTGCAGCACTGACATCACGCTGTTGTCACGTCGTCGATGATGCGCTGCTGGCCCCCCACCCGCTCTCAAGAAGTGCGTGATCCTTGCAGGACCCAGTGGTACGCACCAGCCTGGGGAGTGTCATGGTGCCAGGTCACCTGAGTCTGACCGGTCGGCAGACGCTCGGTGTGGATCACGCCGAGATTACTCTGCTCGGTCAGCCGCTCTCCTGTCCAGGAGGCCGCAAAGACGACTTTGAGAGTGAGTTCATTGATGGTTGGTGGGTGCCGCTGATCGAGGGTGGCGGTAGCCCAGGACAGAGTATCCTGGCCCGAGCTGCGCAGTGGGCTCCACAACTTCGGCGAGCGGTAGCGCAGCACCCATTCGGTGTCGTCGTCCAATCCTGGCTGGAACAGGATCATCAGCAGCGGCCTACCACCTACATCCCTCACCGGGTGGACGTCGACATGAATGTCCTGGCCGTCCACATAGCACTCCGTGGCGAGATCGTCCAGTTCGTACGATGGACCATCTGACCAGGTTATGATCGGGCCCAGAATCCGGTAGATAAGATAGGGTCTCGGCTTGGTCCAGCGTCGCTCGATGACGATGTCCTGCCCGTCCTGTTCACCGACCATGAGGGTGATCTCGACGCGCTCCTCGAACAGCGGGAATTGCCGGTCAACCAGCCCGTGTACAGCGTCGGCATAGCGGCGCAGCTGCCGCTCGCAATTCGCTAAATCACGACGATGCTGCGAAAGCGGAGGAAACAGGCCACCGGCGGCGTCGGGGGACTCTGGCACGGACAGTTCGGGACCGGCGTCACCCCGCTGGTACAGCGCGGCAAGCTGGGCTCGTCTGGTCACGCCTGTCTTGCGGAACAGCGTGCGCATGTGCGCCTCCACCGTCCGGCGCGAGATGGTGAGGCGAGCGGCGATCTCGTCGTTGCTGAGTCCACCGATCGCAAGGTGAAGCACGTCATTCTCGCGCTCGGTCAAGTGGATCCTTGCCACAGCGTCGCTCCTCCGCAGTTGCTCCTCCGCCGAACTCCATACTACGTAAGCACAAGCTCGTAGTACAGGTTGCGATACGAGGTTCCTACTCATAGAATTACGTATTGAAGCTTACTTATGTAGGTATTACTGCCTACGTTATGGATGGCGGAGACGACAAAGGGGCAGGCGACCATGTCAACGTTTCACCGGAGCGCGACACGCCTCCCCGTAGCACGGTCCGGATGCCGTGGTCAGGGGACGCAACGTCGTGGCGGAACACACCGCAGAGCGGGGTGACCCGGCAGGTCCTGGGGTGGATCGTGCTGGGCGGGGTCCTGCTGGTCTGCCTCGGGCTGCTGCTGGGAGCGGCCTGGACCATCCAGGCCTTACAGCCCAAGTTTGACCAGCAGGCCGAGGAGCGTCGCAGACTGAATGAGGAGTGGGCGGCGGTTCACGCCGTCCACCGCCAACTGGAGAAGTGCCCGCACTGCGCCTATCCACTGACCAAACGGGGCTGGTATCTTGCACAGACGCCGCCGGAGGACCCACCGGACGACGGCTGAGTGTTTGGGCGGACAGTGGAACGGTCCACCCCGACGGCGGAACTTACCGGATCATGATTAGCCGGAAGCGGCCATCAGGCCGGCATCCCGGAGCGGTCAAACTCGTCGTGCTGCACCCCAACGAGGAATACTGCCCACCCGTCGCGAGTGAACCAGAGGACCGGCCCGAACGGGTTCTTCGAGTCCCGGACCCAGACATGCTTCTGGGTGCCGGCGACCTGTACACATTCGCCTCCAGTAGTCGCTCTGCTCTTCTGCCAGCACGCTGCGGCAGGGGGCTGCGGCACCTCGACCATGCCGGACTCCTTTTCCTGCAGAGACGGCACATCTCTCGCTGCCAGTGACGACGTCATCAGGGCTCCCCTTGAAGCGCTCGCCTGGAGACGAGGCGAGTGACAGGACCGGCAGTGGAGGTGCGCGTCAATGACTGGGTCTGCGCCTCAGGTCCGGCTCAGAACACCAGGTGACGACCGCATTCTAACAACCATATAACAATCTGGATTGCTTCAGAACGCTGCAGGGCAGCGCGTACGCATCGGCAACTCAGGGACATCCGTCCGTGAAGGTGACAGAGTGGCGGCTGTCGTAGTGCGAGCAGACGCTTCGCCTCCCTACAGATCGCGCTCCTCACCATGACAGGTGGCAGTCGGACAACCGTCTGGAGGACACCCGTCACCCGCACCTGCACAGGTCAGAGAGCTCTGATGCTGATGCCATGAAGCTTCCTGCCACCTGCTCAACGCGAGGTGCAGTCGGCATGGTAGCCTGATGACAGCTAGCAGGACGCTAGTGTATAAACGACAGAAGGCACAACGTCAGTGAGCCCAACGATAAGTGTCAGTAGGGGAGAAGGAAGAGGGATGACGGAGGTTCAAGAGCAAGATCCGACAGTGCAGCGTCGTCGGCTCCGCCTGGAGCTCAGGAGGGCACGCGACGCTGCTGGGCTGAGGCAGGCCGATGTTGCCCACGCCATGGACTGGTCACCATCCAAGCTCATCCGCATCGAGCGGGGGGATGTGAGCGTTTCGACCAATGACCTCAGAGCTTTGCTGAGCCACTACGGCGTGAAGGACAAGGGACGGATCAACAGGCTACTCGAACTAGCCCGATCGGCCCGGGGGGTGTCGTTCTACGATCAGTACGCTGACCTGCTGAAGCCGGGCTTCAAGGAGTACCTGGCATACGAGGGTTCGGCATCGATCATCCGCCAGTACGACCCGGTTCTGATCCCCGGGTTACTCCAGACTGAGGAGTATGGCCGAGCAATCCTCGAGCACGTGGCTGGTTTCGGCTCGGAGGAGGTCGAGAAGGCATGGACTGTCCGGCAGCACCGCCAGGAGGTGCACGACCGGGAGAGGCCCCCGGAGATGCTCTTCGTGCTGGATGAGGCAGCTTTGCGGCGCCACGTCGGAGGGGCGAACGTGATGCGTCATCAGCTGGAGCGGCTCAAGAACTTCGCGGCAGAGCCGCACATCAGCGTCCAGATCCTGCCGTTCACCCACGGCGCCCACCCGGGCATGGCCGGGAACTTCATCCTGCTGGAGTTCGCCGACCCGAATCTGGACAACCTGGTGCACCTAGAGAGCGTCAACCAGATCACCGTCCGTGACGACATCGAGCTGATCGCAGGGTATACCGACAGGTTCGTCCGGTTGCAGGGGCTGGCATTGTCGCCGGAGGACAGCATCGACTTCCTCGACGTGCTGATTAACGACATGTCACCGACCACCGAGTCACCGAACTCCGCGCAAAAGGAGGCCGTCTGACACAAGGAGGTTCACAAATTCGCCCAAAGAGCGATGTCGACAGTAAAAGCTGAGGCCGGTGCTCCACACACCGACCCCAGCGATACCCAATCCCCTCCACAGCCAAAGGAGCAGATCGGATGCTTCATACTAGCCCCCACAGCCGCCGTCCCGCGTCCGCCCGTCGGCGTAGTCCTGGCGGAGAAGGTAGTAACGGCGGGTGACCTTTTCTGCTACTGAAAGTAGCATACCCTGTCTGCGACAGGCTCTCGGGACCGGCCCGGC
>JALZHU010000341.1 GCA_030860695.1 Actinomycetota bacterium
CCCCCCCCCCCGCCCACCCAACCCAGCCGCAACAGTCCTTGTGACTAGCCATCCCGGAGATCTGCCGGGGTGCGGGGCGGGGAGCGCCCGCGATTGGCTCTCTCGAACCTGGTGTCCGGCTGGACCGTCGCTGGTGCCTCCTGTTTGATTCGTTGTAAGATTAATAGTCATATTGACACGTTGCGCAAGCGAGGGCACGGTCAGATCTGGAGGGTGGTAGCTGGTGAGGCGTAAGAAGATTGATAAGGTTGCCCTTTTGCGGGACCTGCAGACGATTGAGGAAGATGATTACGATGGCTTTGTGCTTTTAGTATGGGCAGCTCGCGACAGAAGCGCCTCATTTGATCCGGACTTGCCCGTTTGGCGTATGGCCCAGCGTATGGGCATTATCATTGACTGTAATCGTGGCGGTGTTCCGGAATTCAATGAAGAAATCCGAGACTTCGTGAGGGACAGGAATAATGTGGACGGCACGGATAAGCGTCCCTTCGTGAAGGGCAGACACTAAGCTTGTTGTTTAACCTGTCTTGGCTTCGTTGGTGGGCATGGTGGTGTTCTTGCTGACGTCGTGTCGGCGGGCGGGCTGGCGGTTCTTGGAGCCGGGTGGGCGTCCTGGTCCGGGTCGTGAGGGTTTTGGTGCGCTGGCTGGCAGGGTGGTCTTCGGTTGGAGGTTGCGAAACCTGCGGCGGATGCGGGCGGGGGTGAGCCGGTGAGGCTTGGTGGCTGGTTTCTCCCATGGTCGACGCAGATCGTTGGTGAGGTGGCGTGGCAGTCGAAGTTGGGTGTGGGCGGCCACGATGATCCAGGTCCAGCGGTCGCCCTGGTCGGGTGTGCGGATACGTGGCCGGGTCCAGCCCAGGGTTTGCTTGAGGAACCGGAAGGTGTGCTCCAGGTCGAAGCGGCGGAGGAAGGCTCGCCACAGACGGTTCAGATCAGAGTTGGTGACCTCGGGGCGGGAGTACCACAGCCACACTGGTTTTGGGCTGTGATCACCAGGGAGTTGGTCCACCTGTAGCCGGATGATGCTGCCCTCGATGAGGGGCAGTGGGCCGTGGTGAGATTCCCACGCTGCGCGGTGAGTCAGTCGAGGGTGCAGCCGGTTTCACGCGCATGCCCGGGCGGTGCCGTAGCGGCTGGTGTCGGTGAAAGTGATCGCATCGGGCTCAGGCTGGGTCGCGGCCTGGGCCAGCGCGAACTCAGGGCTGTGCTTGGACGGGCGCCCGGTGGTACTGGGCGCCCGTGGCGGTGGTGGGGCGTAGAACACGATCCGAGCGCAGCCGGCCCAGCAATTCCACGGGTAGGTCGGCCAGCAGGAACGCCAGGCGGGTCACGTCGTAGCCGGCGTCGAACACGATGAGGATGTCCGCGTCCCCAGGCTTGTGCTGCCCGGTTTGCTGGAGCCGTTGGACTACCTCGCGCAGTTGTGTGGCGGTCACCGTGGTCGCATCGTCGCCGGGACCCAAGCGCACCACATCCAGCAGCGCCGTCCACGACGTGCGGCCCGGCTCCAGTGCCGCGACGAACGAGTAAGGCCAGCCGGGGATCATCTGCGCCTGGCTCTTTCCGCGTCCATAGACATGGCAAAACGACCGATCCGGACAGGTAGCCGCGTCCGGGCGCAGCCACGGGCTGACATCCACCGCCAGTGTGATCCGCCCGTGCCCGTCCCGCGGTACCGGCAGGTTCACCAGCGACCTGCGCAGCCGACCAACCTCGATCCGGCCACTGCCCAGTCCGTCGTACAAGCCACCATGGCCACGCCGATGTTCGGCAGCCAACGTCAGCCCGACTAGCGTGGTGACCGGCCCCTCGGTACCCAACACCGCGTCGGTGAGCTCGAACAGCGCATCGGCGCGCAATGTCAGGCAGTCATAAAACACACAGCGAAACCGGCAAGATCATCCATCCTTGCCGACCGTGCCTGCTCGCCCAAGCCTCTCCATTGCTGCACACTGACGCCCACGGCCACCGCCTTCGTCTTCGAGATCTGTGGAAGGAACCCAAAGATGATCAAACGGTGGCCGTACCATGTCATGGCGACACGCCGCCACCAGGCCAAACCCAGAACCACCAAGGGGTTAAACGACAAGCTAAGGAGGCAAGGGCAAACGTTAGTACGGCGAAGCCGTAGGCGAGGCACATACCATGCTTCCTATTTTGAGTCGTTGACCCTGCTCAAGCTGAGGCCAAGCCTCCGTGGAACGCGGTGGAGCGGGCGACGGGAATCGAACCCGCATGGCTAGCTTGGAAGTCGGTTGAACAGGTTGCGTTGGGCGGCGGTGTGGCGGTCGCCGGTGGTTTTGCGGTGGTCGTAGTGGGCGCGGGCGCCGGGTGAGGCGGTCAGGGCAGAGAAGGCCCAGAGGTAGCCGACGGCGGCCAGGCGTTGGTTTTTGACTTTGCGGTGGGTCACCGTGAGGCTTTTGCCGCTGGCGCCGGTCACGGGTGCGCTGCCGGCGTAGGCCTTGAGGGCTCTGGCGTTGGTGAAGCGGGATCGGTCGTCGTCGATCTCGGCCAGTACCCGGGCGCCGGTGAGAGATCCCAGTCCTGGCAGGCTGGTGATGATCTCGGCGTCCGGGTGCTGGTCAAAATGTTGGATGGTGGCGGTGGCGAGGTCCTCGGCGTTGGTGGCGGCGGTGTCGAGAGCTCGCAGCAGGGCTAGAGCTTGGCGGCCGAAGGCGTCGTCGACCAGGGGAAGCTGGTGGAGATATTCGGTGCGCAGGATGGCCTGGATCCGGGCGGCTTCGGTGTCGATGCCGCGTTGGTGACCGGCGCGGCGCAGCAGCGCGGCGAGCTGGGTGGTGGTCAACTTCGCGGCCGCGCGTGGAGTGGGAGCGGCGCCCAGCAGGGCCCGCGCCTCGGGACGCAGTAGGCCGCCGCGTGTGTCGGTGAAGGCCTCCAGCAGGGCTGGGTAGTACTCGCGCAGCAGCGAGCGCAGCTTGTTATGTGCGCAGGTGCGCGCCCAGACGGCGTCTTGTTGCGCCCGGCGAGCACGGCGATGGCTTGGACGAGTTCGGAATCAGCGGGGAGAGGCCGGTGGGCGGCCATGTCGGTGCGCAGAATGTTGGCCGGGTCTGTTGCATCCGTGGAGGGGGAGGTCGGGCAGGCTGTGCCGGTGCGCTGTTGCCCTCGTCGAGTCCCGTCCCCGCCGTCTGGTTTCGCGGGGTTTCGGTTCCCTCCGGATGTGATCATGGTCGCAGTGCGGTGGTACCTGCGCTACGGGCTTTCCTATCGCGATGTCGAGGAGCTGCTGGCTGAGCGCGGTATCGCGGTTAATCACGTAACCGTGTACCGGTGGGTGCAGCGGTTCACCCCACTGCTGGTCGACGCGGCACGCCCTTGCCGGCACGCGCCCGGTGATCGCTGGTTCGTGGATGAGACTTACGTGAAGGTCGATGGGCGGTGGGTGTATTTGTACCGGGCGATTGACCAGTTCGAGCAGGTCATCGACGTGCTGCTGTCGGAGAAGCGGGATCTAGCGGCTACTCGCCGGTTCTTCGCCCGTGCCCTCGAGCATGGCCCGCGGCCCAGCGAGGTGGCCACCGACCGGGCGCCGGCCTACCCGCGCGTGCTCGACGAGCTGCTGCCCTCGGCGTGCCATGTCACCGAGCAGTACTCCAATAACCCTGTCGAAGCCAATCATGGCCGGCTCAAGGCCCGGCTGCGGCCGATGCGCGGTCTGAAACGGCTCCGCTCGGCACGCGTGATCAGTATTGATCACGCCTTCGTCCAGAACCTCCGCCGCGGTCACTACGAACTCGGCGTGGACATCGATCCACGGCATCGGCTCCCGGCAGCCTTCGTCGAACTCACCCTTGCCATTTGATCATGGCTTTACCCCGGTCAGCCATGATCGCATTCAGCAACGCATCTGTGAGGATCGGCGTGTACCGGCCCCAAGTTGTGGTCTGACCGTGATGATCGCCGGCGTGCCGCCCCAGGTTGTGGTCTGACCCGCAATGCAACTGGCTGACAACATGCCTTGGCGCTGATCTGTCGACCATGGCTTGGGGTGGTGCTTGCTCCCCGCCGGACCGGGTGGGCGTGTCCCGATAGGGGCCTTGCCGTCAACAGGGCACCGTCACAGTTCTGACCGCCACGCCGGCCCGGCGACGGCCATCCATTCCGTGGCGATCAGGAGACAGACGACCATGCCCAGCATGCCTCAGCCGGTGGCAGACGACCAGGACAGCAGCCACCCCGAGGACATTATTCTCGGTGTGGATACCCACAAGGACCTGCACGTGGCAGCGGTGATCACCTCGCTGGGTGCGCTGCAGGAGACCACGACGTTCCCGGCCAGTGCTGCCGGCTACCAGGCGTTACTGGCCTGGGCGGGCACGTTCGGGGTGCTGCGGCGACCCCGGCGTGGAATGCACCGGCCTCTTACGGTGCAGCACTGGCCCGGCATCTGCGGGCGGGCGGCATCGAGGTGATTGAGGTCAACCAGCCCGACAAGGCCACCCGCCGCCGGCAGGGCAAGACTGACAGTCTCGATGCCGAGGCCGCCGCCCGGGCAGTCCTGAGCGGCCGGGCCAGTGGCAGCGCGAAGGCCGGGGACGGGCCGGTAGAAATGCTGCGGGGTGTTCACGCTGGCCAAGTCCTCCGCCATCAAGGCCCGCACCCAGACGATCAACCAACTCAAAGCTGTGCTCGTCGCGGCCGATCCCCAACTGCGCGAAACACTGTCTGAGCTGAGCAATCTGCGGCTGATCCGTCGCTGCGCGGACCTGGACATTGACACACCGCAGGACACCACCAGCGCCGCCGCCTACACCCTGCGGCTGCTGGCCCGACGCATCCTGACCCTCACCGACGAGATCCACGAGCTAGAACAACAGATCACCACCGCCGTCACCAACCACACCCCTGCCTTGCTGACCCGCTGCGGCATCGGCCCCGACAACGCCGCCGCTTTGCTCATCGCCGCCGGCGACAACCCCGACCGACTACACAGCGAGGCCTCCTTCGCGGCCCTGTGCGGCGTCAGCCCACTGGAAGCATCCTGGAGGCAAGACCAACCGTCGCCGCCTCAACCGCGGCGGTGACCGCCAAGCCAATTCCGCGCTCTATCGCATCGCCTTCTGCCGGCTGCGCTGGGATGCCCGCACCCGCGACTAC
>JALZHU010000071.1 GCA_030860695.1 Actinomycetota bacterium
ATCTACGAGGTGCCCTTTCGACGACGGGTATCGGGGCGTCAGCAACTCCGATCTTCCCAGGCCAAAGGGCACTTCCCCTCTTATGACACGCCCTCGGTCACAATCCGCACGGTGGATCCAGGCTGAGTCGTCCGTCTACTGGTTCAATGAAGGATTGCCAGCAGGCAGAGCGACTGCTTGCTGCGACATGGCAAGCCAGTGGAAGCCGCTGCCAGTGCCCAACAGGCACTAGAGCTGTTTGACAACTCGTTCGTCAGAGACTTTGCCTTCTGCACTCTTCACTTGGGCACTGCCCGCTTGCTCTCCGGCGACGTTGAAGAGGCGGCGCGAGTTATTGGTGAGGGAACGTTGCTGGCGGCTCGAATCCGGTCGGTACGGCTGACGAACGAGGTCAAAGCAGCCCGTGCTCGGATGGAGCCGTGGCGGGAGACGCGGGCGGTCAGGGAGTTGGATGAGCGGTTGGCGGGGGGTGGGATTGAGGAGGTGAAATTTGCGAGGTTGGAGCTTCAATTGGATGGTGACGCCACGGCTTGCGAGAAGGAAATAAAGGTCAAGCATATCAAGTGTGCGCTCATGTAATTCCGCACATGGTAGTTCTGGTGATATGCTACTTAGCGGTTGCCTTCCGGTACCCTCGGAAGGTTTCGAGCCTGTGCCAGGCCTGTAATAAATTCGGGCCTACTGCTGTTTCCGTGGGTCGGGTTTCATGGTCGTCCGGGTAGGGGTGGGCAGAGTCCGCCTCGGGTGAGGGTGGCCATGGCGATGAGTGCTTCGGCGCTGTGGTAGCCGTAAGCGCGACGGGTCAGCAGGCGCAGGTGGGTGTTCGTGGCCTCGGACAACGCGTTTCCTAGGCCGTGGTCAAGGGTGTTGTGGATCAGTGGGAGGAAGTGTTTGATCGTTTTGGCTAGTGCCGCGAACTCGGGGATGCGGGATCGGCTGGTCCAGGACAGCCAGCCGGCGGGCAGTTGTCTGCCTGTGGCGCCCTTGGTCGCGAAGACCTCGCGGAGTTGCTCTGAGCAGGTAGGCGCGGTAGAGCGGGTGGTTGGTCTTGGCGATGGCGGCCACGGTGGTGCGCTGGTCGCCGGTGAGGTCCGGTGGGTTTTTCAGCAGTGCCCACCGGCTGTTTTGAGCGCTGTGGCCTGGTCGGTGTTGCCGTCGCGGCGCAGTTGATTCCACAGCCCGCGCCGTACCGCGTCCAGTGCGGCGCTGGCTCAGGCCACTACATGAAAGGCGTCCAGGCACACCAAGGCCTGGGGTGCCCGCTCGGCGGCTACGGTGTGGATCCACTCCGCGCCGTCGGCGGAGATATGGGTCAGCAAGGCGGCGCGGTCCTCGCCGAGGACGTCAAAGAACCGTCGCAGGGTCGCCGCGTCGCGGCGCTTGTCGGCCCATACCAGCCGGCCGGTGTCGTGATCTACCACGCAGAGCAGGTACCGGTGGCCCTTGCGGTAGGAAATCTCATCCACCCCGATCCGGCGCAGCCCCGTCACCGATCGGTGGTCGCCGCCCGCGCAGCGACCACCCGGGTGATGACCGCGGCCACCGCGAGCGCCAGGTGACCCGCAGCAGCACCGCCAGCACGGTGAGCGCGGCATGGCAGGCCAGCCACGCCACCGTATCCTCAAACGCGCTGGTGAACCGGGACCCATGGCGCGCCCACGGCCCCGCAGCGACGACCACACCATGAGTCGGACACCTCACCCGCGGCGCCGCTGCCTGCAGATATACCCGGGTCGTGCCGGCGTCTAGGCTCCGCCATCGGCGAGGACCCTCACCGTTGTCATACCGCGGTGCCCGCATCCCACACCGCCCACAGCGACTCTGCCGCGACCGCGTGGGACGCACCGTGGCGACCAGTACTTCCTCACGGCCTTACGTCTCCAGCTGCACTTTCTCGATCACCGTGTGCTGCACACCCAGCACCGATCGCCATACCCTGACAGCGCGCAACGCCGTCCCTTCCTGACCGGGAACTTGACCTTGGACAGCCAAGAACCCTCTCAGCAGCCGGCGTTGCGCCCTAAACGATCATGACCACGTCACCACAGGAACGGCAGAAGAGGTCACCACGGGAACGGCAGAAGAGCCGAGAGTATTGCTGGTCGGGCAAGGCCCGGCCGGGTGATGTTGGTGATTGGGTCATAGTTCTACGTAGTGATCGGGGTCTCCGCCGAGTCGGTTGCCGCGGTCTAGGGCGCTGAGTACGGCCATTTCCTTGGCGGACAGGGCGAAGTCGAACACGTCGAGGTTCTGTACCACCCGCTGCGGGTCGGCCGATTTGGGGATCGGGACGTTGCCGAGTTGAAGGTGCCTGCCCGGTTTGCGCGACACCACAGGCGTTGACTTCGTTACGCATCGCCGAGCTGCGACGCCACCCAGCCCGGCCTTGGATCTTAATGACGGTGGTGATCTACTGGGAATTAAGGCTCTGCCTGCTGTCCATGTTGTGGACCGATTCCATGTTCACCAGACGAGGTTGAGGTCTTCCCTAGCGACTGGGAGGCACTCTCCAATGCTCTGGAGGTGTCCACCAGTGATCCTGATGTGTTGATCAGCGACTGGGACGTGTCCTTCAACGAGGCGTCAATCTTCTGCGCGGAATCCCGGATCGACTGTAGCGAAGCAGTGACGTCGGCTACCTGACCAGGGACCGGCTTCAAGGAGGTGTCGATGTCGGTCAGTGCGGAGTTGATCGTCTGAATGTAGTCAGGCAGAGGCCGGACATCAGCTGTGACACCCGTCACCGAGCTAGACGCCGTAAACAGCCCATCATCGATCGATTCAAGCGCCCGGACAATTCCAACCAAAAAGCCAATGACGACGACCACAACGATGATCCCTAGCGTAGCGAAAATCCACAGGAATCGGGCGAACGAGGTTGTGGTAACAGAATCCGCGGCGCTTGCCGACGATCTGGGGACACGGTGAGCGCCAACGCTAGGTCTGCCTGATCGGCGTGCCACTTGACCTCTTATCATCGTCCGTCCTCCTAGCACAGCGGCGCAGGCGGATTATTAGCTTCACATCGACCCTAACATCGATGCACCGAGACGTCAGATCAGCGTCGACATCGATACCGGACGTCGCTGCCCGTTACGTCGGTGTCACACTGCGTCCTTGCGCACTTTAAGATGGAACCGCAGATTGGCACGGACGCGGGGGCTCCTTGGGTCCTTGCGTTGGACGGCCGGGTGGACATTGATCCCTACGACACTGAGTTGGGGCGCATCGCACGGGTCGCCGACCCTTCCGGCGCCGCCTTCGCTCCGAGCGGCTTGGGGCGGGTACGTCGTGCTGGCCGAAGCGAATGAAGACGTCGTTGCCGTGGTGGGTGATCTGGTCGGTGGTCATGACGGCGATCCGGGATTGTTGCTGGCTGAACAGCAGCAGGCAGCCCGCCAGCCGGTCCGTGGCCGCGAGACTTGGGAGCACGTACTGTATGCCGACCGACGGCACGGGTCCTAGGGTTTTCGTCCGACGGCACCGAGCGGATCTTCTTCACCCCGCGAGACACTCTGGATGTGGGTCTCATAGGGCCGCCACCGTGAGACGGGAACCATGCCGGGATCCACCAGTTCCAGACCATCGAAGAACGCAGCGATCTCCTCCGGGGTGCGGGCGATCATCGGCGGCCTGCCGAACTCGTTCCAATGCCGTAACAGCGCGTCCATCTTCTCGCCGTGAGTGGGGTCGGTGATTGCTAGGTAGCTGCCGGGCGGCACGGCGTCCAGCAGCTGGTTCACGATTGCTCGCGCTTCGGCGTAGTCGGGGATATGGCCTAAGATTCCCAGCATCGTTATTGCGATGGGCTTGTCGAAGTCCAGCATCAGGGCAGCGCGGGAAAGGATCTTGTCGGTGTTGCGCGCGTCGGCATCGATGTAGTCGGTAAGGCCTTCGGCGGTGCTTGTGAGTAGCGCTCGGGCATGTGTCAGGACCAGTGGGTCGTTGTCGACATAGACTATCCGGCACTCCGGCGCGATCCGTTGCGCGACTTCATGCGTATTGTCGACGGTGGGTAGGCCCGTGCCGATGTCGATGATCTGTCGGATCCCAGCCTCGTTGACCAGATACGTGACAACACGCCCAAGGAACGCCCGAACCGCACGGGCCAGGTATCCGACCTCCGGAAAGATCTGCAGGATCTCGTCACCGACCCGCTGGTCGATGGTGTAGTTATCCTTGCCACCCAACCAGTAATTCCATATCCGGGCCGAGTGCGGAACGGTCGTGTCGATGTCGGGTGGTGTGCCAGCCACTGCGCATAACCTCTCGTGTGGGCTTACCGCGTACGGACGACCATAGACCGCAACCTGCGGACAGCAGACCGATGGGGCAAGTGACGGGTTTACATCACTACCAGGCACTGGGCCGCTACATACGACCGTCTGTCGGGCTGTCTGAGAACAGATAGACTCGATCCTGCCACGAGCGCAGCCATCCACGCGCTAGTACGTTCGGCCTAGCACATCAAGTGGCCGGCACATCGGAGACCGCGCGAGCAGAGGATCAGCCAGACTCGGCGTAGGTTCACGGCGCCGACCGACAACTCTTCCAGCCGATCGGGATATCGGGTCACGGTTAGTCATGCCGGCAGGGTATGGCTGTGCTTAGCGGGTCATGGTCCAGTAATACCACCTTGATCCAGCCGCGGCCGCAGAGCACGATGCGGACCATGGGCACTTCCATGCCTTCGGCGATGCGGTGCGCTTGCGCTTGGAAGTCGTGTCGGACCACTGCCAGACCAACTCGCTGGCCCACCGTGCCAGTCCGCAGACCCAGCAACGAGCGCATCAGCAAGCTGTGTGAGCGCCTACCAGTCCGGGCAAGGCGAGTGAGTGCGGATCGTCCATCTCATCGTCGGCCCGCTGTACTCGTGGGTACAGCCGTGCAGCAGCGCATCGATCAGCACAGCGTGCAACGACGTGCCCCAACCGTGCTCGGGGTCTTCATGACTCTGGTCGTTCTGCTCACTGCTTGTGGCACGAGGCCCTCAAACCCCCCACCTTCAGAACCCTCCCCTTCCGATCCTGCCATTACCACTGCACCAGCTGCGGGCCCGACAAGCGGTGCTGAGGCAAGTTGGGCGATGCCGAACCTTGTCGGTTCAAATCTCCAAGCAGCTCAGAATGCGATTCAGGAGCTGACCGACTTTGCTATCTCAGTGACGACGTCGAGCGATGCAACTGGTGCGGGTCGCGCTCAAGTGGTGGACAGGAACTGGAAAGTATGCTCGCAGAGTGTCCCGCCCGGTACGGCAATCCGCACAGGGACTCAGATTGATTTTGGAGTGGTCAAGATTGACGAGCGCTGCCCGTAGAACCTCGGCGGAATCTGCAGAGATTCGGCCGGCGAGCAGCTCCCCACACTGCTCGTGGCCGCGGTAACACGTTCACCGGCCTGACGGGGCGGGGATGCTTTGTTGTGTTAGCTCCGGCCCCATCATCAACGTCAGCCGCTTTGGTCACCCGGCGACTGCACCTTGAGGTCGCTCTCGTCTAGCTGCGACGACTCGACCGGCAACGTAACGACTGGCACCGACTCTACCTCGTCGAACTCCCTCAAGCGCGTCTGGTAGTCGGCGGTGACCCCTTCTTCCGATGGCTGCTGGGCAACCTCGGCTGTTGCCTCGCAATCCCGGAGGGGACATCAGGGCGCCTGCGGGTTGCTCACTGCGTCGGCCGGCAGCTTGGCGTGCATCATCGAGACGTTGTAGTGATCGTATTGAGTCATCGTGAAATAGATGTCGAGTCCCTTCGAGTCCGGGTGCAGGAAACCGCCGTAGAGGGTGGGGTATTGGCTGACGGTCGCGACGGGCATCGGCGCGCCCCACGGTCCAGTCGGCTGTGGGGCCAACCGGAGCACGATCGCTCCGCGCGACTCATCCAGAGTCATCATTTGCCAGCTTTGCAGGAACCGGTCGTAACGGACTGACAGCTCACCGACGGGGCCAGCCACGATCGGGGCCGTAATCGCGCTGGCGCCTAGCTGCCAACCTTGCCCGGTCCAGTACTCATAGGCGGACTTGTCAAGTAGCCGCTGCTCGGGCACCCGGGCGACATGTGCATCACCGAAACGGCCATTTGGCGTGCCGAAGGCATAAACGAAGCCATCCCGCTGAGCTAAGGCGACCATTTGGAATTTGTCATCGAGGACCGGGATGTTCGGCCGGCGCACACTGGGGGCGTCCATCCAGGTCTGCCCGCCATCGTCGGAGTAGGCGATGCCACTGTAGTTCGTGGTCCATTGCCCTGGCTGACCGAAGCTGCGCACCGACATGTAGGCCAGGTAGTTGCGACCGCCGACGTTGACACCGCCCGTCGGTATCTTGCTGATCTCGACGCCGTCCTGCTTGAGCGACGGCAACAGTTCCTTGGCGTGGCCTGGGCGGTCGGTGACGAAGTCCGTGAAGATCATGCCATCGGCCGGGTTTCGGTCGCTGCTGCGAGCCAGCGTGTTCGAGCGCCAATCGATCGCAACCGGATCCCCGCCTTCGCTGCCGGGGCCGGCCCATTCGCCCCCGAAAGTGTCGCCGAACGCGATGAGGATCTGCCCTCGCTCATCGGTCCACATGATCCCAAGATCGGTGCCCTTCACCTGGTACCGCGCCTCAGTCGCGTTGATGGACCCAGCACCGGTGAGCACGGTAACCCGGCTTGCCTGACTCTGCTGCATCATTCCAGCCGCTCCCGGCGGTGCCAGACCTACCGTGACTGCAGCGATCAGGACCACCCGAGCGGTCTCGGCTCGAGCCCGGTGACTGAGCATCATCCTCCCCCAGACTGCATCGACACGCGCGGTCGCGCGGCGCAGGGCATACGCCAGCAATCCGCAGCGGCAACGACATCCCCCAACGCCCAGAGAAGGGAAGATTGCCCGCCCCGAGGCTCCTCATAGCTAACGCCGAAGCGGACGTATAGGTAACGGCGATCAGACCGGTCGCCGGATCTGAGGTGCTATCAGCCTCCCGAGCTCGACAGTAGAGCTGTCCGGGACGACCGTGGCAGCTCTGCCGTTCGAGTTCGGGAAGAGGACTGGATTCAGGGCGGGATCAGCGCGAGACGTGGGTGGCGTCGCGGACCGTGCCGACGTATTCCTCGACCAGGTCCTCCAGTGCGACAACCCCGTCGGTGCTCCCGTCGGGACCCACGACACGGGCGAGGTGGCTGCCTGAGCGACGCAGCAGGGCT
Organism: Actinomycetota bacterium; assembly: GCA_030860695.1. Lineage (GTDB taxonomy): Bacteria > Actinomycetota > Actinomycetes > Mycobacteriales > Pseudonocardiaceae. The sequence continues at coordinate 7,188 of JALZHU010000071.1, forward strand.
AGCGCCTCGTCGAGCTTGGCTGTGGACTGCACCTCGGGCAGCGGGCGGGCGCTGCCCGCCGGCACCGGTGTGTCCGGTGGCCTGCCCAGCAGCTCTAGCACGTCTTTGACGTGCAGGTAACCAACCAGTTGCCCGTCAGTTCGCAGCGGAAAGCGGGAAAAACCGGTCTGCGCCACGGCGCGCTCGATGTCACCCAGGGTGGGTTCGGCGGGAACCGTGGTCAACCGGGAAATTGGCACCAGCACGTCGGCGACGGTCCGCTCCATCGTGGACAACGTCTGAGTCAGCCTGCGCTGCTCTTGGCTGTCCAGCAGCCCCTCGCGGCTGGAGTCGGCGATCAGGTTGGCCAGTTCATCGGGGCTGTAGGCACTCTCAAGCTCGTCGCGGGGCTGCACGCCGAACACCCGCAATACGTGGTTGGCGATCCAGTTCAGCACCGCGATCACCGGGCGCATCAGGCGCATCCAGGCAACCAACGGTGGCACCATCCACAGCGCGGTGCGCTCCGGTCCGGCGATGGCAATGTTCTTAGGCACCATTTCGCCGAGCAGGATGTGCGCCACTGTGACGATGCCCAGCGCGACGATGAACGAGACGCTGTGCAGCACCGCGTCGGGTATTCCGAGCGGGCCAACCAACCATTCCAGTTGATGGGCGACGACGGGCTCACCAAGCGAGCCCAGTCCCAGCGAGCTGATGGTGATCCCGAGTTGGGCCGCGGCCAGCATTAGCGACAGCTTCTCGCCGGCCCGGATCACCGTGCGAGCCCGGTGCGCCCCATGCTTGGCCATCGACTCCAACCGGTCTCGCCGCGCGCTGATCAGAGCGAACTCGGCACCGACAAAGAAGGCGTTAGCGGCCAGCAGCAACACTGCACCGACCATCGCCGCAGTACTCACTGGGCCACCTGCTCAGCTTGTGCCGTCCGGGTGAGCCGGAGATCCGCGATGCGACGACGGTCCATCCGGGTCACCGTCAGCCGCCAACCGTCAAGTTCGACCTCGTCGCCCACATCAGGGATACGGCCCAACCGCTCCAGCACGAACCCGGCTACCGTCTCGTAGTCACCCTCGGGCATCACGAATCCGACAGCATCGGCCACCTCGTCGGCCCGCAGCAGCCCGGAGATGATCCAGCTCTGCTCACCCAGCGGTTGGACCTGGGCGACCTCCAAGCGGTCGTGCTCGTCGCGGACGTCGCCGACGATCTCCTCCACCAGGTCTTCGAGGGTGACGATGCCAGCGGTGCCGCCGTATTCGTCGACCACGATCGCGACCTGCAGTCCCTGGCCGCGCAACCGGTCGAGCAGCGCATCACCGTCCAGCGAGCTCGGCACGGTGGGGACCCGGCGGGCTAGCGTGCCAACCAGGGTCACGGCGCGCTTGTCGGCCGGCACCGCGAAGGCCTGCTTGACATGCACCACGCCACGCACCTCGTCAAGGTCACTGCCGTACACCGGGAAGCGGGAGAATCCGGTTCGCCGCGCGGCGTCTACCAGGTCAAGGACTGTCGCGTCCGCCCGCAGTGCCTGCACCCGCACTCGGGGAGTCATCAGCTCCTCCGCGGTGCGCTCGCCGAACCGCAACGAGCGATCAAGCAGCGTTGCGGTGCCCTGATCAAGGGTGCCCTGTTGGGCACTGCTGCGAACGAGAGAACCGAGTTCCTGCGGGGAGCGAGCGGAGCGTAGTTCCTCGGCCGGTTCGATTCCCAGCCGCCGGACGATCCAGTTCGCCGATCCGTTCAGCGCCGAGATCAGCCAGCGAAACGCGGTGGAGAACGCGTTAAGTACGCCAGCGACCTGCCGTGCGGTGGACAACGGTCGGGCCACGGCCAAGTTCTTGGGCACGAGTTCGCCGAACACCATTGACAGGCCGGTGGCCAATGTCAACGCGATGCCCAACGACACCTCGTCCACGGCACCCGAGGGCACTCGGGCCCACTCCAGGCCGGGCTCGATCAGTTCGGCGATGGCCGGCTCGGCCACGTACCCGGTAAGGAGAGTGGTGAGCGTGATACCGACCTGCGCCCCAGATAGCTGGAACGACAGCGTGCTGTGCGCATGCTTGACGTGTTGGGCCCGGCGGTCCCCAACCTGCCGCACGTTCGCGTCGACGGTGCTGCGCTCCAGCGCGGTAAGGGAGAACTCGCCGGCGACGAAGATGAAGGTGCCTGCCGTCAGCGCCACCACTCCGAACAGGCCCAGGATGCTGAGTAGGACCTCCATTCATGACGTCCCGGGACGCGGCAGGTCGGGAAAGCCGGGCGCAGGGCCCGGCCCGGTACTACAGTCAGGCGTCGATGCGGCATGCACCGAGTTCGTCACTCCTCGCGGGCCGGTTTGGCCGATTCTACGGGCGGCCGGTGGGCTGTCGAGCTGAGCTGCAGCAGGTCACGGCCATTCGGGCTAACGTGTCTGTTCGTGCGGATCGGCATTCTGGGTGGGCCTGGGCCGTGCCTTGGCGCGTCCATCGACGAAGCCGTCCGGCGGCTGGCAGCCGAGCTGGGTCGCCGATGCTGGGGCATGGTGCTCGGGGTTCCCGGGCCGGTTGCATTCGACACCATCGGCCCCGGGGCCGATGTCGTGGAGGTGTTCCCGCGGGGTGCCGAACCGGGCACTGGTGTCGCCGATCGGCGGGTGGTGGATGGGCCGGCCGCCCGGATGGATGTAGTGCGGCTGCTGTCTGACGCTGTCGTGATGCTGCCTGGTGGGATCGACGTGCTGGCCGACCTGCTCGCTCTGCTCACCGAGCAGGCGTTGGGACTGAGCGGCAAACCGTGTGGCGTACTCGACCCGGTCGGTTTGCTCGACCCGCTAGCCGAACAGCTTGACGCGCTGGACCGTACAGGTCTGCCTACCGCGCCGTTGCTGCGGGCCGGTGATCCCGCTCAGTTGTTGGATGAACTCGCTGCATGGCGACCCAACGGGAGCGGCGCGCTGCGCGAGGAGGTCGCCTGGCTTCGGATCAGCGACTCCAGCCTGACCCTGCTTCCCGGCTCGGCTGGGCTCGGCCTGCCGGGCGGTGTACTCGGGCCCGGGGAACGCGGCGCTGTCGCCCTGTGCCGGCTGATGGCTGATGGCTGGTCGGTTCGGCTGCGCCCGGAACGGCTGCGCCCGGTGGCCGCCCTGATGGTGCCGGACACCGATGGCGGGTGGCGTCGGGTGAGCTGCTACCGGGCTGACGGCCCGCAACCGCTGGTGCCCGGAGCGGTATCGCACCCGCTGGGCGAGACGACGGCCTGCGAACCGGCGGCCGCAGCGCTGCAGGATCTGCTGCGTCGCGGACGCGTTCGCTGATCCAGTCCCGAGAAGCTTGGTGCGAACCGCCATCTGGTGCCGCACCACTCACGAAGCGCCGCATACGGCTCATCCTCCCTTCAGCTCCGCTCGGACGCGGTCCGCGACCTGAGCAAGGCGAGCGGCAGGTCCGCAGTGGCCAGGTAGCAGTATCCCGGAGTGACCAAGCGTGGTGGCCGTCACCAGCCGCCGGGCAGTGGGCGTCCCTCGGCGAAACCGGCCGCCGACTGCACCCCGATCACAGCCCGCTCGGATAGCTCCGGCAGCGTTCGGGCACCGGCGTAGGCGCAGGCGCTGCGCACTCCGGCACAGATGTAGTCGATGAGGTCCTCTACCCCGGGCCGATGTGGGTCAAGGTACATTCGGGCAGTCGAGATGCCCTCCTCGAACAGTGCCTTGCGGGCCCGGTCAAAGGCGTCATCCCGGGTGGTGCGGGCGGCGACGGCACGTTTGGAGGCCATCCCGTAAGACTCCTTGTAGGGTCGGCCGGTCTCGTCACGCTGCAGGTCACCCGGCGACTCGTAGGTGCCCGCGAACCACGAGCCGATCATGACATTCGCTGCTCCCGCGGCCAGCGCCAGCGCGACGTCTCGCGGGTGGCGCACCCCCCCATCGGCCCAGACGTGCCCACCGGCCGCGCGAGCTGCGGCGGCGCATTCGGCTACCGTGGAGAACTGTGGCCGGCCGACACCGGTCAGCATCCGGGTGGTGCACATCGCGCCTGGCCCCACCCCGACCTTGACGATGTCGGCTCCGGCTTTGAGCAGGTCGCGGGTGCCCTGCGCAGACACCACATTCCCGGCCACCACCGGTACGTCCGGCCCGCGTGACCGGACCGCGCGCAGCGCCTCGAACATTTTGCGCTGGTGGCCATGTGCGGTGTCGACGACCAGCAGGTCGACTCCCGCTGCGAGCAGTGCCTCGATCTTCGCGGTGACGTCGCCGTTCACCCCGAGCGCTGCGGCCACCCGCAGCCGGCCGTCGGCGTCCAGCGCAGGGGAGTACAGCTCGGCACGCAACGCTCCAGTGCGGGTCAGCACGCCAACCAGCCGGCCTTGGGCGTCCACTGCGAGCGCCAGCTCCTGGCGGCGGTGGTGCAGCAGCTCAAAGATCTTGCGCGGTTCGGTATCGGCGGGCACCACCACCAGGTCAGTCTGTGCCACGTCGGCCAGCCGGGTGAATCGGTCCACGCCGGTCAGCTCGGCCTCGGTGACCAGTCCCATTGGACGGCCTGCGCCATCAACCACTACCACGGCGCGGTGTGCCCGCTTCGGCAGCAGGTTCATCGCGTCAGCGACGGCGTCCTGCGGACCCAGCGTGAGTGCGGTATCCAGCACCAGGGGTCGCGACTTTACCCACGCCACCGTCTCGGCGACCGCCGCCGGGTCCACGTCCTGGGGCAGCACCGCTAGCCCGCCGCGGCGGGCCACCGTCTCAGCCATCCGGCGCCCCGCTACCGCAGTCATATTGGCGACCACGAGGGGGATGGTGGTACCTGATCCATCCACTGTGGACAGATTTGCGTCGAACCGGGACGCCACGTCCGAGTGCGACGGCATCAGGAAGACATCGTCATAGGTGAGGTCGTAACCAGGACGGTGGTCATCAAGGAACCGCACGCCAGCGACGTTACCCGCCTGCCGACACCCCGCCCGGACCCGCATTCCTGGTCGGGCGTGCTCGCCACGCTGGCTACTGTGGCGTTGATCGTGGTGGGTAAGGAGCCGCTGATGTCGCCGCGCGGGCTGTTTGTCGGCCTCGCCACCCTGGATCTGATCCAGCGGGTGGCGCGGCGGCCCGGTGTGAACGAGAAGGTCATCGCCCAACGCAGTGATCTCGCGCCTGGGGGACCGGCCACAGGCGCTGCGGTGACGTTCAGCGCGCTGGGTGGGCATAGCGTGCTGCTCTCCGCGCTGGGCCCTGGCCCGGTTGGCCGGTTGGCGGCAGGGAAGCTGCGTCACGCCGGCGTACACATCGTGGATGCCTGGGCAACCGGTGCAGACCTCAGCATCTCGGCGATCACCGTGCTCGACGGCACTGGAGAGCGGTCGGTGGTGTCCCGCAACGCCGAGGATCTGAGCGCTGTGGTGCCCGCCGACCTGCCTGCGCTGACCCGCGACGCGGACGTGGTGCTGATCGATGGACACCATCCCGATCTGGCCGTGGCCGCTGCACGGGCCGCCCAGGCGGCCGAGGTGCCGGTCGTGCTGGACTGCGGCAGCGCCAAGGCGGTGTACGCCGATTTGGTGCCACTCGCCGACGCTGCGGTGTGCTCCGCCGGCTTCACGGTTGGCGGGCGCGGCGGCTTCGGCGCGGTGTCCACGACGCTGCTGTCCGAAGGCGCTCACCTGGTGGCGATGACAGCCGGCGCCGCACCGGTGCGCTGGCGGACCCAGGATGCCACCGGCGCGGTCAAGATCCCACCGGTCACCGTCCGCGACACGCTGGGTGCTGGCGACGTCCTGCATGGCGCGGTCGCCTTCGCCCGCGCACGGGGAGTGACCGATCCCGAACGCAGCCTGCGCTTCGGCGTCGCGGTGGCCTCGCTGCGGGTACAGCACGTCGGTCCGCGAACCTGGCTGGACGATAAGCGGCTACGCGCCTTACTAGCAGAGGATTAACCAGCCGCATTGCGCAGCCGGCGAGCGAGTGGCTCCCGCCCAACCGGCTGCACCACAAGATCAGTCGAGGGGGGCAGCGGGATCGGCGCAACCACCGGCGAATCCATAGCAAGCGTGATGGGCTCCGCATGGTGCGTCAGCCTCAGCCCGGCACCTTCCAGCAGCTGATATTCCGCTTGCCCAGGGGTGATCTCTACCCGAAGTCGCCGCCCGCACCAGCGCAGCCGGAATGTGATCCTCGTCAACGCTTCCGGCAACCGCGGAGCGAAAGCCAGGCCGCCATCGTTGAGGTGACGCAGCCCGCCGAATCCGGCCACCAGTGCCGACCAGGCACCGGCCAGTGATGCGAGGTGCAAGCCATGGCTGGTGTTGTTCGCCAGATCAGCTAGATCTACCAGCGCGGTCTCACAGAGGTAGTCATAAGCCAGGTCGAGGTGCCCGGTCTCGGCCGCCAGCACCGCCTGGGTGGCCGCCGACAGCGATGAGTCGCGGACGGTGATCCGCTCGTAGTAGGCGAAATTACGGGCCTTCTGCTCTGCGGTGAACGCCTCCGAGCACAAGTGCATGGCCAACACTAGGTCGGCCTGCTTGACCACTTGCTTGCGGTACAAGTCGAAATAAGGAAAGTGCAACAGCAGCGGATACTGATCCGGTGCCGTACCGGCAAAATCCCAGGCCGCGTGTTCGGTGAAGCCCTCCGCCTGCGGATGCACGCCGAGCTTCTCGTCGTAGGGGACCACAATCTCGGCCGCCGCGTCACGCCAGGACGCCGCCTCCTCAGCATCGACGCCGAAGGCGGCTGCCCGCTCCGGGTGGCGCGCGACGGCGTCGGCTGCGGCACGCAGGTTCCGCTGCGCCATCAGGTTAGTGAAAACGTTGTTGTCGGCCACCGCACTGTACTCGTCCGGCCCGGTGACACCGTCGATACGGAAGCGGCCCTGCAGGTCGTGGTGGCCCAGCGAGCGCCACAGCCGCGCCGTCTGCACCAGCAGTTCGAGCGCGACGTCGCGCTCGAACTCGGCGTCGCCGGTCGCGGTTACATGGCGGATCGCCGCATCAGCGATGTCGGCGTTGACGTGGAAGGCCGCGGTACCGGCCGGCCAGTATCCGGAGCATTCCTGGCCGCGGATGGTGCGCCACGGAAACGCCGCACCGGTCAGGCCGAGCTGCCCAGCACGCTCGATTGCTAGCGGCAGGGTTTGCTGCCGCCAGCGCAGGACGTCAGCAGCCGCGTCCGGCACTGTGTGGCTGAGCACTGGCAACACGAATGTCTCGGTGTCCCAGAAGGTATGGCCGTCGTACCCGGGGCCGGTCAGGCCCTTGGCCGCGATTCCCCGCCGCTCGGCGCGTGCGCCTGCCTGCAGGACGTGGAACAACGCGAATCGGACCGCCTGCTGCAGCTGCAGGTTGCCGTCAATTTCCACATCTGCGGCGGCCCAGAAGTCGTCGAGGTAGCGGCGCTGCTCGGTGGCCAGTCCGGTCCAGCCGGTGTACCGGGCCGCCGCGAGCGCCGCCCGGACCTGATCGTTGAGTGCCGGAAACGACCGCACCGAGGACCAGCCGTACGCCACGTACTTCACGACCTGCAGCCGCTGGCCGGTTTCCAACCGGCAGATCACCGTGGTCCGGGCGACGTGCTCGGTCGCCGACGAGTGGAACTCTGTGCGGGAGGGACCGATCACGTCGTGGTCCATCGTCGCGGCCATCCGCAGCCCGGAATGGCGGGTGCTGTGCATCAGTGTGGCGCCGGTGTCATTGAACCGGTGCTGCTCGGCGACCAGCGGCTCGGAGAGCACAGCAGGAACCCGCGGGTCGTCGGTGGTGGGAGGCAGCTGCTCGTTGGCGAACAACTCGGACTGAAGCACCAGCAGCACCGGCGCGTCCACCGGCTCAACCTCGTAGTTGATCGCGGCCACAGCTCGTTGGACCAGCGACACCAGCCGCTGCGAGCGCACCCGCACCGCCTTACCGGCGGGGGAGACCCATTCCATACGGCGGATGAGCGTGCCAGCCCGCATGTCGAGCACCCGTTCGTGGGAACGTAGCTCGCCGTAGCGCACGTCCAACGGCTCGTCATCGACCAGCAGCCTGATCAGCTTGCCATTGGTCACATTGACGATCGTCTGACCAGACTCGGGGTAGCCGTAGCCTCCCTCGGGGTAGGGCAGTGGTCGCAGCTCGTAGAAGGAGTTGAGATAGCTGCCGGGCAGTGCGTGTGGATCACCCTCGTCGAGGTTGCCGCGTAGTCCGATGTGCCCGTTGGCTAACGCAAAGACCGACTCAGTCTGGCCCATTGCGGTCAGGTCCAGCCCGCATTCCCGCACCGTCCACGGCTCGACGGCAAACCGCTGCTGCTCGATCATGACTGGTCCAGCAGCTCAGCGAGGTCTCGGACAACGATGTCAGCGCCGTGCGCGCGCAACGCATCGGCCTGTCCGACCCGGTCCACGCCAACGACATAGCCGAAGTGCCCAGCTCGCCCGGCCGCGACGCCGGCTAGGGCGTCCTCGAACACCACGGCCGCCTCCGGCGGCACGCCGAGCAGCCGCGCGCCGGCCAGAAAGGTGTCCGGCGCTGGCTTGCCAGCAAGCCCCTCCCGGCTGGCGACCAGGCCGTCGACGCGGGCGTCAAACAGCTCAGCCAACCCGGCCGAGGTGAGCACCTGCTCGGCGTTCGCGCTGGAGGTCACCACCGCGCAGGGTAGACCAGCGTCACGCGCCGCGTGCACATAGCGCACCGAGCCCGGGTAGACCGTCACGCCTTCAGTGCGGATGAGCTCCAATACCAGGGCATTCTTGCGATTGGATAGCCCGTGCACGGTCGGCGTCCCGGGTGGGTCCTGTGGTGTGCCCATGGGCAGATTGATCCGCCGGGACGCCAGAAAGGACTGGGTGCCGGCTAGCCGCGGTTTGCCGTCAACGTAGGTGTCGTAGTCCACGCCGGAGTCGAACGGTACAAATGCCTCGCCGGTGTCCCGTGCCCGCTGCGCCAGGAAGTCGTCGAACATCAGCTTCCACGCCGCCGCGTGCTGCTTGGCGGTCTGGGTGAGCACGCCATCCAGGTCGAACAGCAAGCCACGTGCGGAGTTGGGCACCCCGAGCGGGCCGAACATGCGTTTATCACCATCCGTTGAGTCTGCTGAGATCAACACGAGGGCCGAAAGCGTAGCGGACCGTCCGCGTGAGGATGCTCATCGTCTTCTCTGCGTCGTTGGTGCGGCGATTGCAGTGATCACTAGTTCGCCGCTTCTCAGCCACCGACCATCCAGCCGGGTCAGTGGTTCTCCACTGATGGTGGGTGCATGCGCCAGTAGGCGAGCACAGAAGGTGCCTTCAGCGGCAACGATCGTGCCTGGATTGATCGTGACAATAGCGTCCTCGAATCCTAGCCAGGTGCGCGTCAGCGGGAACCACGCCTTATACACCGACTCCTTGGCGCAGAATAGGACGCGATCCCAGCAGGTTGCCCTGTCTGCGGCGGCCAGCTCGGACAAGCTGTACCGCTCATCGTCCAGAGCGATGGCTTCCAATACTCCCGCTGGCAGTGGCTGGTGTGGTTCGGCATCGATACCCAGGGTGCGAAGGTTGTAGTGGTGAGCAACGGCCGCGGCCCGGTAACCCGTGCAGTGGGTCATGCTGCCCACGACGCCTGGTGGCCACTGCGGCTCCCCGCACTCGCCGCGCAGCACCGCGGACGGTGGCAGGCCGAGCTGGCGGAGTGCTTGCCGGGCGCAATGGCGGACCGTGCGGAACTCACGGCGCCGCTTATCCACGGCGCGGCTGATCGCTTCCTCTTCGCCCGGGTACAGCACAGCGTCGGGTGAGTCGTCGAACGCCTCGGCGCTCGCCACCTCATCCGGCAGGATCTTCTCAATCAACTCGGCTCCCGCCGCATGCAAGATCACCGGCAACCTTACCGACGCAAGTTGATCACATGATCCCCAGCGACACCAGTCAGCCGTTCAGCGGCGGGGATTACCTCGGCGGTGGTAATGCGCAGCAGGCCCGGGTCGGGCCGGTCTGCGAAAGTGTCACCGGTGCTGCCGGCCCACAGCACAACATGCTGCCGACGCTCCGGCGGTGGACCCCAGTGCTGCGGGGACACCGGGCCGAAGAGCACCACCGACGGGGTGCCGTAGGCAGTGGCGAGGTGAGCGATGCCGGTGTCACCGCAAATGAGCAGAGTGGCGCCGGCAACCAGGGCGGCGAGCTGGGACAGTGTCGTGCGGCCGGCGAACACCGATCCATCGGGTAAGTCGGCCGCAGCGGCCAGGTGGGTGGCAAGTGGCCGTTGGTCCGCGCTGCCGGTCACCACTACCCGCAGCCCGGCTCGGACCAGCCGGCGAGCCACCGCCGCATACCGGTCGACGGGCCAGTGCCGGGCGGCGAACCCGCATCCGGGATGCACGATGACCGCTCCCGGTGCCGGGCTCGGTACCTGCGGGTGAGCCAGCTGCAGATCGGATGGATCGGCGGGGATGCCGAAGTACTCCAGCAGCCGACACCACCGGCGTACCTCGTGCAGGTCGCCGTCCCACTCCGGGCCCGGCTCCCCGGGCTGGGCATGGGTGAGCAGGGCGGTGGGTTGCAGCGCGCGCAGCACGCGGGTGCTTTGCGGTCCCCGTCCATGCAGATTCACCGCGACGGTCGGGGACGGCTCCGCCCAGGTGAGCGGACCTAGCTGCACGGTGGACAGCAGGTCGTCCACGGCTGCGGTGAGCATGGCCAGTTCGCGCAGCGGTGCCGGAGCGGCAAGGACCAATCGATGATCGGGGTATGCGGACCGCAGGCCGCGCAGCGCCGGCACCGCCGTCAGCAGATCGCCGAGGCCCAGCGCACGGAGTACTAGCACCGTCGGGGGGTTCACGGCCAGGATGACTCCTGCGATGGGCAGACCACCATCTCCCGTAGCTCGCATCCGGGTGGTTGCTGCAGCGCGTGGATCACGGCTGCCGCCACGTCCTGCGGGCGGTTGAGCTTGGCGTCCGGTGGCGGTTTGTACTGCTCATTGCGCCCGTCGAAGAAGGGGGTGTGCATGCCGCCGGGGATCAGCAGCGTGACCCCGATCCGCCCGGCGGTCTCCGCGGCCAGCGCGCGAGTGAAGCCGATGACGCCGAACTTGGCAGCGCAGTAGGCCGTCGCGTCGGGGAAGACCCGCAGGCCGAGGGTGGACGAGCAGGTCACCACAGTTCCCCGGGAGCGCTCAAGGTATGGCAGCGCGGTCCGCACCACCCTGGCGGTACCGAGCAGGTTGACCGCAATTACCCGTTCCCACTCCTCGGCGGGCACCTCGCCGAACGGACCGCAGGAGTCGATCCCAGCAGCGGTGAATACCGCCTGCAGCCGATCGCCGCTGGCTGTCACCAGCGCCGCGACGGCATTCTCGGTGGCGACCCGGTCGGTGAGGTCAGCCTGCACATGGTCCACCTCGATCGAGGGAGCGTTGCGGTCGAGCACCAACGGACGCCCACCAGCGGCGAGCACAGCGTCGACGGTGGCCGCGCCGAGCCCGGAGGCGCCCCCGGTGATCAGCACATTGCCCAGCGGCTTCATACGTTCTCCTTCCTCCGGCGCCGGAGCTCTGGCCGCCGCGCGGTCTGCGCCGCTGCGACAAGCCGGCTCGTTGAATACTCACCGACCAGCGGGATGATCACGATCTGCCCGCCGTGCCGGCGCACCACTGGTGCCTCGGGGAGGTCGGCGATGGTGTAATCGCCACCTTTGACCCACACGTCGGGTCGCAGCGTCTCGAGCAGTGCAGTGGGGGTGTCCTCGTCGAACATGATCACTGCATCGACCGGTTCCAGCGCCTCGAGCAGTGCGATCCGGTCGGCTGCGGGCACGATCGGCCGGCGGGGGCCCTTGCGGTGGCGTACCGACTCGTCGGAGTTGACGCACACCACCAGCGCATCACCCAGCGCACGGGCCTGCCTGAGCAGGCTGAGGTGCCCCGGGTGCAGCAGGTCGAAACAGCCGCCAGTGGCGACCAACCGGCCACTGCGACGACGCAACCGCGCCACGAGATCCATGGTGGACTGCCGGTGGGGCGCTGACTGGACGAATTTCGTGAGCGGTCGCCCGGCGCGCAGTGAGCTGATCGATGCGGCGCCCCCGCCTGCGACGAATTGGGACGCCGCACAGACCGCAGCCTCCACGGCTGCGCTGACTGAGCTATTGACCAGCAGAGCACCGGTGACGGCGGACGCGAAGGCGTCGCCCGCACCACAGGTGTCCCGATCCAGCGGAATCTTGATGTCGGGCACTGGCACGGCCGTGCACCCCTCCGCAGTGGCTAGTACTGCCCCGCGGGCACCGAGCGTGATCGCCACCGCGTCGCTTCGCCACCACCCGCGTAGCGCCGCAGCGGTCGCTAGTCCCGAGACTGAGGCGGGAACGGACTTGGCCCCGGCTGGGCCGGGCATGGAACTCGCCCCGGCTGGGCCGGGAACGGAACTTACTGCCTCGGCCTCATTGGGCGTCACGAGGCGGCACCCAGGCACCGGTGGGGCTCCCCGTGGGTGCGGGTCCCACACCACGGGCATCCGGCCGGCCAGCCCAATGAGCGCGTTTCGGATGGCGGGATCGGCGGTGACGCCGCGCCCGTAGTCGGAGACCAGCACCGCCTCGGCATCGCGCAGCACAGCAGGGAAGCGGTCCCCGGTCGGAGCGCCGGCAGCCCAACCGTCACCTTCGTCGATCCGCAACAGCGAACGGCCTCGCGCGCGGATCCTGGTCTTACACACCGTCGTACCGCGCAGCGGCATCCGCACCACTGCCACGCGGGCGTCGAGCAGGTCGGCAAGCAGGCGAGCTGCCGGGTCAATACCCAGCGCGGTCACCAGGACGACCTCATGGCCGGCCCGGGCTGCGAGCAGCGCCGCCAGACCGGCCCCACCGGGGCGCCAGCGCTGCGTCCGGACATCCACGACGGGAGCTGATGCATCCGGGCACAGCCGGTCCACGCTGCCCTCGACGTCGCTGTCGAGCAGCGTGTCGCCGAATACCACCACCCGGGAGCCGGTCATAGTTGCGGCTTTGGCGCGACCACGTCCAGCGCATCATCAATCGCGATGCACATCGCGTGCACGAGGGCAAGGTGGATTTCCTGCACGGTCGCGGCGCTGGGAGCCTCGATCGCGATCGCATCGTCGCAGAGCGCGGCCAGCGTGTTGGGAGCCGGCCCAGTCAGCGCCCACGCGGTCATACCGACCTCATGCGCCGCCTTAGCCGCGGAGACCACATTGCGGCTCGTTCCGCTGGTGGACAGCGCGATCAGTACGTCGCCCGGGCGCCCGTGCGCGAAGACCTGCCGAGCGAACGACTCATGCCCGCCGTAGTCGTTGCCGATCGCGGTGAGCGCAGAGGTGTCGGCATGCAGGGCAATCGCGGACAACGGGCGCCGCTCATGCCGGAACCGACCAACGAGCTCGCCGGTGAGATGCTGGGCCTCGGCGGCGCTGCCGCCATTGCCGCATGCGAGCAACCGACCGCCGGCGTCCAGCACACCGGCGAGATGACGTCCCCACGACTCGATCCGTGTGCCGGCGCTGTCCTCGATCCGGGCCAGGGCGGTCCGCAGCGCCGCGAAATGCTCGCGACTCATGACCGCCCTCCCGGCGTGGTGGCCGTCGGCATCTCGGTGCCGGCCAGCACCTGGCGGTAAAGCAATTCCGTCTCACTCGCGATACGGCCCCAGCCGTAGCGGGAC
>JALZHU010000008.1 GCA_030860695.1 Actinomycetota bacterium
ACCTGACCAAAGTTTCCAGGACTTCTCGTTGCCCATCAGATATCGCCAACGGCGCTGCTGCTCGACTCATACTCCAGAGTATAAATCACTGTAAACCTAATTGCAAGACACTACACTAGCGTGGTTAGCGTGGTGTCATCAACGCCTGTGCCTGTCCTCAATGCCACGTTACGGTATATAGGCTGAGCGCGATTTAGGGAAGCGGAGCGGACGGAGGTGTCCTCCGGTGCGTGAAGAGACTCGGGCCCATTATGATCGTCTGGCGCCGGTGTATGACCAGAATTGGGCTTATACACCAGAGTTTCTGGATTGGAGGAGCGGTTGCATCCTCGCTCATCTGCGGGTCAAGTATGGCGATCGGGTTCTGGACGTGGGGTGTGGCACCGGGTTGTACGCGCGTCGGCTGGTGGAACACACGGAGTCTGTGGTGTGTGTTGATCCATCGGTGCGCATGCTGGAGCAGGTTCCGGACGATCCGCGGCTGGTGGCTGTGCAGGCGTCGGCGGAGGATCTGGCTTTAGGGTCGGCGCTGTTGCCGGGGGATCGGTTTGAGGCGATTTTGGTCAAGGAGGCGATCCATCACGTCAGAGACCGTGCAGTGGTTATAGCTGGGTTGGCAAAGCTGTTGGCTCCTGGCGGTCGCTTGCTGGTCGTGATGTTGCCGACCAGCATCGAGTATCCGCTGTTTCAGGCCGCGCATGACCGGTTCAGTGAGCTGCAGCCGGATCCCCAGGTGATCGCTGCGGCGATGGGTGATGCGGGGCTGGCGGTAGAGTTGACCTACGGCGATTTCCCGTTGGTATTCTCGACTGAGCGGTATGTGGCGATGGTGCGCGACCGCTACTTGTCGTTGTTGTCCCTGTTCGATGATGAGGAATTGGTCGCTGGGGTGGAGGAGATTCGCCGCCGTTATCCGGGCGAGCGAGTGGAGTTCAGGGATCGCTTTGCCTTCGTGTTGGGCGTCGCGCCGTGAGTCCTTGGATCAGCGCTTGATGAGGCTCGCGTCGGAGCAAAGCGACCATGCGCGGATCGCGATAACTAAGGTTTTCGGGCGTCTGATTCGATCGCGTAGGGCCCGCGCGGGTATCAGCTCTCGACGGAGAAGTGGTAGATGAGGCCGGCGCGGTCGGCTCGGTGGACGAATCGGGATACTTCGAAGGGTTCGGTGTCCTGGTCGAGGCTGGTGTGCAGGACTTCGAGGACGGGTACGCCGGAGAGTGGGTCGAGGGTCTGTGCTTCCTGGTGGCTGGCCATGCGGGCGATGATTTCGTCTTGGCCGCTGATCATGGTGTGGCCGCGTTCTTCCAGCCGGCCGTAGATGCCGCCGGGTCCGGTGTTGGGTTGCAGCAATGGGGTGTCCTCAGCGTCGGCCCAGCGGATGTAGGTGGTGACGACTTGCAGGGGCTCGTCGTCGGCGTAGTAGGTGTTGCACCAACGCAGGACCGAGGGCTCCTCGGGGGAGGCCTTTAACCGCTCGGCTACGTCGAAGGGGTGGGGTGACCTGCTCAATGGAGGTCACCCGACGCGAGGGGCCTTGCCCTGGCGCGCCATCTCCAGCCGGAACGGAGTCAGTCCAGTTTCGCGGTAGATACGCCGTGAGTAGCGCTCACTGCCCCAGCGGAACATGCGCTGTTTCTCACGTACGAACACTCCGCGCCCGTGCTGGGCGGTGACCAAGCCTTCCTCGGTGAGCAGACGGATGGCCTCGCGGGCGGTGTTGCGGGCAGTGCCGAAGCGCCGAGCCAGCTCGCGCTCAGAGGGCAGCTTTCCCCGGGTGCCAGCTCCCAGAGGTGATCAAAGTGCGCACCGCATCGGCGATCCGACGGCTCGGGAGCTGGTCGTCGGAGAGGTCACCGCGGTGACCGAGTACCAGTCCCCGGAGGACAAGGCGTGCAACCGGCCACTTCGCCCCCGGATCGATGAGGCCAGCGGACCGCCGCTATTCAAGGTCACGATTGCTGATCCCTCCGCGGACAAGGGCCGCGACAAGTCGATCACAGTAGAGATCGCCGCGCCGATGCGGAAGCTACTCCTACTTGCCGGCCGGTCTTGACCCGCTCTGCGGTGGCTGCCGCAGCCTGCAATAACAGGACACCACAAGAAGAGTCGGAAGGAACTCAACGTACCGGGGGTCGTGCGGTAATGTCGCACGCCCTCATATCGCGCAACAAAGAAGTACGCGCAAAAGCGGAATCCTTGGCTACCAACCTTGTCCGCTTCTGCGCTGTCCACACCAGATTCGGAGTGAACAGTGAGAAGGATAGAACACGTCGCCGGGAGAGCGCCAGCCCCAGACACTCCCCCAATGGGGCGCCCGGTCGCTTATCAATTTGTGCGACTGATGCCCGGCAACACGGCCTGCGTGACCTGATGACGCGCATGGGCCATGACAGCCCCCGGGCTGCGATGATCTATCAGCATGTCACCACTGTGGAGGATCGGGC
Organism: Actinomycetota bacterium; assembly: GCA_030860695.1. Classification (GTDB taxonomy): domain Bacteria; phylum Actinomycetota; class Actinomycetes; order Mycobacteriales; family Pseudonocardiaceae. The sequence goes on from JALZHU010000008.1 coordinate 2,445, forward strand.
GATCGCGGACCGGCTGAGCAGTCTGGTGGACGCGCACCGCGCCGAGTCCGATGAAATGGCCACTCAGACGGGCGACGTGGACGATGATGGCGACGACGGTTCGGCCGGCGTGCTGGTTTCGGTCAGGTAATGGCACGGAAGACGATGACCATGGTTAAGAGAAAGGCCCAGATCTATGGAGAACATTCCTTGACCTGGGCCTTTGTAATGGAGCGGGTGACGGGAATCGAACCCGCATCTAGAGCTTGGGAAGCTCTTATTCTACCATTGAACTACACCCGCAGCGCAGTCGAGCCTAGCACGAGCAGCGCCGGCTACCCGAGACCCTCACTTGATGTCGGTGCATGCGGCTAGGGTGGCGCCGTGCTGCTGTCCGACCGTGACCTGCGCGCCGAGATCGATGCTGGGCGCCTGGGTATTGAGCCGTTCGACGACAAGATGCTCCAGCCGTCCAGCATTGACGTGCGGCTGGACCGCTTCTTCCGGGTCTTTGTCAACACCAAGTACACCCACATCGACCCGTCGCTGCAGCAGGACGAACTGACCTCGATGGTGGAGCCGGAGGGTGACGAGCCCTTCGTGCTTCACCCCGGCGAGTTCGTGCTGGGATCGACGTTCGAGCAGATCACCTTGCCCGATGATCTAGCTGGGCGACTCGAAGGAAAGGCACTCGCCGTCAACACCCCGATCCCCACCCCGCAGGGCTGGCAGACGATGGGCGAGCTGCGGGTCGGCGACGAGGTATTCGGTGCTGACGGCCGCGCATACCACGTAGTCGGCGCAACCGAGGTCATGGTTGGCCGTACCTGTTGTGAGGTGCTGTTCTCAGATGGCCAGAGCATCGTTGCGGATGCCAGCCATCTCTGGTTGACCATGACCAAGTCGGCACGCAAGCACGGCGGTTGCGCTGCTCTGCGCACCACAGCCGAGGTAGCTAGCTCGCTGCGCGTTCACCAGGAGTGCAATCATCACATCGCCTTGGCTGACCCGGTGCGGTATCCCGAGCAACCGTTGCCAATCGACCCATATGTGCTCGGCATCTGGCTGGGGGACGGCACCAGCAGCTGCGCCGAAATCACGTGCGGTGCGGGAGACGGGCAGACGCTCGACGAGATCCGGTGGGCCGGATACTGCGTCCGGGACCTAGGCGGGCGCAGGTTTCGCATCGGCGGGCTCTCGCGGGGCCACGTCGGACGGCGACGTGATTCCGCATCCGGCAGGTTCCTGCCGGATGACTCGTTATCGAGCGTGCTTCGAGGCCTCGGCCTGCTTGGTAACAAGCATGTTCCCGAGCTGTACCTGCGGTCGTCTGTGCCGCAACGCCTGGCGTTGCTGCAGGGACTGATGGACTCCGACGGATACGTTGACACCCAAGGCCGCTGCAAGTTCGTCAGCACCCGGGAAAATCTCGCTGATGCCGTACTCGAACTGGCTGCGAGTTTGGGATTGCGCCCGGTGAAGCGAAAGAAAAAGGCAACTCTCTACGGTGTTGATCAGGGTGTGGCCTTTCAGGTGAAGTTCACCCCCCACCTGAACGTTTTCCGCCTGGAGCGGAAGGCCTCCAGACTGAAGAACGGTCCGGTACAGCGCTTCCGAGCGATCATTGACGTTCGCCTGGTGCCGACGCGCCCAGTCCGCTGCATCGAGGTCGACGCCGAGGATGGTCTGTTCTTAGCGGGACCGACCTTCATCCCCACTCACAACTCCAGCCTAGGCCGTCTCGGCTTGCTCACGCACTCCACGGCGGGCTTTATCGACCCCGGTTTCACGGGCCACATCACCCTGGAGTTGTCCAATGTGGCCAACCTGCCGATCACGCTGTGGCCGGGAATGAAGATCGGGCAGCTGTGTCTGTTCCGCCTGTCCAGCCCCGCCGAACACCCGTACGGCAGCGCCGGCGTGGGCTCCCGCTACCAGGGCCAGCGTGGACCCACGCCGTCCCGGGCCTACCTCAACTTCCAGCGCATTGACACCAGCCGGTGAAATATTGTCAACCTTCGCTTGACGCTAGTTATACGTCAAGCAATAGTTGACGCATGACACTCGATGAACTCATCGCCCACACCCGGGCTGACGCGCACAGCCTCGAGCCGCTGAAGCTGCTGGCCACTGCGGCGCGCCAGCAGCAGGAGCTGGCCGACCTCGGAGAGAAGCTACTCGACCATTTCGTCCAGGAGGCTCGCACCGCCGGCTGCTCGTGGTCCCAAATCGGTGCTGCGCTCGGCGTCACTAAGCAGGCGGCCCAGCAGCGCCACTCCGCGTTGCGCTCACTGATCGGCAAATTGAAACAAGGCGTGGAGTCCGCCATGGAGGGCACGTTCGGCCGCTTCACTGGTCGGGCACGACGGGTGGTCGTGCTGGCCCAGGAGGAGGCCCGGCGGCTGCATCATGATCATATCGGCACCGAGCACGTCCTGCTCGGTCTGCTGGCCGAGGGCGAGGGAATCGGTGCCCAGGCTCTCGTCGGTGCCGGCATCACGCTGGACGCCGCCCGTGCTGAAGTCGAGAAGATCGTCGGTTGCGGCAAGGGAACGCCGAAGGGACACATACCATTCACGCCCTGCGCCAAGAAGGCACTGGAGCTGGCGCTGCGCGAGTCATTGCACCTCGGCCACAACTACATCGGCACCGAACATATCCTGCTCGGCCTGCTCCGCGAGGGGAAGGGCGCCGGTGTGCAGGCCATGGTCGCCGCAGGCGCGCAGCTCGATCAGCTCCGCGACACCGTCCTAGCCCTACTCAAGCAGACCGGAGCGCCATCCGGCGCCGACTAGCGGTTTCGGCCCCGCAGCGACCGCTATTCGGAGCGGGTTGGCGGTTTCGGTTCGTCTCGTTTGACGCTGGCGAGGAGCAGCTGGGCAACGTCGAGGACTTCGGTGGTGTTGCGGGCTGCGCCTTCAGCTTCGCGGGTGGTGAGGCCGTCGGTGAGCATTACCCGGCAAAACGGGCAGCCGGTGGCGATCGCGGAGGTCTCGGTGGCGATCGCCTCGTCGACCCGGTCCAAGTTGATCCGCTTGCCGATACGCTCTTCCATCCACATCCGGGCGCCCCCAGCGCCGCAGCACATCGAGCGGTCGGCGTGGCGCGGCATCTCGGTCAGCTGCGCACCGGACGCGCCGACCAGCTCGCGCGGCGGGGAGTACACCTCGTTGTGCCTGCCCAGGTAGCACGGGTCGTGGTAGGTGACCGCGGGCCCGGCGGCACCGTTGGAGGCGGGGACCGGCACCAGCTTGCCCTCCCGCACCAGCTTGTTGAGCAGCTGCGTGTGGTGCACCACTTCGTAGTGCCCATCCAGCTGTAGGTACTCCCTGCCCAGCGTGTTGAAGCAGTGCGGGCACGTCGTCACGATCTTGCGGCGACCTGGCTCGCGGCCTTCGAAGACCGTGTTGAGCGTCTCGACGTTCTGCTGCGCGAGGACCTGGAAGACGAACTCGTTGCCCGACCGGCGGGCCGGATCCCCCGTGCAGGTCTCGCCGTCCCCGAGAACCACGTAATGGACGCCGGCGCGGTGCAGCAGCTCCGCGGTGGCCCGCACCGTCCGTTTCGCATTGTCGTCATAGGCACCGGCGCAGCCGATCCAGAACAGGTACTCCACGTCGTCGGGCAGCGTCTCCTCGGTCAGCTGCGGGACCTCGAAGTCCAAACCCTTCGTCCAATCCATCCGGGCGGACTGGTTCTGCCCCCACGGGTTGCCCTTGTTCTCCAGGTTGCGGAACAGCGTGCCCAGCTCGGTGGGGAACTCCGCCTCGATCAGCACCTGGTAGCGCCGCATGTCGACGATGTGGTCGACGTGTTCGATATCCACCGGGCACTGCTCCACGCAGGCCCCGCAGGTTACGCACGACCACAGCACGTCAGGGTCGATCACACCGCCCACCTCGGCGCTGCCCACCAGCGGGCGGGTGGCCTGCTCCGGACCCGATCCGGGGACCCGGCCGAAGCCGGACTCGGGCACGTGCCCGTTGCTGGCGGCCAGCGCCAGCACGTCGACATCTTCTGCTATCTGCTGGTGACCGATGAGGTAGGGCGCCTTGGCGAACAGGTGATCACGCAAATCCATGATCACCAGCTTGGGTGACAGCGGCTTGCCGGTGTTCCACGCCGGGCACTGACTCTGGCAGCGACCGCACTCAGTGCAGGTCGCGAAGTCCAGCATGCCCTTCCACGTGAAGTCCTCGATCTTGCCGCGGCCGAAGACGTCGTCCTCCCCTGGGTTCTCGAAGTCAATCTCCTTGCCGCCGGATTCCATCGGCAGCAGCGGGCCAAGAGCCTTGGGCATCCGCTTGGCCGCGACGTTGACCGGCGCGATGAAGATGTGCAGGTGCTTGGAGTAGAGCACGATCATTAAGAAGGCCAGCATGACGCCGATGTGCAACAGCAGACCGACCGTCTCCAAGACCTCGTTGGCCCCCGCGTCCAGCGGGGCGAGCAGCGCGCCGGCCGCTTCCGAGGCGAACGCTCCGGAGGCGTAGGGGAAGGTTCCGGTGTTCACCGCGGTTCCGCGGAACAGGAACATCGTCCAGATCACGTTAAAGATCATGGACAGGATGAGCCAGGCGCCGCGGTTGTGCGAGCCGTAGAAGCGCGATGCCCGCTGCCGGCGCTCCGGGGCCTGCCGAATCCGCATGATCGCGAAAGCGATGATCGAGGTGAGCACCGCGAGCGCGATGAAATCCTGCAGGAAGCCGAGCACCGGCCAGCGCCCGATCAGCGGGATGGCGAAATCCTCGTGGAACAGCGCCCCGTAGGCCTCGATGTAGACGGTGAGCAGGACGACAAAGCCCCAGAAGGTGAAGAAGTGCGCCAGCCCAGGGATCGTCCACCGCAACAGCCGGCGCTGCCCGAACACCTCAACCAGCTGGGTCCGCAGCCGGGCGCCCAGGTCCGCGGCGCGGCCGTGCGTCGGCTGCCCGGACCGGATCAGCCTGTACAGCCACCACACCCGCCGGCCAGCGAGGACGAGCGTCAAGACAGTGAGCCCTAGGCCGATCACCAGCCGTGCTGCCATCACGGCGCCCACCTCCGCGCTGTCCACCGTTGCTGCCGTGAAAACGTCTCTCCTCGCAGACTACGGCTAGTTACCGGTTAGTAGCCAGGTCGCTAGCGCCCAAGCTGGCCCTGGCCAATCGGGCGGCGCGTGCTCCAACCAGGCTCGCCGAGGGAAGCCGGACCGTCATCGGACGCTGCGCATGCCGCGGTACATGGAGCGAGTCGGCCACGAGCAGGCCCAGAGGCTCGACGAGCTACGCCGCCGCGCCGACGAACCCGGCTGGTGGCAGGAATACTCCGACGTCGTCACCGAAGCCGTGGAGATGCTGGTGGAGATCGGCGAGGATGCCACGTCCGCACGCAGCTATGACATCGCGTTTGTACAGGGGCTGCTGCAAACGCGGGCCTACGCCGAGGCAGTGATCGGAAGTGGCCGGGCCTTCGTTCCACCGATCAATGTTGACCGGGTGGCCGAGCTAAGGCTACGGCGTCAGCAGCGACTCGGTGAGGACAGCTTCCAGGGCTTGGTGGCTGTGATGAGCGAGAGCGTCATCCGTACCCTGGTAGGCGGCCGAGACGTCATGCGTGAACAGCTCCGACACTTGATCGAGGTGACCCAGGAGTACCCGGTGACGATCCATATCCTGCCCTTCAATGCTGGAGCGTTGCCCGGTTCCGACAACTTCGTCATCTTCGAGTTCCCGCACGACCTCGACCATACAGTGGTGTATGTGGACAGCGACACGGCACAGCGCATCTATGAGGACCGCCATCCCGTGCGGCAGTGCACGTACACCTTCGACGCGGCTCTGGCCCAGGCTCTCCCCGCCCGGGAGTCACAGGACCTGATCCGCGCAGTCATGGAGGAGCTGTGATTCAGTGGCCCGCACACCCAACCCGTACCCCTCGATCGACGACTCACACTACGACGCCGTGGTCAACGGCCAATACATGAAATCAACCTTCAGCAACGCTAGCGGTGGCTGCCTATCGTTTACCGCGGTCGGTGACCTGATCGGCTTCCAGGACGACAAGCTCCCTCCAGCCAAGCGCAAGGCCCGCACCCTCATCTTCAACCAGCACGAGATGGCCGCCTTCATCGCCGGCGCCAAGAACGGAGATTTCGACCACCTCCTGGTCGGCTAATCTCGTATATGCGCCTCGAAGTCGGGCCCGCCCAGGCCCGGTGGCAGCTCCGACTGGTCGAGTGGCTACGTTGCGTAGTCCTCATGCTGACCAACGTCTACGTTGACGGGTTCAACCTCTACTACGGCTGTCTCAAGGGCACTCCGTACAAGTGGCTGGACCTCGAAGCGCTGTGCCATGTGCTGTTGCCTCCGAACAAGATCCAACGTATCCGGTACTTCACGGCCAAGGTCAACGGTCAAGCAGACCCGCAGCAGCCGGTGCGGCAGAGCACCTACCTTCGAGCGCTACAAACTATCCCGGGGCTGACTGTGCACTTCGGTCACTTCTTGACGTCAACCGTGCGCATGCCGCTCGCCAGTCCGGTGCCCGGAGGACCTCGAACCGTCGAGGTCGTCAAGACTGAGGAGAAGGGGTCTGATGTCAACCTGGCGACTTACCTGATGGCCGATGCCTTCCGAGCAGACGCGGACACCTTCGTCGTAGTCAGCAACGACTCGGATCTGATGGAGCCGATCCGCCTAGTCAGCCAGGAAGTCGGCTACCAAGTTGGGATCTTGAATCCGCATCGGAACATCAGCCGCGCCCTGCAGCGGACCCAACCGAGCTTCACCAAGCAGATCCGCCGAGGTGTCCTCGCCGCTAGCCAGTTCCCGGAGAAACTCGGCGACGCACACGGCACCATCACCAAGCCGGCGACCTGGTGACAAAGCAGAGGCCCCGCCGGAGCGGGGCCTCGCACCCAGCCACCGAGGCGACTGGGGGGATGCGATATAGCGTACCCCAACGTGCACGACGTCGAGACAGGCGCCGTCATCGTCGGCGCCGAGAACGGCGACTTCGACCACCTCCTCGGCCACCCCCGCTACCTAGCGCCCGCCAACGATCTGGCCTTCCTGCACTCAGCCTCCCGAACTCGACAGCAGTGTTCTCCTGAGCGGCTCGAACAGCTCTGCTGTCGAGTTCGGGAGGAGGAGAGCTGGTCGGCGTGTCTCGCCGGCATCTCGACTGCGCTTCACACCGCGTGCAGGCAGCCTGGATCCGCTGGTAGCGAGGAGGAACGGCATGAGCACACCGCTTGCCCACCACGAGCCCGAGCGACCCCGGGTCGAGCGCACCATCGGCGGCATCTCGGACGCGCTGCGCGGGGGGCGTCGGGCTCAGTTCTTCGCCGAGTTGCTGCGGGCACAGCAGGGCCAGCAGCTGGACGACGTCCTCAACGCGTGGTGGGGCCGGGCAATGCTCAACATCGACCCGGACCGAATCGCCGACGTTCCCGACCTTCCGATGTGCTCCGCTCATGGAATGCCGGCCGCTGCGTGCCCACCGGCGACACTGAGTGCACCGAGGTCGACACCAGCGTTATCGATCAAACGCGAACGGCCCTGACGTCGAACTCGGCGCACCTAGTGCGGTGGACGGCCAGGCCGGGGAACACAGGCCGCGTGCTGGGCGTTAGCTCCATCAGTTAGATTGAGCAGGATCCACTCAAGGTTGCTTGAGTCAGTCCAGTCAAGTTCGAAAGGGTTGCTCACATGGCTCGTGCGGTCGGCATCGACCTAGGGACCACCAACTCCGTCGTCTGTGTCTTAGAGGGTGGCGAGCCCACAGTGGTGGCGAACTCGGAGGGCTCGCGCACGACGCCCTCGGTCGTCGCCTTCGCCAAGAACGGCGAGGTGCTCGTTGGTCAGTCCGCCAAGAACCAGGCCGTCACCAACGTGGAGCGCACCGTCCGATCGGTCAAGCGGCACATGGGGTCGGACTGGTCAATCACGATCGACGGCAAGAAGTACACCGCGCAGGAGATCAGCGCGCGGGTGCTGATGAAGCTCAAGCGTGACGCCGAAGCCTACCTCGGGGAGAACATCACCGACGCGGTCATCACCGTGCCCGCCTACTTCGAGGACGCTCAACGCCAAGCCACCAAGGAAGCCGGTCAGATCGCTGGCCTGAACGTGCTGCGCATCGTCAACGAGCCCACCGCGGCCGCGCTGGCCTACGGCTTGGACAAGGGTGAGAAGGAGCAGACCATCCTGGTGTTCGACCTCGGCGGTGGCACGTTCGACGTGTCGCTGCTGGAGATCGGCGAAGGGGTGGTCGAGGTCCGCGCCACCTCCGGGGATAACCACCTCGGCGGGGACGACTGGGACCAGCGGATCATCGACTGGCTGGTGGACAAGTTCCGCAGCTCCCACGGCATCGATCTGAAGAAAGACAAAATGGCCATGCAGCGGCTGCGTGAGGCCGCGGAGAAGGCCAAGATCGAGCTGTCCAGCCAGTCCACCGCGACGATCAACCTGCCTTACATCACCGTCGACGCCGACAAGAACCCGCTGTTCCTGGACGAGACACTGTCGCGGGCGGAGTTCCAGCGGATCACTGCGGACCTGCTGGACCGCTGCCGTGCCCCGTTCCGCAACGTGATCAAGGACGCGGGTATCTCGGTCGGGCAGATCAATCACGTCGTGCTAGTCGGTGGCGCCACCCGGATGCCGGCCGTGCACGACCTGGTCAAGGAGCTCACCGGCGGCAAGGAGCCGAACAAGGGCGTCAACCCCGATGAGGTCGTGGCGGTCGGTGCCGCGCTGCAGGCCGGTGTGCTCAAGGGCGAGGTCAAGGACGTCCTGCTGCTCGACGTCACCCCGTTGTCGCTGGGTATCGAGACCAAGGGCGGCGTGATGACCAAGCTCATCGAGCGCAACACCACCATCCCCACTAAGCGCTCGGAGATCTTCACCACCGCTGACGACAACCAGCCGTCGGTGCAGATCCAGGTGTTCCAGGGTGAGCGGGAGATCGCGGTCTACAACAAGAAGCTCGGCATGTTCGAGCTGACCGGGCTGCCGCCGGCACCGCGTGGTGTGCCGCAGATCGAGGTCACCTTCGACATCGACGCCAACGGCATCGTCAACGTCTCCGCCAAGGACATGGGCACCGGCAAGTCCCAGGCCATGACCATCACCGGTGGGTCCGCGCTGCCCAAGGAAGAGATCGACCGGATGATGCGCGACGCCGAGGAGCACGCCGAGGAGGACCGCCGGCGCCGGGAGGAGGCCGAGACTCGCAACCAGGCCGAGACGCTGGTCTACCAGACCGAGAAGTTCATCAAGGACAACGACGAGAAGCTGCCCTCTGACGTCAAGGACAAGGTGAACGCCGCGCTGGGCGAGGCCCAGGACGCGCTCAAGGGCACCGACACCGCAGCGATCCGGGCCGCGATGGAGAAGCTCGCCACCGAGTCGCAGGCGTTGGGTCAGGCGCTGTACTCCGAGGCCGCGGCGAGCGGGGCGGCGGCCGGTGCGGGCGACGGTGCGGCGGCCGGCGGGTCCACCGGGTCCACCGGGTCCACCGGGTCCACCGGGTCGTCTGGTGGCTCAGGGGCTGACGACGTCGTCGACGCTGAGATCGTCGATGAGGAGCCCGGGAGCAGCAGGAAGTGAGGCCCGGTGATGGCACCTTCGGCGACGGCGCCGCTGGTGAGGAGCAGCCCAGAGTCGTGGTGCGAGACAAGCGGAGGATCGATCCGGTGACGGGTGAGATTCGGGTACCACCGGCGGGTGAGCAACCCGCCGGTGGTGGCGTCCACGTCGACGAGGACCGTCCTGGCGCCGCTGGTGTGGCCGCTGGTACGCGGGAGACAACCGCCGAACTCGATGCCTTGCAGGCACAGCTGGACGAGCGGACCGGGGACTTGCAGCGCATCTCCGCCGAGTACAGCAACTACCGCCGCCGGGTGGAGCGCGACCGTCAATTGGTTATCGACGTGGCCAAGGCGCAGGTCGCTGGTGCGCTGCTCACCGTGCTCGATGACATCGAGCGGGCCGAGGAGCACGGCGATTTGTCCGGGCCGTTTAAGGCCGTCGCGGACAAGCTGGTGGCGGCGCTGCAGGCACAGGGCCTAGAACCGTTTGGGGCGGTCGGTGACGGTTTCGACCCGGCCGTGCACGAGGCTGTGCAACATAGCACCTCCCCGGACGTGCACAAGCCGACTGTCACCGCCGTGCTGCGTCGCGGTTACCGCTTCGGCGAGCGGATGCTTCGGCCGGCGATGGTGGCGGTAACCGACGCCGAAGCGGCTGATGTCGAGTCGGCTAGTGCCGACCCGACGATGTACCGGGACGCAGCATCGTCCAGCAGCGCAGAACTATATGGCGACCGGTTGGGGGATACCGAACCATGTGGCGGCGCTGAACAGCTACGGGACAATTGATACGGGGGGAGGTGCCCGGTGAGCGCCCGGGAATGGATTGAAAAGGATTTCTACGCAGAGCTGGGTATCTCCTCCACCGCGTCCGCCGAGGAGATCAAAAGGGCATATCGCAAGCTGGCCCGGGAACTGCACCCGGACGCCAACCCCGGCGACGCTCGGGCCGAGGCGCGTTTCAAATCGGTGTCCGAGGCCTACGGTGTGCTGTCAGATCCTGACAAGCGCAAGCAATACGACGAAGCACGCAGCCTGTTCAGCGGCAGTTTTCGAACCGGCGGCGGGTTCGGCGGCCCGGGTGGGTTCGACCTTGGTGACCTATTCGGGACTGCAACCGGTAGGACCGGCGATATAGGCGGTCTCGGCGACCTGCTCGGCGGGCTGTTTGGCAACCGCGCCGGTGCGAGGGCCGGTGCCGGGGCTAGTCGCCCGCAGCGCGGCACCGACGTCGAGACGGAGGTCCGGATCGACTTCACCGAGGCGGTCCGCGGTGCCACCATCCCGCTGCGGCTGGCCAGCCCGGCCAGCTGTGGCAGTTGTGGCGGCTCCGGGGCCCGCGCTGGCACCGTTCCGCGGATCTGCCCGGTCTGCGGCGGTTCCGGACTGGTCACCAGCAGCCAAGGCGCGTTCGCCTTGTCGGAGCCGTGCCGGGATTGCCGCGGCACGGGCCGGATCATCGACGACCCCTGCACCGAGTGTGGCGGCCGCGGGGTGTCCAACCGGACCCGCACGCTGACTATGCGGATCCCCGCCGGGGTCGCTGACGGTCAGCGGATCCGGCTGGCCGGGCAGGGCGAGCCCGGCACGCGTGGCGCGCCGCCCGGTGACCTGTACGTACTGGTGCACGTCAACCCGCATCCAGTGTTTGGGCGCTCCGGCGATGACCTCACTCTGACAGTGCCGGTGTCGTTCCCCGAACTGGTCATGGGCACGACGCTGACCGTGCCGACCATGGACGGCCCCGCTATGGATGGCACCGTGAAGCTCAAGGTCCCTGCCGGCACCGCCAACGGTCGCACCCTGCGGGTACGCGGCAAGGGCATCCCCGGGCGGCACGGACGGACCGGCGACCTTCTGGTGACTCTGCAGGTCGTGGTTCCCGCCAAACTGGAGCGGGAGGCGAAGGATGCGCTAGCCGCCTACGCGAAGGCCACCGCGGAGCAGAATCCGCGGGCGGACTTGTTCGCCCGCGTGCACCGCCCCGGAGCGGCGCGATGATCCCCCCGACTCCACCAGGCGCGGACCAGGACACCCCGGTCTTCGTGATCTCCGTTGCGGCCCAGCTGGCCGGGCTGCACGCGCAGACCCTGCGTAGCTACGACCGGATGGGGCTGGTCTCGCCCGGCCGTAGCCCGGGGGGCGGTCGCCGATACTCGGCACGCGACATCGCGCTGCTGCAAGAGGTGCAGCGGCTGTCCCAGGACCATGGGGTCAACCTGGCCGGGATCAAGCGCATCATCGATCTGGAGAACCAAGTAGACGCGCTTCGCTCCCGGCTCGCCGAGCTGGCTGACGAGTTGGCCGAAGCTCGCGCCGAGCTAGCCCAGGCACGGGCCCTTGTCGACCAGGCTGCTGCTGCGGTACATGCCTCCTACCGCCGCGACTTGGTTCCTGTGCGCCCCGATACCGAAACGGCGCTGGTCATCTGGCGCCCCAGGAGGTAGCCGTCCACGTAACGTCATGATCAACAGCAATCGCCGTGCCGGTGGTCTGAATGTTACGTTCCTGTGAACAGTGTGCAATCAATCTGTGGCGATAGCTCCTCGAAACGTACGTGACGTCGGATCTAGGGCCGCTCACGATCTTGCCAGCTCGGCAGTGCTGGTTTGGGTGCGCCGCGTGCACTGGAGGGGCAAATGTCTGAATACTCCGAGCCGACTAGCTGGGAGTCCATTCAACTGGATGGGCTCCCGACCGTCGCGTTGTCGATCAGTTCTCTGCTGCTTGACGATTCTCCGCGGCAAGACGGCGAGAACGATGATCACGTACGGGTGCTCGCCGAATCGGAGGAGCAGTTACCGCCAATTGTTGTGCACGGTCAGTCGATGCGGGTCATCGACGGAATACATAGAGTTCGCGCCGCAGTCATACGTGGTGAAGAGGAAATTAAAGCGAAAATATTCCACGGAACGGACAACGACGCATTCGTGCTGGCGGTGCGGATGAACATCGCACACGGACTGCCGCTGACCCGGGCCGATCGGACCGCGGCGGCGGTCCGGATCATTGGGTCGCACCCGCAGTGGTCGAACCGGATGATCGCGACAGCCACCGGTATCTCAGCGGGGACCGTCGGTAAGCTGCGTCAGCGTTCGACTGTGCAAAACGCTCAGTCGACCACGAGGGTCGGCAAGGACGGTCGAGTGCGGCCCCTCAACAGCGCCGCGGGCAGGCTGAAGGCGGGTGAGCTGCTGGCCGAGAAGCCCACCGCGTCGATCCGCGCGATCGCACAAGAGGCTGGGGTGTCACCGTCCACGGTGCACGATGTGCGGCAACGCCTCCGTACCGGTCGGGACACGGCACTGGAGTGGCAGAGGGGCCATGGATCACTGGCCAGGTCCAGGCCGCCGGATGTCTGCCCTCGCCGGGGAGCTCCCAGCAATTCGGGATCCGCAGGAAATGGCGACGTCGCAACCATCCTGGCCACCTTGAAAGGAGACCCCTCGTTCCGGTTCAGTGACGCGGGCCGGTGCCTGCTCCGATGGTTGGACAGGAACCGCGTGGAGATGGCCGGCTTCGACAAGATCGCCGAGATGGTTCCCGACCACTGCACGGCGTCAGTGGCGAAGTTGGCACGCGGGTACGCGCGAGTATGGACCACGGTTGCGGCACGGCTGGAAGAACGCTGGCGCCAGAGCCTTCGTGACCCTGCGTCACGTCCTCGAACCCGGATCGGCGAGTAATGATTGGACACGGACCAGGCCATCCAGACCCCTACCCAGCTGATCCACATTTCAAGATCACACCGGTGTGCGGCTGGTAACAACTTCTTTACCGACACCCCAACTTGTTCAATCCGGGGCATTGCTGCGGGATCGGGCGGCCACAGTCATCCCACAGGTGTAGATCGCGTGTAGATCCTCCCCAGCCTACCTCATCTGATGTAGGGGGACTGCATGACCTGCGGTACGACAAACATAATCTGTTAAAATGATGACCTCCCCATGGGTATACGGCACCTTGGAGAAATGGGCAGGGTCACCCCTCCGCGCAACTGTGCGCCTGACCGCTTGCCTTACGGCCGGTGCACTTTCAAAGGTGCCATTTAGTCTGTTCATCAGGAACAGATGGTATCGGAATGGGGATATTTACATGATGAAAAAATCATGGGGGACTACTGGTGTGCTCGGCGCCGCGTTCGTGTTCACGGCTACGCCCCGCTGCTGGGGGGCCGAATGCCGAGATCACCGCAGCCGCCGCTAGCGTGCTGCGTTGTTCCGGAGATGCGTTATGCCTTCCGGCATCACACGTGTACTTGTTGTAGAGGAAGATGCTGAGTCAGCTGTTTCGCTCACAAGCCGTTTGCGGCGTCACGGATACGATGCCGAGAGCGTCGGTACCGGATCAGAAGCGCTGAGCACGTATCACCAAGCTGACCTAGTGTTGCTCGACCCAGACCTGTCCGACCTCGATGGACTGGAAGTCTGTCGCCTCATCCGGAACGTCTGTAACGTCCCCATCATCGAGCCTCCACACTCCGATCAGATCGTCCGTTAACATTCTCCTCCTTAACTGCGAGTTGCGCGCTGGCGATACCCCAAACGGAATAGCCACTATTGACCCGCCGGAACGCTGGAGACCACGAAGCGGGACATGTTGAGCTCTGCGCCTTGGCCGAACAGCCGGTTGGACTCCACACTTTGGTCATCGAGGAAGGTCTGTGGGTTCGGTTCCCCAGTCGCGGGATCGAAGTAGAAGCCGTCCGCACTAGACAGGCGCACCAGGGCGGATTGCCCTGGCAACTCGCCGTCGAGCAAGGGGATCATGCCCATGCCGAAGTTGAACTGCCGCGGCTCCACCAGCGTCTCCTCGCCGCCGTGGTCGAGCATCAGGTGCTCGCGAGATGCCAGGCGATGACCCAGGCGACGAACCTGGTAGATCTCGTTGCCGTCGACCAGCCATCGTGCGACACCAGCGGAGCGGTCATAGGAGATCTGGAGGCGATGCCGGTCGTGCGGGGAACGGTCCGCGACCGGGATCGCGTAGGAGAATGCGGCATAATTGCCCAGCTGCCTCCGCAGATTGGGAAGCCTTTCGTAGAAGGCATAGATCTGCTCGTTGGTGATGAAGAAGTTCAAGACCGTAGAGGTTTCCGGATCGATAGCGTTCATGGTCACCGAGGCAAGGCGAAGGTCCGTGTTGGGGTTGGCCACATGGTCACCGAACGGATGGCCATGGGCTCCGTAGATTCGAGCCGATATCCATGACTCACACGATAGTTCGTGGTCGAGGTCGGCGTCGAAGCCCTGGAACCGGTCGAGGCCGTATGATTGGTGAAGGCCAGCCACTTGACGTGGTCGAGCGTTCCCGGCAGCCCGTGCCCGTTGTCTTCTTCATGCGCCACGGTGTGCACGAACGCGGGCTGTCCGGTATCGTGTTTGCGACCGCTGGAGACGACCTGTAGGCCATGTTGCGAGGTTGTGATGACTCCGTCGTTCGCAACATAGGAACCAACCGTTACGTAGGACCACCGGGCATCCGGACCAGAGGTCGAGAAACCATTTCGGAAGTCGTCCCAGACGATCCGGTAAGGGGACCTCGCGGTGAGTTTACTCTTGGTGGACATTTCGCATCTCATGCATTTCTACGTTATTTTTCGGCTTTCAATAGCTCGTATTCTGTCGGGTCGAACTGGCGTGTGCGCTGCCAGTACTCCAGTGCCGAGAAGGGCCAGTTCTGTGCGGTGCACCCTTTCTCATTGATGAACCAGTTGTTTATTTTCGAGAAACCCCACGCTCGCTGCGCGTTTCCCTGGTCTACCCAGGCGTTGTAGGCGTCGTGGATGTCCCTGCGGACATCCACGGCTTGATGACTGGATTCGTGGAGGAACCGGATTGCGTCCATGAGGTAGGTCGTCGCGCACTCCGAGAAGTAGAAGATGCTGCCGCCCTGTCCGGAGAGGTTTGTGTTTGGCCCGTACAGGCAGAACAGATTCGGGAAGCCTGGTATATTCATACCGAGGTAGGCGCGTGCGTCCCCGTCCCACATCTTGTGCAGGTCCACGCCGCCGCGTCCGGTCACCTGCATTGGTGTGAGGAACCGGGACGCCTGGAACCCCGTGCCGTAAATAAGGACATCGACGTCGTACCTGGTGCCGTCGGTGGTGGTCAATCCACGGGGGGTTATCTCCTTGATCGACTCGGTGATGAGCCGGACATCTTTCCGTTTCAGAGTGGCCAGCCAGATTCCGTTGTCTCGGAATACCCGCTTGGCCCCGACCGGGTATTGTGGAATAATGAGTGGCCGAAGCCCTGGCGCATCTGCGACCTGTGCCTCCATCCACTGGGTCAGCGACGTTCGTAGCCGCTCGTTCAGAGCCGAGATTGCCCGCTCGGTGGGCGGATACTGCGGGTCGACGATCCATCCTTCAAGCACGCCACCCCGTAGTTGCAGCCCTGGAGCGAAGAGCCAGAGGCGGTGCCAGGCCTGGTAGTACGGGAGATGCTCGAAGAGCCATTGGGCGCTGTGCGGCACCGGATCGTGGTAGTGCGGCGTGGGCCGCAGCCAGGGTGGAGTGCGCTGGAAGACGAGCAGCTCGCTGGCCTGCCCGGCGATTTCCGGGATGAACTGGTAGGCGCTGGCACCCGTGCCGATGACCGCAACCCGCTTGCCGGTCAGGTCCACCGAGTAGTCCCACTGGGCGGAGTGGAATGCCGGTCCGGAATAGCTGTCCCTTCCCGGGATATCCGGGATGTGCGGGCGGTTGAGCTGGCCAACGGCACTAATGAGCACAGTGCTTTCGGCCATCTTCTCCCCTTCCGGGGTACCCAGCGTCAGGCGCCACCGACACCGGCGTTCGTCCCACTCGGCCCGGTGGACCTCGATGTTGCAGCGGATGTGCTCGCAGAGCCCAAATTCCTTGGCGAATTCCCGGAAGTAGTCCAGCAGGACGTCCTGCGTGCAGAAGTAATGCGGCCAGTCCATCTTGGTGGCAAAAGAGTAGTTGTAGAGATGGCTGGGCACGTCCACGCGACAGCCGGGATAGCGGTTTTCATACCAGGTGCCCCCGACGTCACTGTTTTTCTCGTAGATCACGAATGGCACACCTGCCTGTGACAGGCGGTACCCGGCCAGCAAGCCACTCATTCCGGCGCCGATGACGGCCACGCTGATCTCGGCGTGCGGCGCGAGGTCAACGGAGTTCCATCGGGGAGCCTTCGGGTCCTGGCCGGGGAGCACGATTTCCTCGGCCAGCAGCGGCAGTAGGTCCTCGGCGTCGGCACCTATCGCCCATGTGACAATGCGCCGGAGAAGTTCGACACTTGGTGGGGGCGGGGGAGCGGCTCCGCTGTCCCGAAAACGGATAAGGGCGCGCAGCGCCACCTCGCGCGCATCGGCCTGCTGATCCGGGGACAGCCCGCCCTGTGGCTGGAGTAACCACCCGTTGGTGCTGCTGTTGTCGGGCAGGAGGGACGGGTCGCCGGTGAGATGCGCCACAGTCATCAGCAACGCAGGAATCTCGGCGCTGTGCAAGTGAGTGCGCAGGATGTCGTCATCGACAGTGATCGGTCGGATCGACGCATTGAGCATCATCAGCGGCGCCTTCGTATGCGAGTACGGCTCGGGGCAGCCACGGCCCTTATACGGTGCGGCCTTCCAGGACACCGTACGTTTATCGGGACGGACTCGAACTTCGGTCGAGCCGAACTAGTTTCTCGTTGGTAAACCGGTCTATACCACGCCGCGACCGGTCTTCGACCGACGCTTGAGGTGAGAGCGTCAACCTGTTGTCGGGCCAGCGCGGGAATTCTTGACTGCCGGCCATACCGGATAAGAGGTGACGTGCTGCGATGCTCTGCTCGACGGCTTTCCTGGACCCCGGGAGCGTCCGGTGACGAGGCGTGTCGTGATTACCGGCATTGGCGTGCTCGCTCCCGGTGGAAAGGACACCAAGGAGTTCTGGAACCTGCTGACGTCGGGCCGGACGGCGACGCGGCGGATCTCCTTCTTCGATCCCTCCCCGTACCGCTCACAGGTCGCCGCAGAGGCCGACTTCGACCCGGTGGCGGAGGGCCTGACCCCGCGCGAGATCCGCCGCATGGACCGCGCTACCCAGTTCGCCACGGTGTGTGCGCGAGGCCGTCACGGACAGCGGACTTGATGCCGGCGCGCTGGACCCGCACCTGGTGGGCGTCAGTCTTGGCAGCGCGGTCGCCGCCGCGACCAGCCTGGAGCAGGAGTACCTGGTGCTCTCCGATGCCGGCCGGAAATGGCTGGTTGACGAGGAATACCTGTCCCCACATATGTTCGACTACCTCGTGCCGAGCGTGATGCCGGCTGAGGTCGCCTGGACCGTGGGCGCCGAAGGGCCGGTCACCCTGGTATCCAACGGCTGCACCTCGGGCCTGGACTCGGTCGGTCATGCGGCGGCGCTGATCCGCGAGGGCAGCGCCGACGTCATGCTGGCCGGGGCGTCCGACACGCCGATCACGCCGATCGTGGTGGCCTGTTTCGACGCGATCAAGGCAACCACCCCACGCAACGACGACCCGGAGCATGCCTCACGGCCGTCGATAACTCTCGCAACGGCTTCGTGCTCGCCGAGGGCGCCGCGATGTTCGTCCTCGAGACATACGAGCACGCGCGACGCCGGGGTGCACATGTTTACGCGGAGATCTCCGGCTACGCAACGCGGTGCAACGCCTACCACATGACCGGGCTGAGGGCCGACGGCCGAGAGATGGCCGAGGCGATCCGGGTGGCGATCGACGAGTCCAGGATCGACCCGACTGCGGTGGATTACATCAACGCGCACGGTTCGGGAACCAGGCAAAATGATCGGCACGAGACCGCGGCGTTCAAACGCAGCCTTGGTGAACACGCCTACAAGACCCCGGTGAGCTCGATTAAGTCGATGGTCGGGCATTCCCTTGGCGCCATCGGATCGATCGAGATCGCCGCCTCGGTGCTGGCGATCGAGCATTGCGCGGTGCCGCCGACGGCGAACCTGCGCCGGGCCGATCCTGAATGCGACCTGGACTACGTGCCGCTGGTTGCCCGCGAGCATCAGGTGGACACGGTGCTGACCGTCGGCAGCGGGTTCGGCGGTTTCCAAAGCGCGATGGTGCTGCGCCGTCCGACAGGGGTGAAGGAATGACGAGCTCCGTGGTGGTGACCGGGCTGGGTGTGGTTGCCCCCAACGGGATCGGCACCGAGCGCTACTGGCAGGCCACTCTGGACGGCCGTAGCGGCATCAGCCGGCTCATTAGGTTCGACGCCGCCAAGTACCAGGCACAACTTGCCGGCCAGATCCTCGACTTCGACGCAGCCGAGTACCTGCCCAGCAGGCTGCTGCCGCAGACTGACGTGTCCACCAGGCTGGCGTTGGTCGCCGCCCAGTGGGCGCTAGACGACGCGAAGGTCGACGCCGAGACCCTCACCGACTATGACATGGGGGTCGTTACCGCCAATGCCTCCGGTGGGTTCGATTTCACCCATCGCGAGTTCAACAAGCTCTGGTCGCAGGGTCCGCGGTCGGTCAGTGTGTACGAGTCCTTCGCCTGGTTTTACGCGGTGAACACCGGTCAGATCTCGATCCGGCACGGCATGCGCGGACCCAGTAGTGCGCTGGTCGCCGAGCAGGCTGGCGGGCTGGACGCGGTGGGGCATGCTCGGCGCACCGTGCGGCGCGGCACCCTGCTCGTGGTGACTGGCGGCGTCGATTCGGCCTTCGACCCCTGGGGCTGGGTGTCCCACCTCTCCAGTGGCCGGGTCAGCCGGGTGACCGATCCGCGGCGCGCGTACCTGCCCTTCGACGTCAATGCCGGTGGCCACGTACCTGGGGAAGGTGGCGCCATCCTGGTGCTCGAAGACGCCGAAGCGGCGCAGCGGCGGGGCGTCCCCCGGGTGTATGGCGAAATCGCCGGTTACGCGTGCACGTTCGACCCGCCGCCGGGATCGTCGCGCCCGCTGGGGCTCCGGCGAGCCGCGGAGCTGGCGCTTGCCGACGCCGAGGTCACCCCGGAGGACATCGACGTGGTGTTCGCCGACTCCGCCGGCGTTCCCGACCTCGACCATGCCGAGGCTGCGGCGATCAGTGACCTGTTCGCCCCGTACGCCGTTCCGGTCACCGCGCCGAAGGCTCTCACCGGCCGGCTGCTGTCCGGAGGCGGCCCACTCGACCTGGTCGCCGCGTTGCTGTCGATCAGGGATGGAGTGATCCCGGCGACCGCGGGCACCACCGAGGTACCGGAGGACTACCTGATCGATCTGGCCCGGGAGGCGAGGCCCGCCCAGGTCCGCGCCGCCCTCCTGCTCGCCCGCGGCCGGTGGGGCTTCAACTCCGCCGTGGTCGTCCGGGCGGTGCCTGACTGATACCAAGCACACCCCGACCAAGGAGCTGACTATGAGCGAGGTCACCCTCGACGACGTGCGCCGGATCCTTATCGCCTGCGCTGGTGACGTCGAGACCTCCGAGCTGCATGGCGATATCTCGGCCCTGGAATTCGAAGACCTGGGCTACGACTCGCTGGCGCTGATGGAGACCGCAGCCCGCATCGAGCGAGAGTTCGGGGTGCACATCCCCGAGGAGCAGATGACTGAGGTCAAGACACCGCAGGAGCTGCTCGACCTGGTGAACACGAGCCTCGTGGACGCCGTATGAGCCAGCTACGTACCCACACCATGGAGCACGCCCGCGTCATGCACGCGCCTGCGGAGGTGCTCTACGAGCTGGTGGCCGACGTGACCCGGTGGCCAGTGATCTTCGGACCGAGCTTGCATGTGCGGCACCTCCAGCGCAGTCGGGTGCACGAGCGCTTCGAACTCTGGGCGCTGGTGGGTGGGCAGGTAAAGAACTGGACCTCGCGGCGCAGGCTGGATGCCTCGGGGCTGTGCATCACGTTCGAGCAGGAGCACAGCCAGGCACCGGTCGTATCGATGGGCGGGACTTGGTCTTTCCGGGCGCTGCCCGGCGGCCGGACCCACGTGGTTCTCGAACACCACTTCTCCGCCGACGGGCAACGGGCGGTCGACTGGATCGCGAGTGCGGTCGACCGCAACAGCGAGGAGGAGCTGGCTGCGCTAGGCAGGGTCGCTGAGCTGGACGCACCGGTACCGGAAATCATTGACACCTTTGACGACACCGTACGGATCGCCGGCAGCGCGGCCGACGCCTACACCTTTATCAACCGCGCGGAGGAGTGGCCCGACCGGTTACCCCATGTGCGCCGGGTCCTGCTGCGTGAGGAGCAGCCGGGGGTGCAGCACATGGAGATGGACACGGTGACGGCCGACGGCAGCGCACACACGACGAAGTCCGTGCGGATCTGCCATCCCTACGAGCAGATTGTGTACAAGCAGCTCGTGCCGCCGGCCATGCTCCTCGGCCACAGCGGCGCATGGCACTTCGCCGACATGTCCGGCGATCCGAACAGCGCGGTGGTGACCGCCCGGCATACGGTTGCCATCAACCCGGCTGCGGTGCGCCAGGTGCTCGGGGCCGACAGCACCCTGGCCGATGCCCGGCGCTACCTCCGTGAGGCGCTGGGCAACAACGGGCGCGCCACCCTGGCCCATGCCGGACGCTACGCGGAGTCCGGGTTCGCCGTCCCCGCGCAGCAGCGGAGGGCACGGTGACCGCCTTCGCTGGGCCGCACCACATCCGGAGCGTGGATCCGCCGCGCCTAGTGGAGGTGGCCGAGGGTGTCTACGCGTACGTGCAGTTGCCCGGCGGCTGGTGTGTGAGCAACGCCGGTGTGGTCGCCAGCCCCGATGGTGCGCTCGTCATCGACACCCTGGCCACCGAGAGCCGGGCGAAGCGGCTCGCCGAGGCGGTCGATTCGCTTCGGCCTGGGCCAGCCCGCACCGTGGTGAACACGCACCATCACGGTGACCACAACTTCGGTAACCACGTGTTCGGACCCTCGGCGCTCATCATCGGGCATGAACTCGCCCGCATTGAGATGGCCGAGACCGGGCTGGCGTTGACCACGCTGTGGCCCGGGCTGGAGTGGGGTGACGTCCGGGTGACCCTGCCGTCGGTGACTTTCACCGATCGGCTAACAGTCCACATCGGACAGCATCGGGCGGAGCTTATCCATGTGGGCCCTGCGCACACCACAAACGACGTGGTGGTCTGGCTGCCCGACGACGAGGTCCTGTTCGCCGGGGACGTGGTGCTATCCGGGGTCGCGCCGTTCCTCCTGATGGGCTCAGTGCGCGGAAGCCTGGATGCGGTGGCGACACTGTCCCGGCTCGGTGCCTGCACGGTCGTCTGCGGGCACGGTCCGGTCGCGGGCCCGGAAGTGTTCGAACAGACCCTCGAGTACCTGCGGTGGATCGAGCAGCTGGCGGCCGAGGGAGCGGCACACGGCCTGAGCCCGCTTGAGCTGGCCCGGGAAGCCGGCCTCGGTGAGTTCACCGAACTGCTGGACCCGGAACGGATCGTCGGCAACCTGCACCGCGCCTACGCCGAACTGGACGGCGAACAGCGAGGTCGGGCGCTCGACGTGGTGGCCATCTTCGGCGAGATGGTCGCGTACAACAATGGGCGGCTCCCCGCATGCCTGGCGTGACCGCCCTGTCTGGCTGCGCATGGCGCACACAGCCACCGTCTGAAGGGCATTATTGTGATCTCACCGCAGCTTAAGGCCAGCGATACAAGCCAATGCGGTGTTGGCTCCATGGCGTTTCGCGACGCGATGGCCCGCTTCCCGAGTGGTGTCACCATCGTGACAACACACGACGAGAGCGGCATGCCCCAAGGCTTCACCGCCAGCTCGTTCTGCTCCGTTTCTGCAGAGCCCCCACTGGTGCTCGTCTGCTTGGCCAAGTCGGCGAACTGCTACCCGGTGTTCGCCCACAACGACCGTTTCGCGATCAGTTTTCTGCAGGCTGACCACGTGAATCTCGCGCGGCGATTCGCCAGCAAGAGCGCCGACAAGTTCGCCTGCGGCGGGTTCGTCCGTACCCCGCGTGGCGCCACAGTGCTGGAAGAAGCACTGGCTGTGGTCGAATGCTCGGTTTACAGCCGGCACGAGGCCGGCGATCACATGATCATGGTGGGTGAGGTGGAGCAGGTATTGCTGGCTGACCGGCGCAGTCCAGCCGTCTACTTCGATCGCGCCTTCAGCACGATCTGCTCGTCATCATGTGAGCAAGCCGATTCACGGCGGGCAGTGCCACGCTGAGCGCAACCGGCGGGTTGGAGTCTGTCCGCCGCCGCATATTGAGGAGTCATGAAGGCAGCGACCGTCTTCCGGACCAAAAGCATCGAGACTCTCCAGGCGGAGTCGCGGGTGGACACGGGGCTGCGGCGCAGCCTGGGCCTCTGGCAGCTCACCGGCATCGGGATCGGCGCGATCATCGGCGTGGGCATCTTCGTGCTCACCGGAGTCGCCGCGGCCACCGACGCGGGGCCCGCGGTGGCGCTGTCGTTTCTCATTGCGGGAGTGGCCAGCGCCGCCGCCGCCCTGTGCTACGCGGAGTTCGCGGGCATGATCCCGGTGGCTGGCAGCGCGTACACCTACAGCTACACCGTCCTCGGCGAGCCGATCGCCTGGATCATCGGATGGGACCTGTTGCTGGAGTACACGCTCGTCGTATCCGTCGTCGCGATCGGCCTGGGAGGCTACGTCAACGCCCTACTCGAAGGCATCGGCGTCAGCGTGCCGGCGTGGATGGCGGGCGCCCCGGGCACTGGCGAGGGACACGTCGTCAACCTCGTTGCTGTGCTCATCTGCCTGCTCGTCGCGTGGCTGCTCGCGCGCGGCATCAGGGCAAGTGCCCGGACAAACGCCGCCCTTGTCGTCGTGAAGCTCGGGCTCATTGTGCTGATCATCGCCATCGGCGCGTTCCTCGTCGACCCCGCCAATCTGAGCCCGTTCATGCCGTTCGGGTTCGGCGGCGTCGTCTCCGCGGCGGGTCTGGTGTTCTTCGCGGTGTTCGGATACGACACGCTGACCACGGCCGCCGAGGAGGCCAAGGACCCGCAGCGAGACCTGCCCCGCGCGGTGCTGCTATCCCTGCTTGTGGCGATGACCCTGTACGTCGCGGTGAGCCTGGTGCTCACCGGCATGGTGCCGTATACGACGCTCAACAACCCGGCCCCGGTGGCGAACGCCTTCCTGGACCACGGACTCAACGCCGTCTCGACGTTCATTTCGCTCGCCGCGATCGCGGGGATCACGTCGGTGCTCATCGCGTTCGCCCTCGGCGCGGCCCGTGTGTGGTTCGCAATAAGCCGCGACGGCCTGCTGCCCGGCTGGTTCGCAGCGATTCACCCCAAGCACCGCACGCCACACCGCCCGACGTGGATCATCGGCCTGGTCACCGCGGCCGTAGCCGGGTTCACCCCGATCGAGGACGTCGCGACACTGGTGAACATCGGGGTGCTCACGGCGTTCATCATTGTCTGCGTCTCGGTGCTCGTGCTCCGCCGCACCCGCCCGGACGCCCCACGGTCGTTCCGGACTCCGTGGATGCCGGTCGTGCCACTGGTGGGCATCGGGTTCTCGATTTGGCTCATCTCCAGCCTGGAGCCCGCCACCTGGTGGCGGTTCGGGATCTGGATGGGAATCGGGCTGCTCATCTACGTCGCTTACAGCCGGCGCCACAGCCGCCTCGCGGCCGCTGCGGAGCCGCCGCAGCCGTAGAACCACTACCGTGAGCGGGCCTTGTGAGAAAGAGTCCTGAGGTCCCGAGACGTCAGGCGCCATTCGGAGCCGATTGGCGGTTGGGTTCGGTAACCGGAGAGTCAGTCGACGGTGAACGGGTCGTAGGTGATCCGGTCGAGCGGGGTGCCGGCAACCAGCAGCCGGGACACAGTGGCTCTGATCATCACAGGCGAGCCGCAGACCAGCACGTCCCGGTCCGCCCAGGCACCAAAGCGGGTGACCACATCAGCAAGCGTGCCGCGCTCAAACCCGGCCATCCTCGGAGACGACTCAACCACCGGGATCACCGTCAACCAGGGATTGGTGACCGTCATGGCGGTGAGCGTGTCGAGATCATAAAGGTCGGCGTGGGTCCGGCCGCCGGCGAACAACGTCACCTCCGGATTCTCGCCCCAACGGGTCAGCTCCTCGAGGATGGCCCGCATGGGGGCAGTTCCGGTGCCACCGGCGACCATCACGACACCCCGGCCGGACTGCCGATCCACCGTCATGCGACCCATCGGCGAGCCAATCCGCCAGGTATCACCGACCTGGGTGTGGCTGACGATCGACCGGCTGACCGAGCCGCCCGGGACAGCGCGAATGTGAAACTCGATCGACCCGTCCGGGCGCGGGGAGTTCGCCGGAGATAGGTAACGCCACAGCCGCGGCCGCTGAGGTATCTCCACGCTGACGTACTGCCCGGCCCGATACGGCACCGGACGGTCGGGGATGACGCGAACCACGGCCAGGTCCCAGGTCAGCCGCTGGTGGTCGACAACCTGCGCGGTCCACCACGCGGGGCCGCGGTCTGCGTCGGCCGCCTCCATCATCGTCTTGGCGATCAGGCTATAGGCGTCCCGCCACGCCTGTTCCACCTGCAGTGTCCAGGCGTGACCTGCGTACTGCTTCAGTGCAGTCACCAGGGCGGTGCCCATCGCCTCGTAATGTTGCGCCAGCACCCCGAACTTACGGTGGTCGCGGCCTAGTTGGCGCAGGAATGGCACCAGCTCGTCGGGTCGGTCAAAATTCTGCACGATGTACACAAGGGCGCGCAGAAACCGGCTGCGCTGCACCTCCATGTTCGCTGCAAACAACTCACGACTGGTTGGAGCGATCGCGAACAGCATCGCGTAGAAGAACTGGGCGACCTCCTCCGCACGCGGCTGGATCTGCGCGTAGCTCTCCCGGATCAGCCGGACCATGACCGCAGCGGCACCCACGCGGTTGGGCTCGCGGTGGGATGGGAACGCTGGGCCCCGCGCGGGATCGGCTGTCATGGTCCGGGAAGTGTCTTCTCCAGGTGGATGGCAGGCAGGTAGCCCGTCGCGGGCGACGCGAATGAAAAATGGTATGACACGACTTGGGCCGCGCTGTGCTCCACCTGGCTTGAGGACTCCAGGTAGCTCGGGGCTCTACCTAGCTTTGAGGGGCTCCACTGAGGTTTGACGCTCCGCGCAGCTTGAGCGGAACACGCTCAACTTTCCTTACGTTGAACCCTGCAGACGGATAGAGACGCCAGTGCGGAGGGAACGCTTCGAGGATGGATTCCTTCAACCCCACGACCAAGACGCAGGCCGCCATCTCCTCAGCCGTGCAGGCCGCGTCGATGGCCGGCAACCCGGATGTGACGCCGGCGCACCTGCTCGGCGCACTGCTCGCCCAAGCTGACGGCATCGCGGCGCCGTTGCTGGCGGCGGTGGGAGCGGATGCTGCCGTGGTGCGTAAAGAATTGGACGCCATCACCCAGCGCCTGCCCTCGGCCACTGGTTCTACTGTGGCAGCCCCACAGTTCGACCGGCAGGCGGTCAAGGTGCTCGGTCACGCCCAGAACCTGGCGACCGAGATGGGCGACTCGTACGTCTCCACCGAGCACCTGCTCGTCGCGCTCGCGGCTGAGGGCGGCGTGATCGCGCAACTGCTGCGCAGGCACGGCGCCACCCCGGACGCGCTGCGGGAGGCGTTTCACTCCGTCAGAGGCTCGGCCCGGGTAACCAGTCCGGACCCGGAGGGCACCTACCAGGCACTGGCCAAGTACGGCCTGGACCTCACCGAGCGGGCTCGCTCTGGCGAGCTGGACCCGGTGATCGGCCGCGACGCCGAGATCCGCCGGGTGGTGCAGGTGCTGTCCCGGCGCACCAAGAACAACCCGGTGCTGATCGGCGAGCCCGGCGTGGGGAAGACCGCCATTGTCGAGGGCCTGGCCCAGCGCATCGTGGCCGGTGACGTGCCGGAGTCGTTGCGCGGCAAGCGGGTCGTCGCGTTGGACCTCGGTTCGATGGTGGCCGGTGCGAAATACCGCGGTGAATTCGAGGAGCGCCTCAAGGCCGTCCTCAAGGAGATCACCGACTCGGCTGGTCAGATCATCACGTTCATCGACGAGCTGCACACCATCGTCGGGGCCGGGGCCACCGGGGAGAACGGCACGATGGACGCCGGCAACATGATCAAGCCGATGCTGGCCCGGGGTGAGCTGCGCATGGTCGGCGCGACCACACTGGACGAATACCGCAAGCACATCGAGAAGGATGCTGCGCTGGAGCGGCGTTTCCAGCAAGTATTCGTCGGTGAACCATCCGTTGAGGACACTATCGGCATCCTGCGTGGCCTCAAGGAGCGTTATGAGGTACACCACGGCGTGCGGATCACCGACTCCGCGCTGGTTGCCGCCGCAACGCTGTCCGACCGCTACATCACCGCCCGGTTCCTCCCGGACAAGGCGATCGACCTGGTGGATGAGGCCGCCTCCCGGCTGCGCATGGAGATCGACTCGCGGCCGGTGGAGATCGACGAGGTGGAGCGCGCGGTGCGTCGCCTGGAGATCGAGGAAATGGCCCTGGACAAGGAGGACGACCCGTCCTCGGTGCAGCGCCTGGCCGCGCTGCGGGCCGAGCTGGCCGACCGCCGGGAGCGCCTGGCCGAGTTGACCACCCGCTGGCGGAACGAGAAGGCCGCCATCGAGGCCACCCGGGAGCTCAAGGAGCAGCTCGAACAGCTCAAAGGCGAGTCGGAGCGCGCCGAGCGGGACGGTGACCTGGGCCGGGCCGCCGAGCTGCGCTACGGCAAGATCCCCGCACTGGAAAAGCAGCTCGCCGAGGCCACCGCGTCGGCTCACGAACCCCAGATGCTCAAGGAGGAGGTCGGCCCGGACGACGTGGCCGACGTGGTGAGCTCCTGGACCGGGATCCCCGCGGGACGCCTCCTGGAGGGCGAGACGGCCAAGCTACTGCGGATGGAAGACGCCCTGGGTCGCCGCGTGGTTGGCCAGGCCGAAGCGGTGCGCGCGGTCTCCGATGCGGTCCGCCGGGCCCGCGCCGGGGTCGCCGACCCGAACCGTCCCACCGGGTCGTTCCTGTTCCTCGGGCCCACCGGCGTCGGCAAGACGGAGCTGGCCAAGGCACTGGCGGAGTTCTTGTTCGATGACGAGCGCGCCATGGTGCGCATCGACATGAGCGAGTACTCCGAGAAACACAGCGTCGCTCGGCTCGTCGGCGCGCCGCCCGGATACATCGGTTACGACCAGGGCGGGCAGCTCACCGAGGCGATCCGCCGCCGGCCCTACAGCGTGGTGCTGCTCGATGAGGTGGAAAAGGCCCACACCGACGTGTTCGACGTGCTCCTGCAGGTGCTCGACGACGGCCGGTTGACCGACGGACAGGGCCGTACGGTGGACTTCCGCAACACCATCCTGGTGCTTACCTCCAACCTGGGTTCGGTGGCGTTAGCCGACGCCACGCTCGACGAGCGCCAGCGCACCGACGCCGTGCTCGCGACCGTGCGCCGACACTTCAAGCCCGAATTTCTCAACCGGTTGGACGATCTGGTGGTTTTCAATTCGCTGTCCAACAAGGAGCTGACGGCCATCGTGGGCATCCAGATCGAGCAGTTGGCGCGCAGGCTGGCCTCCCGGCGCCTCAAGCTTGAGGTCACGGACGCGGCGAAGGAGTGGCTGGCACTCGGGGGGTTTGACCCCGTCTACGGGGCACGCCCGTTGCGCCGACTGGTGCAGACAGCAATCGGCGACCAGCTCGCTCGCAAGCTGCTGGCCGGCGAGATCTCCGACGGCGACACCGTCTGCGTCGACCTGGATGGCAGTGCCGCGGGTGGCACGGGAGCCCTCACCGTCACCCGCGGCTAACCTCGCTTAACCTCCCGACATGGAGACATATCGGGGCTAACGGACCCCCGCTTGGCCCGATATGTCTCCATGTCGGCGTTCGACTTGATGGCGGATGGAGCCGGTTCCGGTCGTGCGGCGTGTGCTCACTGGAACGGGTACGGCGTGGCATTACGCTCGTCCAGTGTCGTCGTGGCTGTGGTTCGTGATCGCTGGGGTGGCTGCTGTCGCAGGGAGCGTGCTGCTGGCCGCAGACCATGGACACCGAAGCGCGCACCAACGGGAACGGCGTCGCTGGGCTGCGCTTCGCGGTTGGTGGTTCGTGCTGTCCGATCCGGTGTTAGCCGATCGCTGGCGCCACGGTGTGATCGCTCGGGGTGGCGCGGGCCTGGCGAAGAATCTTGTCATCGGCAGCCTGTTCACTCCCCTGGGCCGCCGCCTGGTGCAGGTCTTCGACCACGAGCAGGGCGGCCAGGTCTCCAGCGTGGTGGTCGCCGTGCAGCGGCGAGTCCACGCCAGCGATCTGGTGGCCGAGCTGTGGCTGCCGGACTGGTCGTTACCGCAGGACGCCAGCCTGGCAATGTTGGGCCCTGTTGGCGACCGGGTGGCCTTCGTCACCGATCCGGATCGAGTTCGGCCATTGATCACCCCCAAACTAGTCTTCGCCTGCAACGCGGTGGGTGGGGACAGTCCAGTCGTATGGCTGGAGCAGGACTGGGTGTTGGCCGCGGCACCGTGTAGTGCCACGCCCGCCCGGTTGGAGCGCCTGTTGCGCGCCCTTGACGAGATCGCTGAGCTGCTTGACGCCGCCGACCTCGAGAAGGCCCACGAGTTCGCCGATTCCTCCGACCGAGCCAATAGCTAGCCGATGAACATCCCGCACTCGCCGAGACCGCCCGAGTCGGGTACCCCGGTGCTACGCCCGTGTCGCTGCGACCTGCGTGCGGCTGAGGCGTACGCTTGCGACCGCGCGGTCACCGAGTGCCGCCGCGCTCTGGACAGCGCGTTTGATCGGCTCGGCGACGCTCCCTCGTCCTCGGGAGAGCCGGGCTGGTGCTACTGGCTCGACGAGGCCCAAGCCCATGCCATGGCCGGCTTCTGCTACCTGCGGCTGCAGGACTGGGGCCGAGCCCGCCAGCATCTGCGCGCCGCGCTGCGCCTGCAAAGCCCCAGCTGCGCCCGCTAGGGCGCGCTGCGTCACATTCTGTTGGCTACCACTTACCTGCGCCAGGACCAACCCGATGTCGACCACGCCGTCACCCTGGCCACCCGCGCAGTGGAGACTCTGACCGGCGAGGTCGACTCAGCTCGCTGCGTCGGTCACCTCGCTCGGCTCGTCGGCGACTTCGCCCCCTACCGGCGACTTCGCCCCCTACCGGCGACGGCCAGCCGTGCGCCAGCTCACTGAGCAGGCCGCCGGACTCCTCACCTCGCACTAACGGGTCGGCGGTCTGGTTCAGCTACCGTCGCGCTCCGGACCGGCGATCGTCGTGAGCAGCGCGGTGATCTGTGCCATGCCGGTGGACTGTATGGCGAAGCCCTCCCGCATCTCCCGGCGCAGTTCGCCGATCTCTTGGCGCATCTCCTGGCGCAGTTCGTCGATCTGCTGGCCCTGCTCCAACTGGGTCTCGCGCAGAGCATTCAGTACCTGGCGATGAGCCCGCATCTCGGTGCGGAGCTCGGCCACGTCACGGTCGGCCAGCGCAGCAAGCGCCCGGGCGGCGGCGACCTCCTCGCGCAGCCGGTCCACCTCGTGCTCAAGCCGGGTGAACCGCGATTCGAAGTGAACCGCGATTCGAGGTCATCGTCCGGCACGGGCGCGATCCTACTGTCGTTGCCTGGAGATCTATTCACTCACGGGAAGAGACTGGCCGACGAGCGCGCAGTGCTACGTGTTGCCGGGTTTCCCGGATTACGGAAGATGGCATGGGTGCCGATACGGCGCCAGATGATGTGCGGCTCGCCGGCCGATTGCTCAGGACCGTACTGCCAGGTGCCGCGACCGCTTTTCGTACCAGCGTGAACGGTTACCGGGCCCGGACAGACTCATCAGCAGCTGGAATGTTCCGCAGTGAGGCGAGGAACTCCTCATCCGAGTCATAGCGGGTCGAGCGCCCGGCCGCGCAGTCTGCGTCAGCCTCCGCCTCTCCTGCCGCCACTCTGGGGTCCAGTACCACGCCTGGTCAAGGGCGGCGAGCTGGTACGAGATGCGGTCGAACCTCACCTCCGCCACTTCCGTCGCGCTGCGGGAACGCTTCGCGGCGATGAATGCAATCGTCGCAGCGAGCAGTGAGGTAACGCTCGCCCCGAGGGCAAGCACGGCGATGGCTAGTGATGCGTCCTTCGTCTGCTGGCTGGTCCTGCGCCGTGCGATCCCGGCCGAGTGCGGCGTTGACCACATGCGCGCAAGTCAAGGTCTACTTCGCTGCCTCACCTACCGGCGTAGCGTCGGTCGGGCGGCACCGCCGGGTGATGCCCATGCTTGAAGGGATCTTGGAGGAAGATCATGACGGAATCCGACGCTGTCGGTGCACGTCCGATCGGCGCAATAGCGGTGTCGGCGCGGTCGCTCGCGCCGGACCTAGCCCGGGGCGCGATGCTGCTGCTCATCGCGCTGGCGAACGCGCACCTCTACTTGTACGGGCGCCCCGCTGGCGTACACGGTTACCCGATACCGGAGTCAATCGCCGACCAGGTGGTCGTGCTCCTGCAGATGACCATTGTGGACGGTCGCGCGTACCCGATGTTCGCCCTTTTGTTCGGCTACGGCATCGTCCAGTTGGCGCGCCGGCACACCAGCATGGGGATCGACGAGGTGACGGTCGGCAAGCTCGTCCGCAGGCGGGGCTGGTGGCTGATCCTCTTCGGATTCCTGCATGCACTGCTGCTGTTCTCCGGGGACATCATCGGTGCCTACGGCTTGCTCGCGGTCCTGCTGGCCGTGCTGCTGATCCGGGCCAGCGACCGGACGCTGCTGATCGTGGTTGCACTGTGGACGGTGCCGACCGCAGTGCTTGGCGCGCTGATGGGCCTGCCTCAACCCGAAGGCTTGGAATCATCCGTGCCATCGATGTCCATCACCGATCCGCTCGTTGCGGCGGGGTTCCGGGTCACCGAGTGGTTGGCACTCACCTTCTTTCTGACGATCTTCGCCCTGGTACCTGCCCTGCTGATGGGCGTTTGGGCGGCTCGCCGGCGGATGCTCGACGAGCCGCAGCGATACCAGCCGCTGCTGAAGCGGGTCGCGGTGTTCGGCATGGGGCTGGCCGCCGCCGGTGGTTTGCCGATGGCGCTGATGGCGGCCTCGTGGTGGCCGGATCAGTCGGTGGTGGCGACCGCGTTCGCGGGCGTGGCGCACACCCTGACCGGCTACGCGGGCGGGGTGGGTTACGCCGCAGTTGCCGGGCTCGTCGCGATCCGCGTCCAGAATCGGAACCGGGACCGTCCCGGACCGATGGTCACCGCGCTGGTGGCCTGCGGGCAGCGGTCGTTGACCTGCTACCTGCTGCAATCTGTGGTGTTTGTGACGGTGTTGGCCGCATACGGTGGTGGACTCGGTGATCGGGTCAGCCTGGCGGTCACCGCAGTCTTGGCCACGGTGACCTGGGCGCTGACCGTGCTGCTGGCTCAGGGGATGAGCCGCTTTGGTCATCGAGGACCGGCGGAGGTGTTGCTTCGCCGCCTCACCTACGGTTCCCTGGTTACCGCGTCACGCGGCTAGCCTGCGACCATGCCCACCGCACTGATCACCGGACCTACTTCCGGGCTCGGGGCCGCCTTCGCCCGCCGGCTGGCCGCCGAGAGCTACGACCTCGTGCTCGTCGCCAGAAACAAGGGCCGGCTACAGCAGTTGGCCGCCGAGCTGTCGCAGCGCCACGGGGTAAGCACCGAGACACTCCCCGCCGACCTGGCCAGCGCCGGTGAGCGGGAGCGGGTCGAGGAGCGGCTGCGCGCCGGAGATCCGGTGGACCTGCTAGTGAACAATGCGGGTTTCGCAGTCGCCACCGAGTTCGCCGATGCGGACATCGCAGACCTGCAGGCCGAGCTGGACGTCAACGTGACCAGCGTGCTGCGGCTGACCCACGCCGCGCTGCCGGGCATGGTGCGCCGTGGGCACGGAGCAGTGATCAACGTGTCCAGCGTGGCCGGCTTCCTGCCCGGTCGCGGCTCCACCTATGGCGCGAGCAAGGCATACGTGACCATGCTCTCCGAGGGCCTGGCGGTAACCCTCCAGGGCACCGGAGTGCAGGTGCTCGCACTATGCCCGGGTCTCGTCCGCACCGAGTTCCATGCCCGGGCTGGAATTGACCTGACCGGCACCCCGTCGGTGTTCTGGCTGGATGCCGACGATGTGGTCCGCGAGTGCCTGGCTGACCTGCGGCGCGGGCACACCATCTCGGTGCCCAGCCGGCAGTACCGGGCGCTGGTCGGGCTGGTCGATGTGCTGCCCCGCGGTCTGGTCCGGCAGCTCGCCAGGCGTACCGGGCGGGCCCGCACATGACCCAGGCCCGGGCCCGGCTAGCGGCGCTGGTGCGGGAGTTGGCGGTGATGCACGGCCGGGTCACGCTGTCCTCGGGTGCGCAGGCCGACTACTACGTGGACCTGCGCCGGGTGACGCTGCACCACGAGGCCGCACCGCTGATCGGGCGGCTGGTCCGGGAGCTGACTACCGACTGGTCCTACCGGGCTGTTGGTGGTCTGACCCTGGGCGCTGACCCGGTCGCGGCTGCCGTGTTGCACGCGCCCGGCCCACCCGTTGACGCCTTTGTGGTGCGCAAGTCGAGCAAGGAGCACGGGATGCAACGGCGCATCGAGGGTCCTGACGTCGCCGGCCGGCCGGTGCTCGCCGTCGAGGACACCTCCACTACTGGAGCTTCGGTACTCACCGCCGTGGCGGTGCTGCGTGAAGCGGGTGCAGACGTCGTCGGGGTGGTCACCGTGGTGGACCGGGACACCGGAGCGCGCGAGGCGGTTGAAGCGGTCGGGTTGCCCTACCGCGCAGTGCTCAACATGAGTGAGCTCTTGTGATCAGCTAGCGCCACAGCGCCGGCGTCGATTGACTGCGGCTACGAACCATTCGGCCTCGGGACGAGTCCACGGCGGTCCGGTAGCGGGCGGTAAGTCGCCCTTATCGGTGTTCACCCTGATTAACGGTAAGCCCCACAGCAGCAGGACGGCGAGCGATAGCGGGACGATCGCAAGTAACCCAATGGGGTCCACGGCTCGACAAGCTAGCGCGACGAGCACAAGTAAGATCCCGAAAATCGGATGACGCTTAATCTCCAGCTTCACGCTGGTGACATGGCGGAGTGGGATGTCCTTCTGTGACCTCTCCCTGAACCACCCTCGTTGGACATTGTAGATCAGACGATCTGATGTAACCGTCCCAAACGGAGTCACGTCCTTGTCTTCTTGCACCATTGCTACTCCCGTGGACGGAGCCCGCATCCCCCGTAAACGGAGCTCGGACGTACCTTTCACGTAGTATCGTCGCTCTCTCCGGCGAGCACGTTAACCGCAAGACGGGTGATTTTCGAAGTAGCGAATGATTTTCGTTATGTTCTGGAGCAGCGAGCGGAGGACCACGGCCGTAGATGACGGTAGTGGGCGTGCGAGACGTCTGTGGGACTGCCCCCGAACGAGCGCCATCGTCGATCTCTGCCCACGCGTACCGTTCCGAAGTCACTGTGACGAGTTTGACTGAGGTGGCTGGGTCTGGACGAGCCCGCTTTGGTAAGCGGCAATCACCGCTTGCGTTTTTTCCCGGACGTCGAGCTTCGTCATGACGTTGAAAAGGTGTCTCTTCACGGTGTTTTCCGTAATATTCAGCTCCCTGCCGACGTCAGCGTTAGACAGGCCTCGAGCTAGAAGGATCAGGACTTCCCGTTCGCGGGGGGTCAGCTGTTCCATCTGCGCTGGTGTGAATGTGTGGTGCTCAGGTTGAGCAGTGAACTGGTCGACGAGCCGGCGGGTGACGACGGGATCCAGCCAGGCCCCACCTGCGACTACCGCGCGGATCGCGGCGGCGATCTCGGTGTGGATGGCATGTTTGAGAAGGAATCCTGAAGCGCCGGCGCGCAGTGCGGCGTAGACGGCCTCATCGATGTGGTAGGTCGTGAGAATAATGATCTTGATGGGCTGGTCGTTTTGCGCGGTCAGCTTCTCATCGACCACAGCGCGGGTCGCGGCGACGCCGTCGACGCCCGGCATGCGCACGTCCATGAGAATCACATCCGGGCGCTTCGCGCGGGCCTGGGTAACAGCGTCCTGTCCATCGACTGCCTCGGCGACGATATCGATGTCTTCCTGAGGTTTGAGCAGCATTTTTATGCCGGCTCGTACCATCTCCTGGTCGTCGACGACCATGACTCGGATCGGACTCATGCTTTCCCTTAATCTCCGCGGCCCGGACTGGAGGAACGTGGCACGGTAGTAGGCGGAACCCGGGGATGAGTAGCGGGCGTCGCGAGGGGGAGGGTGGCGGTCAATCGATAACCAGCCCCGCGATGGGGTTTTGCGTCCAGGTGCCCACCGACCGCATGGACCCGCTCGCGCAGGCCTATCAGGCCGCGTCCGCCGGATATCGCTTGCTCCTGGTGCGCCTCCGCTAAATTGGTGCCGTTGTCGATCTGGATGAACAGGCTGTGGGCTTCCCAGATTAACCGCAACTGCGGGTTGGCGTGCTCACCGGCATGTTTGAGGACGTTGGTCAGGCCTTCCTGCACGATCCGGTATGCGGCTAGGTCGACGCTGGGGTCCAGGGCGCGTGGTGTGCCCTCGACGTGGTTGATGACCTGTCGTCCGGTGGTTCGAAATGAGGCGAGGAGCGCAGTCAGATCTGCCAATCCCGGTTGCGGCCCGAGTCCGTCGATGTCTGCGGCGTGGTCAGTGGGATTGTTGCTGG
This sequence comes from Actinomycetota bacterium, assembly GCA_030860695.1. Taxonomy (GTDB): domain Bacteria; phylum Actinomycetota; class Actinomycetes; order Mycobacteriales; family Pseudonocardiaceae. The sequence continues at coordinate 37,619 of JALZHU010000008.1, forward strand.
CCAGCACCCCGAGTAGGCGTTGTAACTCAGCCATCGCCTGTTTACCCGTGGTCTCGATGCGCGCCAGCGCCTGTTTGGTCTCGGCGATGTCACTATCGGCGACCTCGCTCGCCCCTGCCGCCTGTAAGATCATCACGGTCACCGCGTGGGAAACGCTGTCGTGTAGCTCTCGGGCGATCCTTCTCCGTTCCTCGGCCACCGCTTCCTGAGCCGTCTTCTTCTCGCGTTCCAGGCATTGGACACGCCGCTGGCTGGCCCTGGTTAAACGGCCCAAACCCCACGCTCCGACGGCCACGAGGACAAGGAATACGGCATTTTGGCTGAATGAACTGATCTGATCAGCAGGGTTATCATGAACCCTGAATGCTACGGCGGCGCCGAGTCCGATGGGAATGAAAGAAACTAGCAACGCTGCCAGGGAATTTTTTTTGCTGTAATGGGCGGAAACCGCGTACAGGGCTACTGGAATGCCTACTATAGGAGTGTAATAGGGAAAGATCGGCCACGCGGCCACGGTGAGCACACATTGCGTAGCGAAAACCCTCAGCGGTGCCCTATCTCGCCAGGTTAGGGGCACAAGTCCAACCAGCCCGTACAGCCACACGAGGAACAGCCATGGCTCGGTCGCCACCTGACTCAGCTGGCGCCATGCAGAAAAGCTGGCACAATTGACCAGAAAGAGTGCTGGGAGAAAAAACACATCCCGTTTCGTCAACAGTGGGATGTAAATTTCCTTTATCCGGCCCAAAATTTTCATCGGGCTCCTTGCTGTGCACAGGGCGGTATAACTGGCCACACCGAGGCTGGTTTCACTACGGTTACGGCCGTGAAAATCAAGTCACAGCCACCTGTTCATCAGATCACATAGGGATCATCGGGCAGAAACCGGGCGTGTCGCCATTACAGGTGAGAACATGGAGCGCGAAGGTGGATGGCCCAGAACTGTTCGTGGATGCTGGTGCGGCTGCAGCAGCAGGCGCGCTTGCAAGGATGAAGACAATGACCAGGAGAAGCGGTGCGACAACTATCATGGCGCCCTTGTATAAAAGCTGCGCATGGGCACTTACTGTTTCTTTACTTACGAGAGGTGTCTCAGAAATGGTCATCATGTTTCTCCTCCGCGATGCCAAGACATGCCGCAATTGCCAGTTTATTGCCCGGTAGTGTTACATCTATCTCAGCCGAAGGCAAGCCTTCATGCGAGATTGAGGTGACGTCTCTGTTAACGGTCGGCCACGGTCACCTCACAGATGTAGAAATCCTCCCGGCTACGGTAGCTGAACTACATCATCTGATGTAGTTGGGCTACATAACCAGAGGTACGCGAAAGATGATCTTAAGTCGACCGGCGCCGTCCGGTGCACATTCGCGCCGTGGCCCCGTTTGATCCCAACCGTCTTGAACGGTCTGGAAGGCCGACCCAACGCCGCCTTGCCGGTAGCAGTAAATAACCCCTGGGTTCACGGATATCTCTGTTCACCCCGGTAACCCCAGGGGTTATTATCAACTAATGTAACGCCCAACTGCACAGTCGTCATCCGGTCGTTCTTCGACGCTCGTGGGTGCGAAGTACCAGTTTCGTTCGAACAGTGAACTAGCGCAGCGCGGGCACTCATTCTGCTGCCAGCGGATGGCGCGAATCGCCGCCCACTCTTCATTCAACCTGCGACGCTCCTCGGCCTGCCGACGAAGCTGTGCTTGGTTGATCTGGGTGGTCCAGGCTGTCCCGAGCAGCAGTCCGAAGCAGACTAACAGCAGGCCGCCGACTATTAGCATGGTCACTGTGTACCGCCTCGATGTTGTGCTTCCTGACCACGGTCTACTGGCCGAGCCCCCGGTAAGCGCGTCGCACTCCAGTAAGACATGATCTTTTGTCCCTTTCTCCCGATCTGCGGGCGTATGTAATCAGCGAGTGCTGCAGCCTCCGTTGCTGCCGCTGCCGCCATGGACAGACTGACGACTGGACGCAGGATGGTAAACTGCCAGGGGTGTGGGCTGCGAAGGCAGCCCGTTGCTATAGTGAAACATCCGATGCTCCTCATGGCTAGAGGGGATTGGGTGATCGCCGGGGTTGGTGTGCGGCACCGGCCCCGGCGTCTTGTTAACGACATCGGCCGTTGGGTAAATATTTACTTGCGGGCCTAACGCATGACTCGTGCGGTCGAGGCGACCGCGGTGTTGCGCAACATCGGATAACTCCGTTGCCTATTTTATGCCGGACGTCAGCGGTTGGTAAATTATCAGCTTTATGTAGTCCGGATTGCGCAGCCCGCTAAGTTAAATGTTGCAGTTCTGGGATTTTTTACGTCTGTGGCTGACCACCAGATGATGCAGTTCGGGAGAGGTTCTGCATCTGTGGTCGATCCGTTAAAGGGGCGTTGTCTTGGACTACCGAGTTGGTGGTTGGAGCTGGTAGATGACGTCACAGCGGGGTGAGGCCGCTGATCCTGGTCAGTGCGGACCCATCTGACCACTTGCCTTATTACGCCAGGAGGCAAGGTCGGCGCGGGTGGCCAGGGTGTTGGGGTGGTCGGGTCCCAGCACTCGCAGCTGGTCGGGGAGCAGCTGCTCTAAAGCGGTGACCGCGGCGGCGGGGTCTCCGGCCTCACCCCGCCAGTACGCGAGGTTGCTGCGGGTGGTGAGGGTGTCGGGGTGGTCGGGTCCCAGCACCCGCAGCTGCTCGGTGAGTAATTGCTCGAAGGTAGTGACCGCGCCGGCGGGGTCACCGGCCGCACCCCGCCAGTGGGCGAGGTTCCTGCGCGTGTCCAGGGTGTGGGGATGGTCGGGTCCCAGCACTCGTAGCCGGTCGGTGAGCAGCTGTTCGAAGGCGGTTGCGGCGCCGGCGGGGTCTCCGGCCTCGCACCGCCAGTACGCGAGGTGGTGGCGGGTGGTCAGGGTGTCGGGTGCTCGGCGCCAAGCACCCGCCCCGGGTCGGTCAGTGTCTGCTCGTACAGAGGGATGGCCTCGGCCAGCCTTCCTGCCGATGCGTAGGCGGTGGCGAGATTGTTGCGCGAGATGAGAGTGCAGGGGTGGTCGGCGCCGAGCACTCGCTGACAGTCAGAGAGCACCTGCGCGCCGATGTGAGCGGCTCGCGATAAGTCGGCTGTGATAGTCAAGTGACCCACGGCCCAATTCGCCATCTCGGCACAGTGCGCCAGCTGCTCAGGCAGGAGAGGGTCACTATAACTGCTGTGATTAAGGGCGATGTTCCAGATCGTGAGCGCGTGGGCGACCAGCTGACCTCCCTGCGCGCGCCGAGCCCACGCTTGTTCTTCAGCGATCCGCAGTGGGGTCAGCGCCTGCACCGTACTGACGAGTACGGTGGCCAATGAGCCAGCGATTTGGAGGCGGTCTCGGACGACTCGCGCGACCAGCCGGTGCACGATGACCGAGTGCCGGACTCACCCCACACCAGCAGTGATAATCCAACCAGGCGAGCCAGCGTCTCATCCAGTCTCGCAGCCACCGGATTTGTGGTGTCACCCTCGTGCCCATTGAGAATCTGTCGCACCAGGGCCCGATGGGCACCGTTGGGCGACAACACTGCGGTCAATGCTAATAGCCGCTCGGTTAAGCGTGACTCGTCGTTGTTCTCGGCTGCCTGGACCGACAGCAGGATGGCTTCAGCCGCCCCCTTGGATACGGATCACCGCGGCGGCGGGGCAGTGCCTCGGCAACCGGCATGCTGCGTAGCCTGATCAGATAGTCGGCGTAGCTAATCTTCTGCAACTGGATCACTGAAGCGTCCTGCGCTAACGCTAGTGGCAGGTCACCCAGCTCCTCGGCCACCCGATCGGCGCCCTCGTCATCGTCGAGACCGGTGCGGGACCGCAGGTAGGTCAGCGACTGTGCGCGGTTGAACACCGACACCTTCACCAGATAGCCCAGCTGGGCCACGGCCTGGTCGGTGCTGGTGACGATTACCTGGCTGGCGCCGGTGACGGGTATGAAGCGACGTACTTGGTCGGCGTCGGCCGCGTTGTCGATCACTAGTAAGGCCGGGTCCTGGCGGGTCTGCAGGTGGGTGCATAGCCGGACGGCGGACGTGGTCGAGTCGCCCTCTGGATCGGCGACACCAACAGCGCGGGCGACCTCGTCGAGGTCGGCCACCAGGTTGTCGGTGGTCTCTGCCGACACCCACGCCACCAGTGGGCATCCCGCGGCAGCTTGCTGGCGGGCATACGCGGCGGCGAGCTGGGTCTTGCCCACGCCGCGGGCACCCGTCAGCGCGCAGACCACCGCGACCTGCCCGCCCGCGTCGAACACCCCGACCAATTCGGCGAGCTCCGGACGTTCCTGGAACGAAGTGGCGTGCCGGGAAGCTCACCCACGACAAGCTGGCCTGGTTAAGCCATTAGCGCAGGCCCGGGTGCCGGGATCGTCACCGGCGCACTTGGCGCGACGATAGTTACCCCCGAGCGGTCGACCGTTACGGTTTCCACGGACGATCCACGTCCAGAAACCACAGACTCTGCGCCGGTTGCAATCGACGTGTCCGCTGCCCGCGCCCCCACATCAGGCGAACGGGCCAACCGTCCCGCTAAGACAGCACTCACAGCTGCCAAGATCCCCGCCGCCGGCCACAGAATCCACCCGTCCCTGGCCCACAACCACGATGCTGGGATGGCACTGGTCGCCAAGTTGGTCACCACGGCCAGTGCCGCCAGTACGAGCGCCGCCAAAAACGCCAACCCAGGCGCAAGCCACCGCCGACCGGATCGCAACCGATCCCCACCAGACCCCCGGTCAGGCGTCCCACTTTCACACCGCTAACTCTGGCATCCCACCAGCGCGCAAGCGACCAGCTGAACCGGATAAAAACCTTATATATCCGGGAGACGGGGGTGGCGCCGATCGCTTGTCCGTAAGACGGATTTGGCTTCGTTAGCGCGCAACCTGGCTGGCCCGACTCGACCTGAAAGCTCAGTACGTCGCGGTCGGTCAGGCCCGAGTCGTGCTCCACCAGTCTGGGCACCAACCGACGTCCCTGTCCCGTCACCTCTACGATCACCACATGCACCCATACCCCGAGTACAGGTAACACAATGGGTGACCACGCACCCGTGAGTGGTAATCCGGGTCATAGCTCGCATTGCCACTCACGAGGCCCCACGGAATGGGGCCACACCGTCGGCGTTGGTCCGTGGCCTGGTTCGTGGCCGGACGACCCCCGCTATGACCCGGAGCTGCTGCGCGACGGCGATCGCCGCAACGTCGTCGACGCCTACCGCTACTGGCGCCGTGACGCCGTGGTGGCGCATCTTGACAGCCGCCGCCACCCGTTGCACGTCGCGATCGAGAACTTCGGCCATGACCACAACATCGGCACCGTGGTGCGCACCGCGAACGCCTTCGCTGTGGCAGAGGTACATATCGTGGGTCGTCGCCGGTGGAACCGCCGGGGCGCTATGGTCACCGACCGCTACCAGCACCTGCGGCACCATGACGACGTCGCCGGGCTGCTCGAGCATGCCGCCACCGAGGGCTTTACCGTGGTGGCGGTGGACAACGCTCCCGGCGCGCTGCGGCTGGAGACCGCGAGCCTCCCGCGGCGTTGCCTCCTGTTGTTCGGGCAGGAGGGTCCCGGCCTTACCGCCGCGGCTCGCGACGGGGCTGCGTTGACCGTCTCGATCGCGCAGTTCGGTTCCACCCGGTCAATCAACGCTGGGGTCGCCGCCGGGATCGCCATGCACGCCTGGATCCGCCAGCACGCTGACCTGGCCAACGCGTGGTGAGTGTGTGGGCCGCCAGGGCGGGTGCGGCCGAGCGCGCGGTGCACACCCGTCACCTTCGCTGGCTGTGGGGGTTGCCAGGCATCCGGCTAGGGCGGATTGACTGGCCGGCGCGGTCGGTGCCGTCGGTGCAATGGCATTACTGGTGGCAGGCGCACCTGCTGGACTGCACGCTCGACGCGTACCAGCGCGCTCCGACGGGCTGGCGGCGAGACACCGTTACAGCGCTGGTCCGGGGCGTGCGGGTGCGCAACCTCACCGGCTGGGTCAACAACTACTACGACGACATCGCCTGGCTGGGCTTGGCGTTGCAACGCAGCGCGGCGCTGGCCGGGGTGCGCAGGCCGGGTGCCGAACAGGCCATCATGCACCGGTTGCGGACCGGTCGCGGCCCGAGCGGGGGGATGCGGTGGCGGGTCGGCGACGACTTCGTCAACGTCCCAGCCACCGGGCCCGCCGCGATCTTCTACGCTCGGCGGGGAAATCTGGGAATCGCAGCGTCCTTGGTGGACTGGATCACCGAGCACCTGATTGATCCGGAAACCGGCCTGGTCTTCGACGGGGCGCGGGTGAACCCAGACGGGTCGGTGCGCACCGTGGAGCGGGCCCTTTACAGCTATTGCCAGGGCGTACTGCTTGGTGCCTGCGTCGAGCTGGGCGTCGCTACCGGCCAGCCGCGTTGGTGGCAGCAGGCCGACCGGATAGTGCAGGGCGTCGCCAAGCATTTCACCGACGGCGGCGTGCTGTGCGGGCACGGCGGAGGCGATGGTGGGTTATTCACCGGTATCCTGGCCCGCTACCTCACCCTGGCCGCGGTGGCTGCGCCGGATACCGGGCCATCGGCCCGGCGGTCGGCCCTGCCGTCCGGCAGGATCGCGGCGCGCTTGGTGCTGGACTCCGCCGAAGCGGCCTGGCGCAACCGTGGCGTCGCCGACGGCGGTCCGGTGTTCGGACCGCAGTGGACGGTGCCTGCGCGGCAGCCCGAACCGGGCCTAGCCGAGCGTGACTTGTCGGTGCAGTTGTCGGGTTGGATGCTGCTCGAGGCCGCCGCCGCACTGTCCCGCCGCCCGGATTAGCTCAATCCGCCGTGATCAACCTCGCGCCACCTTGCGGGTGGCGAGCTGATCAGTCCTGGCTGGGGGACACGTAGGGTCGAGAGATGCAAAGGTCGCGGCTGGTCCATCGGACGTGGACGGCACCTTGCTCGACCCGACCGATCAGATCTCCGAACGCACCCGGGCGGCGGTGCATCGGGTGGTGGCTGCGGGGGTACCTTTCATTCTGGTCACCGGCCGGCCACCGCGGTGGATCCACCGGTCGTCGAGCTACTGGGGCACGCCGGGCCAGCGGTGTGCGCCAACGGCGCGGTGCTCTACGACGCTGCCACCGATCAGGTCAGCTACACAGTGACGCTGGACCCGATGCAGCTGCGGGATTTGGCGGATGTGGTGGCGACCGCGTTACCAGGCGCGAAACTGGCCGTCGAACTGCCCACCGGCAGCGCCGCGGTGAATGGGGCCGAGCAGTTTCTCGCCGAACCGAGCTACACCCACCCCTGGCCCGGTGTGGACTCTGCCGATGCCCCGCGCGACGTCCTGCTGGGCCGACCCGCGATCAAGCTGCTGGTCCGGCAGCCGGATGCGAACAGCGACGTGATGGCCGCCGCGGTCCGCGAGCTCCTCGGGACCCAACCGGAAGCTCAGCTAGGCGTCATGTACTCCACTGGCCACGGCCTGATTGAGCTCTCCGCACCCGGCGTCACCAAAGGCACCGGACTGGCCCGGCTAGCTAGTGAGCTGAGGATCGCGCAAGCCGATGTGCTGGCTTTGGGTGATATGCCCAATGACCTATCGATGCTGCAGTGGGCGGGCTACGGGGTGGCGATGGCCAATGCCCATCCCCTCGTGCGCCAGGCCGCTGACGAGATCACCGCGGGTAACTCCGAGGACGGCCTCGCGCTCATCCTCGAACGGTGGTTTTGATCTATGGAGCGAACTGCTCAATTGCGGTGGCCTGCACCCCACTGACGGGAGTGCAGGCCACCGCCTGCTACTTGCGGGACTGGCAGCCCCCGATACGGTTGCTAGCAGTCTTTGCCGTGGTGCTTCTTGTGGTCGCGCTTCTTGTGGTCGCGCTTCTTGTGGTCGCGCTTCTTGTGGTCGCGCTTCTTGTCGTGGTCATCGTGGCCGAAGCCAAGTTGAAAAATCTCCGAGATCCTCATGCGTCCTCCCTCTATCGCCTTTCCTGGAAAGCTCTCTTTCTAGGATGAACTGGGATGCTTCTGCCCGCTCGCGACAATTGATGGAGTAGCAATGTCCCCCATTCCATCCCCCGAAGCGGCCTTATTCCACTGTCCGGAGATACCCCAGACCCCTCCGCGGTCAGCAGGCAGTCAACCAGAAGATCGATCTGATTAACCGAGACCGACGCATCAGTCGTACACGAACTCTCACCCTATGTCAACAGACCTGCTCAGACGCTTCGGTACGCTGCTGTTCACCTGCCTGCGATAACGCTCTGTCAATTCGCGTAAGCGCTCAGTGACAAATTTGCATTGCCCGTCGGACCTATCCGGTGCGGGGCCGTCGGGCTGGCGGTGGCAGCGTCCATCCCGGGCCGCGCTCAAGCCCGCCGACGAGGCCACCGCGCGCAACTGCGAGGACAGCTCCGTGGTGGTCCTCAAGAGCTGGCTGGCGACCTTACGACACCTCAAACTCCAACGTGGCCGGGGTGGAATCGAGTCGCCGGGATGGTAGCCGCGCGTTTTCGCGCCACCGTGCTGCTATTGCGGCGATGGCAGCCAGGTGACCCTCACCCCGCTGACGCGGAATGAGGGTCACCGGCGAACGTGCGAGGCTACTAGTCGCCAATACTGATGCCGAGGATAGTAATGCCGTCGTCATCGTCGTGGTGGCGCTTCTTGTGGTGGTGGAACTTCTTCCCGTGGTGACCACCATGGTGCTTCTTGCGGCGACGACGCTTGCAGCCGCAGTCATCGAAGCCGAGTGAGAAGATCTCCGAGATCCTCATCTGCCCCTCCATCCATCTATGACTCTATCCAGGAACTTCTTTTCCCCAGAAGAGCTGAATGCGTCCACCGCTGCACACATTAAGTCCCGAAGCGGCCCTACAGCTCGCGGCGGCTCCTACAGCGTATCCGCCGCCAGCCAGAAGATCGTTCTGATCGGTCTCGAAGTTGACACAGCCGGTCATACTGCGGGCGCTCACCTCCCCAACCGTACTACTCGTACCACGAACTCTTAACCTTGGCAACCGAAGTTACTTGCGTTACCCATCCGTTATGAATGGGGCGTGAAATGTGTGAAGCGGCGGTAAGACTGTGCGGATGCACGTCGAAGTCGTTGTCGTCGGCGGTGGGATCGTCGGGCTGGCGGTGGCGCGCGCCCTGCGGGCGGACGGGCATGGCGTCACGGTCTGCGAGAAGGAATCCGGCTGGGCAGTGCACCAGACCGGACGCAACAGCGGGGTGATTCACTCCGGGCTGTACTACCAGCCTGGCGGGCTCAAGGCTCGGCTGTGCGTGGCGGGTGCGGCGTCGATGGCGGCGTTCGCGCATGAGCGTGGCCTGCCGGTGGACGTCGGCGGCAAGCTCGTGGTGGCCGTGCGGCGCGGGGAGCTGCCTGCACTGGCGGAGCTGGTGCGCCGGGGGATGGCCAACGGGGTACCAGTGCGCCGGCTGGACGCCGCCGAGGCTCGGGACTACGAGCCCGAGGTGCGCTCCATCGCCGCACTGCGGGTGGCGAGCACCGGGATCGTCGACTACGCCGCGGTGTGCCGGGCGTTAGCCGCTGAGCTGGTGCAGGGCGGCGCCGACCTAAGATTGGGAGCCGAGGTGCTCGGTGTACACGCCGACGGCGCTGGGGTGCGGGTGCAAACTAGCGCCGAGGATCTCCGGGCCGATGCCCTGGTCAACTGCGCCGGCCTGCACAGCGACCGCGTTGCTCGGCTGGCCGGGCTGGCGCCCGCAGCACGGATCGTCCCGTTCCGCGGAGAGTACTTCGAGCTTCGCCCGGACGCCGCAGCCCGGGTTCGCGGGCTGATCTACCCTGTGCCGGATCCGGCGTTGCCGTGGTTGGGAGTGCATCTCACCCGCGGCATCGACGGACGGGTGCACGCAGGCCCCAACGCGGTGCTCGCGCTGAGTCGAGAAGGCTACCGGTGGCGGGACGTCTGTGTCCGTGACATCAGCGAGATGCTCGGTTACCGCGGGTTCCGGCGGCTGGCCCGTCGCCACGCCCGCATCGGAGTTGTTGAACTGGCCCGCTCGATATCCCGACGTGCCTTTGCCACGGCAGTATCCCGCCTGGTGCCGAGCATCACCGCTGCTGACCTGATGCGCGCCCCGGCCGGGGTGCGGGCCCTGGCGGTTGGCGCCAATGGAACACTGCTGGATGACTTCGTGGTTCAGGCCGTGCCGCGGCAGGTACACGTGCTCAACGCGCCGTCCCCAGCGGCCACCAGCGCGTTCGAGATCGCCCGGTATGTCGCTGACCGGCTCGCCGAGACCATGCCCAGCTGACAAGGTTCCCGTTGCTCGGGTTTGCCGCGGTCTGCGCGCGGGTACGCCACAGCCACCGTCGATGGCTGACCACCAACAGCCGCCGCTTGTTGTCGGCGCGGTAGCACGAAGAGGCACGGATATGGCAGATACGTTGACTGGTCGGCGGGTGGCCATCCTGGCGGCCCGAGGTGTGGAGCAGATCGAACTGGTTCAGTCACGGCAGGCGGTCACCGACGCCGGCGCGACCACTGAGCTGCTGTCCCTCGAACCTGGCACCATCCAGGCCACTAACCACGACATCGAACCGGCCGACCAGTTCGACGTGGACCGGGTGGTCTCCGAGACCTCCATTGACGACTACGATGCGCTGATCTTGCCTGGCGGCACGGTCAACCCCGACACGCTGCGCCAAGACAGCGCCGCCGTAGCGTTCGTGCGGGATTTCGTCGAGGCCGGCAAACCGGTCGGCGTGATCTGTCACGGGCCGTGGACGCTGGTCGAGGCCGATGTTGTCCGCGGGCGCACCCTGACCAGCTACCCGAGCCTGCGCACCGACATCCGCAACGCCGGCGGCACCGTGCTCGACCAGGAAGTCGTCATCGACGGCAACCTGGTCTCCAGCCGCAGGCCCATTGACCTGCCCGCGTTCTGCCGCGCCATCGTGGCCCACTTCGCCGCTGCCGGGACGCACGTCCCATCGTGACCGTCTCGCGAGTATTCCCAGGTAGCCAAGCTCGACTGAGCACTCGCGGGGCCGCCCTGCGCTGAGCTACGCCTATTCTGCGAGGATTCGCGCGAGGTAGGCCGACGCAGGGAAAGAGAGCACGTGACAACCAAAGAGGCGGCCGGTCTGCCGGTCCGGGTACCGGGTGGACCCCATGACCAGGCCCGTAGTGACCAGACCGAGGTCCCGACAGCAATCGAACGGGCCGCCCGTAGGGAAGCGGCCCGCAACAACGCTGCGGACAGCAAGCTGTCGGACGTCAGCTCGCTGCAGGTCGGCCCGACCGCCGGCGTGGTCGTGCCGCAGCGTGTGCTGCACCGGGTGGTGATGCCCCGGGCGGACGACCCCCCGGAGGTGCAGCCGCTGTACCTCGATGAACCAGAGAACCTGCACGGCCGGACGGCGGAGGTCGTGTCCCGATCGACGGTGACGCTGCCCCCCGCCTGCCAGCTGTCGTTCGCTACCTACTTCAACGCGTTCCCGGCCAGCTACTGGAAGCGCTGGACCCGCGTGGAAGAAGTGGCGCTGCGGCTTTCGATGCGCGGATCCGGGCGGGTGGACCTGTACCGTTCCAAACCCAATGGCGACGTCGTGCACCTGGAGGGTAAGCAACTCGACACCGGGGACAGCGCGGTCGAGCTGGAATTCCGGGAGTCGCTTGCACCATTCGAAGACGGTGGATGGGTTTGGTTCGACGTCGCCACCGGGCGCGAGTCGCTGACCATCGCCGACGCCGCGTGGATTATCGACGACCCCCTGCCGGCACACCCACTCGCAGTGGCGATCACGACTTTTAACCGTCCGGCGGACTGCGTCACCGCGCTGGCCGCGCTGGCCGAGGACCAGGCGGTGCTCGACGTCATCGCCAAGGTCTTCGTGGTCGATCAGGGCAGCGTTAAGGTCTGCAATCACCAGCGGTTCGCCGACGTCGCGGCCCAGCTTGAGGGCAGGCTCGTGGTGATCGATCAGGAGAACCTCGGCGGTTCGGGCGGGTTCGCCCGGGGAATGCTGGAGGCGCTGCGTACGACCGGCGTCGAGCATGTGATGCTGATGGACGATGACGTCCGGCTGGAGCCGGATAGCGTGCTGCGCGCTCACGCCTTCGCCAGCGCGACGTCATCCCCCGTGATTGTCGGCGCGCAGATGTTGAACCTGCAGGCCCGCAGCCAGCTACACGCCATGGGTGAGATCGTGGATCTGCGGACTAGCTTCTGGCGTCCGGCACCCGGGTCGGTTTACCAGCATGACTTCGCCAAGCTGACGCTGCGTCAGCAGCGCTTGCTGCACGCCCGCATCCACTCCACCTACAACGGCTGGTGGATGTGCCTTTTTCCCCGCGAAGTGCTGGAACGCGTAGGCCTGCCGTTGCCGCTGTTCATCAAGTGGGACGACGCGGAGTATGCGTTGCGGGCGGGTGAGTGCGGCTTTCCGACTGTCACCCTGCCCGGCTCGGCGATCTGGCACATGCCCTGGACCGACAAGGACGACGCGACCGACTGGACGGCCTATTTTCACCTGCGCAACAGGATGATCACGCTGGCGTTGCACAGCCCGTATGACGTCCGAAGGGCGCTTGTCCAAGATGGCTTGCGCACCACCTTCAAGCACCTGATGGCGATGGAGTACTCGACCGTGGCGCTGCACCATAAGTCGATCGAGGACTTCCTTGACGGACCGGAGGGCTTGTTCGCTGCACTGCACGATGCGCTGCCCGCGGTCCGAAAGTTGCGCGAGGGTTACGATGACGCGCACGTGTTTTCCTCAGCCCAACAACTCCCGATGCCGTTATTCGATCCGGTGCGTATCGAGCGGCTGCTCGACCCGCCGGTGCACCCGGTCGCGATCGCTAAGCGCGCACTGTCCACGGTTTCCCGTCACTTGCGCTCACCGAAGCCTCAGACCCGTGAACGCCCTCAGATCAGCGTTCCTGCCCGCAACGCCCGGTGGTTCCTGCTCGGCATGGTTGACTCAGCCACCGTTTCGAACGCCGATGGCAGCGGCGTCGCCTTCCGCAGGCGGGACCCGCAGCAGTTCCGCGCCTTGCTGGCTCGCACTGTCGTGCTCTACCGCAGGCTGGTCTCGGAGTGGAGCGTCACGGCGGAGCGCTACCGTGCGGCGGTGCCGGAACTCACGTCCGTCGACTCCTGGGAACAGATGTTCAAGGATGGCGAACCTCCGCGGTGTCCTTGAGCACGCGGCCATGGGCGCGAGTCAGCATGAAAGCTCGCTGTTGCGAAAGATGATCTGGGGACAATGAACCACGTCACGCTTCCGCCGACTTCGGCAGCCGCCGAGCCTCCTCAACCCACAGGCGCGCGGCTGCCTGCTCTTCCCCTTGGGGCACCGCCAGCGTTGGGCGCGGTGGGTAGTGCACTCGTGTTCTTGGCCGTTCACCGGGCGCTGATCGACGACGCCTACATTACGATCGACTACGCGCGCACCCTCGCCCAACACGGGCAGTGGGCTCTGGAGCCGGGACACCAGTCGAACACCGCCACGTCGCCACTCAACGTGCTGTTACTAGCGGGGCTTATCGTGTTGTCCGGGGCGCCGGTGGTATCAGTAGGGATCCTGCTCATCGCCTCCCTCGCTGTGACAGGTGCGGCCTTATCTGTGATATGTGCGCGGCTGGGCTGGAGTCACTGGCTCGCTGCGATAGCGGTCAGCCTCCTGGCGGTGAACCCCCTTCTCATCTCCACGATTGGGCTGGAGACATACCTGGGGATCGCGCTGATCGCAGCTCTGGGCTCTGCTGTGATCGCCCGGCGTCCGGTGGCGACCGGCGTGGTGTGCGGACTTTTAGTGCTGACGCGCGCCGATCTTGCTGCGTTCGCCCTAGCCGCACTGATCGCCGTGATCGGAAATTCGCCCGCTCGAACCCGGGTACGGCGGGTCGCGCACGTTGTCGGGGTCACCGGTCTTGTCGCCCTACCGTGGTTCGTCGCGTCGTGGTGGTGGCTCGGTTCCGCGGTCCCAGACACGCTTCTGCTCAAGGTCAACGAGATGTGGGTCGACAGGTCCTTCGCCAATGGCCTGTGGTATTTCTGGCTGGGCTATCCGCTTGCCGTTGACCTGTCGATGCTTCCCGCTGCCTTCGGACTTATCGCCCTGGCCGTGTGGGGCGTCGTCGCGGCGCGCCGCTTGGGCGGGCCAGGGGCGGTGCTGGCCATTGTGTGGGGAATCGGCGCGGTCCTGCATGTCACGGTTTACCTGCTGCTCAAGGTCCCGCCGTACCAGTGGTATTACGGGCCGGCGGTCGGTGCGCTGAGTATGCTCGGGGCCCTGAGCGTAGGAGGGCTGTCCCGCCGATTTCAGTGTGCGGTGTCGCCGATCGGTGTACTACTGATTGCGGTGACGGCGGTGTTCCTCGCCGTGCGGCCCTGGACGTTGACCACCATTTCGGGTAACTGGGCTTCCGCTTCCGAATACGCTGCTCTCGCCGCGAGAGTGCCGCCGGGCACAACCGTGCGGACTTTCGGTGAGGTCGGCACGGTCGCCTACTTTTGCGACTGCACGGTTGTCGATCGGTTTTCTGACCGTGCGCAGGTCGCCGATCTCCTGCGCGCCAGACGAGCTGAGGCAGGCCCGGTTTTGCGCACGCTGCTTGACTGGAATTACCACCGATTCAAGGCCGGTCCGCCCATTCACCCCGTCTACGAGTTCGCTTTCGCCGAAGACCCCACCGGAGTCCACGTAACATCATGGCGCGCCTATGCCGGCCAGATGGTCGTCCGGCCGGCAAGGTAGCGGGGGTGCCCCCGCGGCCCGCTGCCGCTACCAGGACTACCCTCTGCGAGGCCTACGAGATAGTCCCGGATGAATGGGGGAGTTCATGCCTTCGACGCTGCTGCAGCGCGTGATCCTGCCCCGCAAGGCCGACCCGATGGCTGTCCGGGCGCTCTACGTCGACGAGCAGCTGCCCACCGCCCGGCGGGTATGGCCCCCAGCCGGTGCGACCGTTGCCCCCCACCCGAACGACGTCGACGTGGAGGTCACCCTCGCCAGACCCAACGCCCGCCGCGTGCGTGCGCTGTCTCGGACCAGCGTGCAGGTGCCAGAGCAGACCGAGGTGTCCTTCGCGGCGTACTTCAATGCCTTCCCGGCTAGCTACTGGCGGCGCTGGAGCACGCTGCGCACCGTGCACCTACGCTTGGACCTTGAGGGCGTGGGTCGGGTTGACGTCTACCGATCGAAGGCTGACGCCACCCAGATCCACACCCACGGCGAGCTGGTTGAGGGTCGTCGCGAACTCGACATCGAGCTGGACCTGACACCGTTCGAGGACGGCGGCTGGTACTGGTTCGACATCAGCACCGAGGACTCGGAGCTGATCGTGCACTCCGGTGGCTGGCACGCGCCGGTCGGGGCGCCGGGTCGCGCCGCAGTGACCATCGGGATGCCCACGTTCAACCGCCCCACCGACTGTGTCGCCACGCTGCGCGCGATCGGCGAAGACGAGCTGGTTCGCTCCCTCGTGACCGCGGTGGTGATCCCTGACCAGGGCGTCAACAAGGTCTGTGACCAGGACGGGTTCGCCAAGGCGCAGGCGGTGCTCGGCGACCGCCTGCGGATCATCGACCAACCCAACATCGGCGGCTCCGGCGGCTACGCGCGGGTGATGTATGAAGCGCTGGAGAACACCGACTGCGAGCAGATCCTTTACATGGACGACGACATCGTCCTGGAGCCCGACTCGATCCTGCGCGCCGTGGCGCTTTCCCGGTTCGCGCGCCACCCGATGCTGATCGGTGGGCAGATGCTGCAGGCTCAGGCGCGCTCCCGGTTGCACGCCTGGGGGGAGATCGTCGACCGGCAACGGATGCGGTGGAACAAAGCGCCAGGCACCGAGTACGACCACGACTTCGCTCAGCACCCGCTGCGCCAGACCGCCTGGATGCACCGGCGCACCGACGTCGATTACAACGCCTGGTGGATGTGCCTGATCCCGCGCGCTGTGGCCGAGGACATCGGGCTGCCGCTGCCGCTGTTCATCAAGTGGGACGACGTCGAGTACGGGCTACGCGCCCGCTCCGCGGGCTACCCCACCGCCACCGTTCCCGGAGTGGCGATCTGGCACATGTCCTTCGCTGACAAGGACGACGCCACCGACTGGCAGGCCTACTTCCACTTGCGCAACCGACTAGTCGGCGCGGCGCTGCATAGCACCGAGGACCGACCCACGGCGATGCTGGCTGACAACCTCAAACACGCCCTCAAGCATGCGCTGGCGATGGAGTACTCCACCTTGGCGCTACAGGAAATGGCGATCCAGGACTTCCTGGCCGGGCCGCGGGCACTGTTCGAGAAACTGCCCACGGCCCTGGGCGAGGTCCGGGCCCGCTGCGCGGAATTCACCGACGGGCAGGTGGTGGACTCCCAGGAGCTGCCGCTGCCAGCCGGCGGGCAGCTCGAGGTACAGCGCATGCTCAAACCGCCGACCAACCCGGTCACCATCGGGGCGACGCTGCTCAAACGCTTGGTGCATCAGCTCCGCCCGGTCGACCCCCGGTCCCATCGCCGCCCGCAACTGTCGCTGGCCCGCCAGGACGCCCAGTGGTTTGTGCTGTCCGGAATGGATGGGGTCACCGTGTCTACTGCGGACGGCCGCGGTGTCACCTACCGCAAGCGAGACCCCCGGGCGTTTCGCTCCATGCTGGCCCGTTCGGTGGCGCTACACCGGCAGCTTGCCCAGGAGTTCCCCCGGCTGCGCAAGCTCTACCGCGACGCCGCTGGAGAGCTGACCAGCCGGACCGGCTGGAAGCGGGTGTTCGACGCGTGATGCTGCCGTCCACTGATCAGCAGGAGGTAGCCCTGCTCACCGCGATGCAGCGCAGGGCAGCGGCACCCCGGGTAGTCAGCGCCGCCCGCGGTTTGTCCCATTTCGGCGAGCACGCCCTGGGCTGGCTGGTATTGGGTGCGCTGGGTGCGCTGGCCGACCGGCGGCGCCGGCGGGATTGGCTGCTTTCTGCCGGCGCGGTAGCCGCAGCGCACGGGGCGTCGATCGCCGTCAAGCGGGTGGTGCGCCGGCACCGCCCGACCGACCCATCGGTGCAGGTGCTGGTGGGCACGCCGAGCCGTTTGTCCTTCCCGTCCTCGCACGCGGCCTCTACTACTGCAGCGGCGGTTCTCTACGGTGCCCTGCTGCGCCGCCCGCTTATCCCGGTGCTGGTGCCTCCGATGCTGGTGAGCAGACTGGTGCTGGGCGTGCATTACCCGACAGACGTTCTCGTGGGCTCCGCGCTAGGCGCAACCATCGGTGCCGGGGTGCGACGGCGACTGGCTTCACATCCCGGGAGAGGATGGCGATGACCGCCACGACCCAGCAAGAAACCCTCGTCCGGCGCCCCAACGCGGTCTCCGGGCTGGTTCGCACCATGCGGCCCCGGCAGTGGCTGAAGAACGTTCTGGTGCTGGCTGCACCGTTCGCCGGCGGTTACCTCTTCCAACTGGAGGCGCTCACCGCAGTCGGGGTCGCTTTTGTCGCATTTTCGCTCGCCGCATCCGGGGTGTACCTGGTCAACGATGTCCAGGACGTTGAGGCCGATCGGGCACACCCGACCAAGCGCCACCGCCCGATCGCCGCCGGGGTGGTTTCACCGCAGCTGGCGCTGGCCGTCGCGGTGGTGCTCTTCGTGGCCTCGCTCAGCGTGTCCTTCCTGGCGTCGAGCGACCTGGCCGTGGTCACCGCGGTCTACATCGCGGTGCAGGTCTCTTATTGCTTGTGGCTCAAGCACCAGCCGGTGGTGGACATCGCCATCGTCGCATCGGGTTTCCTGTTGCGGGCCATCGCGGGCGGCGCTGCTGGCGAGATCGAGCTGTCCCAGTGGTTCCTGCTCGTCGCCGCGTTCGGGTCGCTGTTCATGGTGGCTGGTAAACGCTATGCCGAGATCCGTCTCGCCGAGCGCACCGGCGCGAAGATACGCAAGTCACTGGAGCGCTATACCGCCTCCTACCTGCGCTTCGTGTGGACGTTGTCGGCCACTGTGCTGATCATGACCTATGGTCTGTGGGCGTTTCAGCTCAGCCAGATCAATCAGTCGCACTGGCCGATCATCTCCCTAGTGCCTTTCGTCGTGGCTGTGCTGCGCTATGCCGTGGACGTCGATGGGGGCAACGGCGGTGAACCCGAGGAGATCGCCATCGGTGACCGGGTGCTCCAGGTGTTGGGCGGTTGTCTCGTCCTCACCCTCATCGCGGCCGTTTACCTGTAGTCCTCGGCTCGCCCGCCGTGAAAAGGACCCGCCGTGAAAAGGACCCCGCCGTGAAGAGGACACGGCTTGCACGTCAGGATCTGCTGGCCGCGTGCGCTGGCGCGGCGGCCGGTGGTCTGTTGTTTGTCGTGGCCCACCGATCGTTGATCGACGATGCATACATCACCCTGGACTACGCCCGCAACGTTGCCTTCCGCCTGCATTGGGGCGTGATCGAGCAGCAGACGTCAAATACCGCGACCTCTCCGCTCAATGTGTGGCTGCTCGCCGGGGTCACCGCGCTGGTGCGGCGTCCCGTGGTGGCCGTCGGCGTGGTCCTGATGGCTGCCGCTGCCGCGACCTCGGTCTGGTCTGCGCGCACCGCGCGGCAAACGGGCTTGTCCGGGCTCCTGCCGGTGCTCACGGTGGCCGGATTGTTGGCAAATCCGTTGCTGGCGTCGACCATCGGCCTAGAGACCTTCATCGCCGCTAGCCTGATCGTCGGGCTTGGCTACTACGCAGTGATGGGGCGGCCGGTGGCAGCCGGGGTGATATCTGGACTGCTCGTACTCACCCGCCCGGACCTCGTGGTGTTCTCGGTGATCGCGGTGCTTGGCGTAGCCGCGCTGCGCCGCCGGGCGGTGCTAACCACCGGCATCGCGGTCCTGGTGGCGCTGCCCTGGCACCTGGTCAGCTGGTTGCTGCTGGGCTCGGCCCTGCCCGACACGTTCCTGCTCAAGACCCAGGGTGAGAAGTGGGGCGAGATCTACGACGTCGGAAACGGATGGCAGCTGTACGGGCAGGCGTACCCGACTGCCACGGTGCTCGCCGCCGGCCCGGCGGTATTCGGTGTGCTGTGCCTGGCGGCCTGGACGGCTCCCGCTATGCGACGTGGTGTACCGGGCGGACTCGCCGTCCCGGTAGTCGCCGGCGTCGGTGGGCTGGCTCACCTTGCGGCCTTCGCCGCGCTGGGTACGGCGCCGTACCACTGGTACTACGGCCCGTCGGTTGCTGGCCTTACCTATTGCGCAGCGTTCACCACCGCGGCGTTGCCGGTAGCAGTGCATACGGCGGCACGACATGCCCTCGGAGTCGTGGCGGCGATCCCCTTGGCCCTGCTGGCCATCCTCAGCGTCGGGTTCGCGCTCGGTCGGGGCGTTCCTTGGACCGTCGCCCCGATCACCACGAACTGGGCGCTTCCGGGCCAGTACGCGCGAATCGGGAGCGACTTGGCCGGCAAGGCCGCGGGCCACACGATCGCAAGTCCGGGCGAGATTGGGACGCTCGCTTATTTCTGTGACTGCGCGATCGTGGACGTGTTTTCCGATCGGGGGGCGATGAATGAGGTTATCCGGGAGCGCGAGCAGCAGGCTGGACCGGTGAAGCGACGGCTGCTCCAGATCAATTACCGCTATTTCGACCGCGGTGTGCACCCTGTGCGACCGGACCGCCTGCTCCGGCACGACGGCGTGCAGGGGGCTGATGGCCCGGACCAATGGAATGTTGAATCGCCATGGAGCGGGCCCGGCCGGCTCGTCCTCGTGCCGGGGCGTTGAGCTTCCGCTCAGTCAGGCAGCATTCAGATCGGCAGGCGGCGGAAGATCGGGCGCGGGACGTGTCGCAGTGCGGACATCACGAACCGCATGGGTGCTGGCGCCCACGCTTGCTCGCGACCGTGCGCGACGGCGTCCACGATCACTTCGGCGACCTGCTCCGGGGTGACTGACAGCGGGGCGGGCTTCATGCCGGCGGTCATCTTGGTGTGCACAAAGCCGGGCCGGATCACGGAGACCTTGATCCCGGATGGCCGCAGTGCCTCGGTGAGCCCGGTGTAGAAGGCGTCCAGGCCGGCTTTGGTGGAGCCGTAGCCGAAGTTGGCGCGCCGGGCCCGTTCGGCGGCGACGGAGGACAGCGCGACCAGCGCGCCGTGGCCCTGCTGTCGCAGCGCCTTGGCCACCAAGACCCCGACCGATACCGCTCCCACGTAGTTGACCTGGGCGAGTTCGACTGCGGTGGCGTGGTCAGTCCACGCCTTTTCCTGATCGCCGAGCAGACCGAAGGCGACCAGGGTGACGTCGATATCGCCGTCGGCGAAGGCCTTCTCGATCGTCTCGGGGTGCGAGGCGGTGTCCGCCGCGTCGAAGGGCAGCGTCATGACCGTGGCGCCCACCCGATCCAGCCGCTGCGCGGCGGTGTCCAGGCGCTGCGACGGGCGGGCGGCCAGCACCACCCGCAGCGGCCGGCGGGTGGCGTAGCGCTCCGCGGTGGCCAGCGCGATCTCGGAGGTGCCGCCCAGCAGCAGCAGGGACTGGGGGTTGCCCACAGCGTCGATCATGACAGTTCAAGTCTCCTGGAGAGGTCAGAGGCGAAGATGCCGTTGGGGTCGGCGGCGACGCGGATCTTGCGCCACTCGTCGATCCGCGGATACATACGGTGCAAGGTGACCGCGGACGTCCGCGACTCCTTGGCGAGGTAGAGCCGCCCGCCGGCGTCAAGGACCTGCTCGTCGAGCCGGTCGCAGAACTCCGCAAGGCCCCGGCGGATGGGGAAGTCCACGGTGATCGTCCAGCCGGGCTGGGGGAATGACAGCGGCGCCTGGCTGGCGTCGCCGAAACGCTTGAGCACGTTGAGGAATGACACGTGTCCCGAGCACGCGATCTGTTCCACGATGCGGCGGAAGGCATCTTCCGCGCCGAAGGGCACCACGAACTGGTACTGCAGGAAGCCGCGCGGGCCGTAGGCGCGGTTCCACTCCCCGATCATGTCCAGGGGGTGGTAAAAGGTGGTCAGGTTCTGCACCTCGCCTCGGCGGCGTTTCGGTGCCTTGCGGTACCACGCCTCGCTGAGCGCGCTGAAGATCGCCCGGTTGGCCAGGCCGTTCGGGAACAGGTTCGGCACGGTGAGCAGTTGCGGCGCGTCGAAGGCCAGCGGGGCGCGGCGCAGCTTGGGTGGCAGCTCATCACGCCGAGCCAGACAGCCGCGGGTGAGTACCGCGCGACCCAGCTTCGCGCCGGTCGAGATAGCGTCGAACCAGGCGGCGGAGTAGTCGTAGCGGTCGTCGGAGCCGTCGGTGAGCAGCACCATCAGCTCGTCGAGGTTGGCGGTGCGGTCGGTGTCGACGACGAAGTACGCCGACTCAACGAGCGTGAGCGCAATCGTGGCGCGCACGATGATCCCGGTCAGCCCCATGCCCCCGACGGTGGCCCAGAACAGCTCGTTGTCGGGAGTCAGCGTGGTGATCGACCCGTCGGCTGTGACCAGGTCCAGTGAGCGGACGTGGTTGCCGAAGCTGCCCGCACTGTGGTGGTTCTTGCCGTGGATGTCGGCCGCGATCGCCCCACCCACGGTGACCTGCCGGGTGCCGGGCAGCACCGGGACCCACAGCCCGAACGGCAGTGCAGCGCGCATCAGCGCATCGAGGCTGACCCCGGCGTCTACCACGGCCAGCCCGGTGCCCACGTCGATGGCGTGGATCCGGTTGAGCCCGGTCATGTCGATGACCAGCCCGCCCGCGTTCTGCGCCGGGTCGCCATAAGAGCGCCCCAGCCCACGGGCGATCACCCCGCGTTCCCCGGCCCTGCGCACTGCCCGCTGGATCGCTTCGACAGTCGGATCGACCAGTACCCGCGCTCTGCTCGGCGCAGCACGTCCCCACCCACTCAGCTCCCGCACAACGACCTCAGCCATCGCCCCGGAGGCTACCCCGGCCTTCCTTTAGCCCGACATGGAGACCTATCGGGGCTATCGGACCGGGTATAGCCCCGATAGGTCTCCATGTCGGGACAGTGACCAAGCCCTTCTGCCGTCACGGGCTCGCACAGGTTATGGCATCGCGTCGCTGGCGTGATTCGTTGACTCCCTTACCGTGCGACAGCACGTTTTTGCTTGCCGAAGCCGAGAAAGTTAGGAGGCGGGGGTATTGGAGCCCAGCAGCGCTCTCGATTCACGCCACCACGGCGGGCTGGCTGTCCGCGTTGATGAAGTGGATCCGGTTCAGCCGTCATGTTGACGATCGGCTCGCCCGTATTCTGTACCGGTCGCCATAGCGGCGTCCCGCTCCCGGGGGATCACCCTAGAGGGCGGCCGGGTTGCGGACCGCCTGCCGGATCGACTCGACGGCTAGATGACCAGGATCGCACTCCCAGAGATGGCTCTTTCTGCGCTTTCTCGGGACCGGCCCGGCTGCCGGG